>CANRJN010000008.1 GCA_947630945.1 uncultured Bacilli bacterium | reverse complement strand
AAAAAATAAAATATTTTACTTTATATCTTGATAAATTTATATATAATTTGTTACAATTATATCATGATAGGGAGACCTAGGAAAGGAAGAGTGAAAATAAAATTATGAAAAAGAAAGGATTTACATTAGTAGAGTTACTAGCAGTAATTGCAATTTTAGCAATACTCGTAATTATTGCACTTCCAAATGTACTAAGTATGTTTAGACAAGCAAAAGAAAATTCATTTAAGGAAGAAGCACAAAAATTATATCAAACAGCAGAAACTGCTTATATAAATAGTGCAATGGGAACATCTACAATTAGTTGCTTTTCAAGTAATGATGCAGATACTCATTTAGATTTAACAGGTAGAGGTATTTCTTATTATGTTAAATTTAATGCTAATGGTGAAATTGCTAAATTAATTGTTGCTGATGGATCATACAGAATTGAAGCAGGGGACGGATCAACAGGATTTAAATCAACTGCTATTGTATCTAGTGATAGTACTCAATCATCAGGTGTATATAAAATTACTTCATCTTCTGATAAGACAGTAACTGGTTGTAAGTGAATAATAAAATAAATTATGCTTCAGAAATGAAGCATTTTTATTTTATTAAAAAATATAATTGAATTATTTAGTATTAAATGATAATATTATTATGATAGGAAGGTAGTATTTATGAATAATAAATTTTCTACATTAATCGAAATAGTTATATTATTAATTATAATTGCATTATTATTTGTTATCGCATTACCAAAATTAATGAAAACATATGAAAAATCAAAAATTGAAGTATTTTTAGCAAATACACAAGAAATTTATAGAAATGCAAAAAATCAGCAATCTAAAATTAATAGAGAAACAATTTATAATAATGGAATTGGTGCTTCAACTTTAAATTATGCTTGTAATAAACTTAATGATTTATCAATAGATAAAGATAAAAGTATACTTTATACAATTACACTTAATTATTATGGAAATGTAACTAATTTGTCTGTAACTAATGGAAAATATGAATTTGTATATAATGGGGAAGATTTAAAGTTAAATGAAATAACAGAAGATAAAGTTAAAAATATTAAGTTTGGTAATTCTGAAATTAGTTTAAGTTTATGTGAATAAATTTAATAATAAGTAAAAACATTGATAAAAAAATGTTTTTATTTTATAATTAATTAGGTGGTAAAAATGAGTTTAATAATAGGTAGTCATGTAGGTTTTGGTAATAAAAAACAACTTCTTGGAAGTGTAGAAGAGGCACTTAGTTATAAAGCAAATACGTTTATGTTTTATACTGGTTCTACTCAAAGCACACAAAGAAGTGAATTAAATGATGAACTTACATATGAAGCATATAAATTAATGGTAGAAAATAATATAAATAGTTCAAATGTTATTGTACATGCTCCATATATAATAAATTTAGCAAATAGAAGTGATGAAAGTAAATTTATGTTTTATGTAAATTTCTTTAAAGATGAATTAAATAGAGTAAAAACACTTGGCTTCGATAAAATAGTTTTACATCCTGGAAGTGCAGTTAATTGTACAAAAGAAGAGGGTATTAAAAATATTATAGATGGACTTAATATGGTTATTAATGATACTACGAGTGTTAAAGTATTACTTGAATTTATGGCAGGTAAAGGCAATGAACTTGGAAGTAGTATTGATGAGTTAAAATCTATTATAGATGGCATTAATAATAAAGACAGAATTGGTGTATGTTTAGATAGTTGTCATATGAATGATGCTGGGATTGATTTAAATAAATTTGATGAATTCTTAGATGAATTTGATAAGAAGATAGGAATAAATAAGATTGGTTGCTTTCATATAAATGATAGTATGAATCCAATTGCATCACATAAAGATAGACATGCAAATATTGGATTTGGTACTATTGGATTTGAGACACTTAATAGTATTGTTTATAATTCTAGACTTAGTGGTATTCCATTTATATTAGAAACACCATATATTAATAGAAATATGAGTGATGAGTATCCTCCATATAAATATGAAATAGAAAATTTTAGAAACAAAAAGTTTATTGATTTTACTATTCAATAAACTTTTTATATTCATTATATTTTTCAATAATTCTTTTATATAATTCTTCATTAAAATTTAGTTTATAATTTGAAATATAACTCATAAAATTAGAATTTAGAATCTCATCTGCATCGTTTTTTATCGCGTTATAAATCATATCAATTTCTTCATTACTCGCAGGAACACATTCTTTTTGTAAATAAGCAACAATATCATCTCTTGTAATATTTTTAGCATATGATTTTATTAAATCTTTTTTCATTAAAAAAATCCTCCTACTAATAGTATATTAGTAAGAAGACTTTTTATTCATTTATTGAATTTATTGCATTTAATATAGCAATTCTTCCATATTCATATGTAAGAGAACCTTGTTGATATAAAACATATGGGGGTTTTAGAGGTCCATCACATGATAATTCTATTGAAGAGCCTTGTGTAAAAGATGGACTTGCCATAATTATTTTATCATCATATCCTGGCATATCACTTTCAGTTGGAGTAACATGCGCGTCCACAGGTCCACTTGCTTGAATAGAAGAAGTATATTTAATTAATTTATCTTTATCATTAAAATATATTAATTCCACAATATCACATCTTTTTTCATTATATCTAGGACTTACTTTATATCCTAATTTTTCTAATGCTTTACTTGCTAAAATAGATACTTTTAATGCAGAAGATACAACACTAGGAGCCAAGTATAGTCCAAGTAATATATTTCTATTTGCATCAAATGAAGGTCCAACTTCTTTTCCTTCACCTGGAAGAGTAAGCCTCTCAGCACATAAATCAATTAATTCTTTTTTACCAACGATATATGCTCCGTTATTTGCAATTCCAGCACCTAAATTTTTAATTAAAGATCCAACTATAATATCAGCACCAACATTTATAGGATTTTTAAATTCAGTAAATTCACAATAACAATTATCTACAAATATAATTATATCTTTATTAATATTTTTAATAAATTTAATAACTTTTTCTAACTTTTCAATATCAATTGAATCTCTTAGAGAATATCCACGAGAACGTTGTATATGAATTACTTTAATATTATTTTTAAGTTCTTTTTTAATACTATCATAATCAAAATCATTATCTATTAAATCAATTTGTTTATAATTAATATTATAACTTTTAAGAGAACTATTATTTTCTTTAATACCAATTACTTCATGTAAAGTATCATATGGAGTACCTGTAATTGAAAGTAGAGTATCATTTGGTCTTAATAATGCAAATAAACATACAGTAATTGCATGACTTCCAGATATAAATTGATTTCTAACAAGACCACTTTCAGCATCAAAAATATGAGCAAATATATTATCAAGTTTATCTCTTCCAGAGTCATTATAACCATAACCAGTTGTTCCATGTAAATCACTTTCACTTATTTTTTCTTTGTGTATAGCATCAATAACTTTTTTACTATAAAATCTATTTAATTCATCTACTTTTTTAAATTCACTATTTAGTTCATTTTCACATTCAATTATAAAATCTTCATTATACACGTTTACCACCATCTATCTTTATAATACTATCATTTATATAATTTGCTTTATCACTTGCAAGAAAATATACAACTTCCGCGATTTCTTCTGGTTCTGCAAATCTTTTAAGTAATATTTTTTCAATTTCTTTTTCTTTAAACTCATTATCCATATCTTTATTCATAGGAGTATTAATCCATCCAGGACATACACAATTTACATTAACATATGGGCTATAATGATTGGCAAGATTATGAGTAAGATTAATAACACCAGACTTTGATGCATCATAATCTAAACTATATTCATAATAACTATCAATTCCATTAGTAGATGCAATATTTATAATTTTACCACTTTTATTTTCATACATTAAATTTCCAAATAATCTACTAATATTAAATGTCCCATATAAATTAACTTCAAGTATTTTCATAAAATTTTCTTTTGTTTTATCATCAAATGTTGTATCAATTGAGATACCTGCATTATTTACAAGAACATCAAGTGAACCAAATTCATGAATTACCTCATCATACATTTTTTTAGATTCATTTTCATTAGTGATATCACATTTAATACATAAACATTTTACATTATATTTTTTTTCAATTTTTTCTTTTAAAGCAAATGCTTCTTTTTCATCATTAACATAATTAATTATAGTATTGTAATTATGACTTGCAAAAATTTCAATTATAGAAGAACCAAGTCCTCTACTAGAACCTGTTACTAATACAGTTTTATTATTCATATACTCATCCCTTTTTTCTTACATATTTTATCATTTTATATGTGAAATGTAAACTTGCAATTATAAAAAATATATTATATAATCTTATTAAAATAGGAAGGAGAATTATTATGAAAAAAGTAGGAATAGTAATAATTAGTATTTTATTTATATTAAGCATAGCAGCAGGAGGATTTGGATATTATTATAGTAAAAATGGAAACTCTAAAAATCCAAACAATACAATGGTTGATAGTGAACTTAAAGAATATTTTAATAAGGTAGGCAAAAAGTATGATAATATTTATACAGCAAAAAATACAGAATTAAAAGATTTTAATTTTGATAAAGATACAGAAAAATTATTTATGGATAATTTTATAATTGAAAATTTAGAATATTCTGATTTTAGTGATAGTGATACGACAGAAAAATATGTAGATCAAAATTTAATAGATAACTGGTTATTTGCATATATAGTAAATAATCAAAATATAAATGAAGCATGTTTTTCAAAAGATATATTAACTAACGCGTATGAAAAAATATTTAATAAAAAAGATGTAGCAATAGAAAAAATATTTAATGATAATGAAATTACTAATAATTATGTATGTTATAGTAAAAAGAATAGTGATATAAAAGAATATAATTATAAAGAAGCAAATAAATTAAATTCTAATGATGAAGATAATATGGTAGTTTCATATTATGAAATAAAAAATAATCAAGATGAAACATATAATATAGGAATTAATGTTAATGGAAGCATTAATAGTGTATATGCCTATAATAATTATCAAGAAAAAAATAAAATTGAAGATATAATTAAAGATAGAGAATTTGATAAACAAACAGAAGTAGGTGGAAGTTATACGGGTAGTGCTTTGGGTAGTGTAAACTATTTAAAAGAAAAAGGCTCATATGATTTAGAAAATGAAGTTAATGTATCATTAAATAGTGGAAAATTAACATTTAAGCATAATAATAAAACAGCAACAGTATCAGTTAATAATATTAAAGAAGTTGTTTTGGATGGCGATGCTATGACACAAAGAGGAGACTATAAAATATATTTCTTAAATAATTCAGGAGAATTATATTATTATAATGAGGCTCCTTATGATGGTGATGATAAAACTTTAGCAACAAGAGTAAAAAATTATAAAAAAATGTCTTTAGATAAAAAAGCTAAAAATTTTGTGTTTAGAAGAAATGAATCAAATGAATACTATGAAACTCCTGATTATTACAGTGTATCAGAAGTATTATTAAAATTAGAAGATAATACATTATATTCAATTAAAAATAATAAAGTAGTAGATTATTTAGTAAGTTCTAATAATAATGTAAATATTTATAAAAATAATGATATAGAAAATAATAATAAAAAATTAAGTTATAAATTTAAATCTATATTAGATTTGGAAAATTTTACAATTTGGGGAGATATAGATTATTTTGTAACAGAAGATGATTATTTATATGATATTGCTAATAATAAATTAGTAACTAATAGCAAAATTAATAAAATATATAAATCAAATGAAGATGCTTGTGACTATACATATTTAATTACTTTTGAAAACAATGAAACTTTTGGCATAGAAGGATATAGATGTTCTTAAAATTAAATTTAACATTTAAATATATAGGATATTAGTATGAAAAAAATAGTAATAATAGTAATTAGTATTTTATTAGTATTAAGTATAACTGCAAGTGGAATAGGGTATTATTATAGTATTAATAAAACTAATGATAATAAGGAAGAAAATAACAATTCGACTGATAAAACTGAAGAAATAATAGATAATGAATTAGAAGAATATTTTAATAAAATAGGTAAAAAGTATAATAATATTTATACAACAGAAAATACAGAATTAAAAGATTTTACTTTTGATAAAGAAACAGAAAAATTATTTATGGATAATTTTATAATAGAAAATTTAGAAGAATATTTTATAGATTATGACTCTTTAGAAGTTTTAAATAAAGATTTAATAAAAAATTGGCTATTTGCATATATTGTAAGGAATCAAAATATAAATGAAGCGTGTTTTTCAAAAGAATTATTAATTAATACATATGAAAAAATATTTGATGAAAAAGATGCTATAGAAAAAATATTTAATGAAAATGAAATTACAGATAATTATGTGTGTTATAGTAAGAAAAAAAGTGATATAAAAGAATATAAACAAAAACATATAGAACTTAAAAATTTGGGATCAAATATAACCAATTTAAGTGATTTAAATACAGAACTTACATATTATGAGTTAAAAAACAACAAAAATCAAATATATTATATAGGTATAAATCTTTTTGATTATGAATCTGTTAGTGATTTAAATACAGATGTTTATGAAAGACATATTGGTATTTCTGATATAGATGTATATGAAGAATATAAAGATAGATATAAAATAGAAGATATAATTATTGATAGAGAATTTGATAAAGTAGGTAATATTGAATACAGTTATCTAATAGATGATACAAGATTTTATGCATATACTCACTTTATTAATAGTAATGGTGAATCTTCATTTAATGATTTTGATAATATTAAAATGACTCTTAATAATGGAAAAGTTATGTTAAATCAAAGTGGCAAAGATTTTCTAATTCCACTTGACAATGTAAAAAAAGTATATATTGAAGAATTTTATATTGAAGATTTTATTACATATTTAAGAATTTATTTATTAAATGAATTAGGTGAAGTATATTATTATGATGAAAATTCATTTTCATTTGATAAAAGTAAGTTTAAAAATTTAGAATCTTCATTAAATAATTATAAGAAAGTAGAGTTAGATAATAAAGTTAAAGATTTTGTTTTTAAAATAATTGATGATACTAGATTTGATTCTGACAATATTATAGAAATATTATTAAAATTAGAAGATGATACATTATATTCAATTAGAAATAATAAGACAATTAATTATTTAGTAAATTTACCAAATAATATTATAATATATAAAAACAAAGATGTGGAAATTAATAATAAAACAATTAGTTATAAATTTGGAACATTATATGATCCAAAACTATTATGGTATAATGCAAATATAAATTATTTTATAACTGAAGACAATTATTTATATGATGTTAATAAAAATAAATTATTAAATGATAGTAAAATTGATAAAATATATAAAACAAATGAAATAGGTTGTGATGAAGAAAGATGTTATTATTATTTTATAATTAATTTTGTAAATTCTGAATCTATTGGTATACTAGGTTTTTGATTGAAAACATTCAAAAGTTAATATAAAAATCATAAAATAATAGTAGTTTCTTAATATTTTACTTGATATTTGAGTATTTGTTTGTTATAATTTTGATTGTACAAAAAGGAGGAAAGTCTCATGGCAAAAAAGGAAAATAGAGAAGGTATTGCTTTACAATGTTCAGTTTGTAAAAATATCAATTATTTAACAAGTAAAAATAAGAAAAATACAGAAGGAAAACTTGAAGTTAAAAAATTCTGTCCAAAATGTAATAAAACTACTGACCATAAAGAAAGAAAGGCTGCGTAATAAATTATGTTCAATATAAATGATATTAAAAATGGAATGACTATTAAATATGAAGGTGTTATTTACCAAGTTGTTGATTTTCAACATGTAAAACCTGGTAAAGGTAGTGCTTTTGTTAAAACTAAACTTAAAAATTTAAAAGCAGGAACTACACAAGAAATTACATTTAATGCTGGTATTAAAATGGAAAAAGCAGATGTAAGAAAAAGTCAATTATCATATTTATATAATGCAGGAGATAATTATGTATTTATGGATAACAATACTTATGATCAAATAGAATTACCATCTTCATTAATTAAAGATGAAATTAAATTCTTAAAAGAAGGTATGGAAGTTGAATCAATGAGTATTGAAGGAGAAATTATTGGTATTAGTTTACCAGAAAAAGTATCTTATAAAGTAATAAGTGCTCCTGAGGCTGTAAAAGGTAATACTACAAGTAGTGCTCAAAAAGATGTTACTATTGAAACAGGTTATACACTAAAAGCACCATTATTCATTAGTGAAGGTGAAGAAATAGTTATAACTACAAGAGATGGTAAATATTTTAGTAGAGGTTAATTAAACGAAGAAGAAATAAAATATAATTATGAATAATTAAATAAGAGAATTAGTGGATGGTGCAAACTAATAATTATCATAATGAAGTTACTTATTTTGGAGTTTAAATGGTAATGCAATATAATTAATGAGATAGATTTAATCTATGAAATAAGGTGGTACCACGGGTATTAACTCGTCCTTTGAAATGGTACTTTTTTTAATTTATTAAAGGAGTTTTTATGAGAAAATTTGAAAAAATAAGTTTTGAAGAATTCAAAAAAGATGTATCAAATGATAAAGAATTATATGATAGCATAAAATTACCTAAACGAAGTACAAGTAAAAGTGCAGGATACGATATTAGAAGTATTGAAAGTGGTATTATTAAGCCAGGAGAAAGCATGGCCTTTAAAACAGGACTTAAAGTATGTATGAATGATGATGAAGTATTTTATATTTATATAAGAAGTTCACTTGCATATAAATATAATGTAACAATGGCTAATAGTGTTGGAGTAATTGATGCAGACTTTTATAATAATGAAGATAACGAAGGACATTTTAGTGTAAAACTTATAAATCATGGTGATAAAGACTTTAAAGTAAATGTTGGAGATAGAATAGCACAAGGAGTATTCATGAAATTTCTAACAGTTGATGAAGAAGTAAAAGTAGAAAATAAAAGAAAAGGTGGAATAGGATCCACTAGTAAAGTTAAGGAGGAATTATAGTGACTTTATTTGAAGAATTAAAATGGAGAGGATTAATTAAAGATATTACAAGTCCAAATTTAGAAGAAAAATTAAATAAAGGTGGTATGACTTTCTATATAGGAACAGATCCCACAGCAGACTCATTACATATTGGACACTACTCATCATTTTTAATTAGTAAACGACTTGCAGAATATGGTCATCATCCAATTCTATTAATAGGTGGAGCAACAGGAAGAATTGGAGATCCAAGGCCATCAAGTGAAAGAGAAATGAAATCAAATGAAGAAATAGAACATAATATTGAAGGACTTACAAAACAAGCAAAAAATATATTTGGTTTTGAAGTAGTTAATAATTATGATTGGTCTAAAAATATAAACTTTATTGATTTTTTAAGAGATTATGGTAAATATTTTTCACTTAATTATATGCTTGATAAAGATATAATAAAAAGAAGATTAGAAACAGGAATTACATATACTGAATTTTCATATATGATTATGCAAGCATTAGACTTTTTACATCTTTATGAAACTAAAAATTGTACTCTTCAAGTAGCAGGATCTGATCAATGGGGTAATATAACATCAGGAGTAGATTTAATTCGTAAAAAAACAGGTGAAGAAGTATACGCGTTTACTATGCCATTAATTACAGATGAACATGGAGTTAAGATAAGTAAGAGTGAAGGTGGCAAAACTATGTGGCTTGATAAAAATAAAACAAGTCCATATGAATTATATCAATACTTTATAAATACAGATGATACAAAAGTTGTTGAATTTTTAAAAGTATTTACATTCTTAACAAAAGAAGAAATAGATGCTCTTGAAGAAAGTGTTAAAAATGAACCTGAGAAAAGACTTGCTCAAAAGACTCTTGCATACGAAGTAGTAAAAGATTTACATGGAGAAGAAGAAGCAGAACGTGCTCGTAAAACAAGCGAAGAAGTATTTACAAAAGGTTATAGTGAAGAAGGGATGCTAGAAGAAGATATCACAATAACTGATAATATGAATTTAATGGATTTACTAGTTACTATAAAAATAGCACCATCTAAGAGTGAAGCAAGAAGATTAATTGTTGGAAATGGAATAAGTATTAATTCAAATAAAGAGATAAACCCCGAATTTAAAATAACAGAAGACTTATTTAAAGATAAAGTTATTATTAGTAAGGGTAAGAAAACACATATCAAAGTTAACTTAGTAAAATAGTTAACTTTTTCTTTTATAATTTTATTTATTGGTATATAATTATAGTAGGTGATAATATGAAACTAAACTTATTTGATTACTCTAAAAATAGAAAATGGTATATTAATTTAATATTTTGTTTGATATCTTTTATTGGCTTACTTATAATACCAAGTATACTTTTCATCTTTTTAAAAATGTTTATTAAAGATGAAAATGTATCTGATATAATTGCGAATTTATTATTTATATTATTACTTTATTTAATGTATTATAAAGATTTAAATAAAGAGTTTAAAACATTTAAAGATAATTTTAAATCAAATGTGAAAGTTGCATTTAAATATTATGTACTTGGAATGATGGGAATGGTATTTTTTAACTTAATAATAGTAACATTATTAAATGATATATCATCAAATGAAACACAAGTAAGAGATATGTTATTTAATAATACAATATATACATTACTTACAATTGCAATAATTGCTCCATTAAGTGAAGAGATTATATTTAGAAAAAGTTTACAACCATTAATTAAAAATAAATGGATATATGCATTAACATGTGGATTATTATTTGGAAGTGCTCATATTCTTACAAATATAATAAATAACGCGTTTGTATTTAGTGATTTATTATATATATTACCTTATGCATCTCTTGGAGTGTCATTTGCTTTAATGGATTATGATACAAAATCAACATTTACATCTATATCTATACATGCACTACATAATAGTTTTACAGGTATACTTTTATTAATAACATATTTTGGTGGAATGTAATATGAAAAAAGAAACACGTGAAGATATAGAAAAATTAAATGATGAAGAAGAAATAGAAAATCAAGATAAGCAAAATGATAGTAAAGAAGAAGTAGTAGAAAAGAAAAGTCATAAATTTTTAAATTTTATGATACTTTTAATAATATTAGTAGTTGGTGTTATCTTTTATTCAAAATATGTAGGTACAAAAGGATTAATAGTAAAAGAATACAGAGTAGAAAGTAATATTTTAACTAGTAATTTTAGTGGATTTAAAATAGTTCATTTTAGTGATTTACTTTATAAATCTACATTTGGAAAAGAAGAAGTGGATGAGTTAGTTAAAAAGATAAATATATTAAAACCTGATATTGTTATTTTTACAGGAGATTTAGTTAATAAAAATGTAAAAATTACAGCAGAAGATACTAATTATTTAATTGAAAAACTATCAAGCATATATGCTAAAATAGGTAAATTTGCAGTATATGGAGATTATGATTATTCTTATAAAGATTATGAAAAAGTAATGACTGATAGTAATTTTAAAATATTATCTAATTCATATGAAGAAATATATTATAATACAAATGATGTTATGTATATAACAGGTCTTCCTGTATCATCAAAAGAAAGTGTTAATTTAGATGAGGCATTTAAATTTTATAGTGATGATAAAAGAAGTTATACAATTGTTATAGCGCATGATGGTAAAACTATTAAAAATATTGATGATAGTACATATGAAGTTGATTTAATATTATTAGGTCATTCATTAAATGGATCTGTTGTATTACCATTCTATGGTGGTATATTTAAAGATAGTAATTCATATAAATATTCTAAACCATATTATAGTAAAGGAATAACAGACATATATGTATCAAGTGGACTTGGAACTAATAAGTATGGTTATAGATTATTCAATACTCCATCATTTAACTTATATAGATTAAAAGCACAACCTTAATTGTGCTTTTTTCATAATATAAAATAGAGGTGAATTATATGTATAATAAGTTTAAATATCAAAATAATGATAGATTTGGTTTTGCAGCACCATTTTTATTAGGTGCACTAACAGGTGGAGTTGCAGTAGGTGCTTTTAACGGTGGATATGGAAGACCAAATTATGGATATGGTTATAATTATCCAGCATACAATAATAACTATTATGGATATGGCTATGGATATCCTATAATATTCTAAAAAAATAAGAAATTTCTTTCTTATTTTAATTCAGCCATATATTTCTTTAATTGTTTTGAATTAGGTCCTAAAATTATTTTTAGTTGATTATCTATTTCAACTATACCCTTAGCACCTAATTTTTGTATGCCTTCTTTATTTACAATACTCATATCTTTTAAAGTTACTTTTAATCTCGATAAATTAATTTGTGAATCAATTATATTATCTTTACCACCTAAATATTGAATTAATTTATTAATTTCAATTGAGAAATCTTTTTTCCTCATTTTAATTACTATTAGAGAAATAATAATTAAAACCGCTATAATAATTAAGTATTGATAATATACCATATTTTCATCTCCTTATATTTCTTTTTCATTTAACATTATAACATATTCTTTTAAAATATTCTTAAAATTATTAATATTTTCTTGATTCCAATATTCTTCTGGTGTACCCTCGCTTGCAATTAATGAAGTATCATTATTATGAGCAACAATTACACCATCTTTTACAAATGTTAAATCTGGCATAAATATATTTTTATTATTTAAGTCATCTGTATATAAGTTATTACTAAGTAAATTTACTATTTTTTGATATTTACTAGTATTTAATTGTCTATCTTTTTTAATATCTAAATAGTTTATTTCTTTTATTCCATATTCTTTTAATGTTTCATTAAGATAATATGCATAATATTGACACCAATTACTATCCTTAGTACAAAAGAATACAACTCCTGTATTATTAGTTAATATATTAATAATTTCATCTATATTTTTATATACAAATATATTTGATTCATCAAGTAGGGTATATTCACTTGCAAATTTATTTGTTTGTGGTAAATCATCTTCTAAATTATCAAAATGTTTGTATATTAAATATGCTCCTAATATCGCGATTATTATAACGAATGATATTTTTAATTTTTTCATTTACTTCACATCCTTATATTATTTTATCATAAATTTTGTTATTTGTCTTTATATGTAAAATTGTTTTAAGATAGATTCATTTTTATGTTTACTATAATAATCTGTATCAAATAATTGTTTTATAATTAATTTAACTGGTTTTTGTTTTTTATTTTCATTTTTAATTTTAAATGATTTAGGATTTTCTCTTGCTTTATAATTCTTTTTCATATAATCAAATAGGGTAATAAGACATGAAATTAATATTATAAATGCAATAAATGTAATAATAATATCAGTATTTATAATTAAGAAATCAATAACTCTTGATTTTGATTCAAAGAGTGGAAGACTAATTAACATAAATGATAAAATTACTCCAATATCTAATATAATAGTTTTTGTTTTACCAATTTTACTTGATTGTATATTTCCACCATATCTATATGTTGAATACATTGTATAAAATATTGATATTTCAATTATTAATGGAGCAAACATAAATACATTAATAAAACCTAGAATTAAAAATGATATAAAGTTTAGTAATTTATCACTAACTCCATCTATTAAACTTCCAAAAAATGTTGAAATTTTTAATTTTCTTGCAAGGAAGCCATCAATAGTATCAGTTAAAAATAAACAAATTATAAAAATAGATACAATACTAGCACCATAATAATGATAAATAAATGGTAAAATAAAAGCGCCAATTAATCTTGTCATTGTAATTGCATTTACTAATATAAGTTCAAAGATTTTTAATACTTTTTTATTCATATAAATATTTTATGAAAATTATTATTAATTGTCAATAAATCTAGATATTTTTAATATAATATGGTATAATTAACTCACATATGGGGCTGCATTGATTCGACAGAATTTGATTTTTGTAAGATGCAAGTAGTAGGCATACTATAAATGCAAAAACTAAAATAATCGGAAACGATAGAAATTTTGTACCTGCTTTTGCCTAGTTTGGGATAGTAGGTCTTCCTTAAAATCTTTTGTTCACGAGATTTTAAAGGGAGTCATAAAGTGAACTATATTATAAGTATGTTTATGGCTTATAACGAATAATTAATAAACTAGAATAATAAGAGAAGTTGGCAATCTACATTATTATTTGAATTTATAAACCAACTAAACTTGTAGATGTCTTAGGAAAATTAATTTTGGACAGGAGTTCATTACTCCTCAGCTCCACCAAATTTGATAATAGGACTCAAATTTTTGAGTTTTTATATTGCCTAGTGGCCAAGTGGTAAGGCTCTGGACTCTGACTCCAGCATTCACAGGTTCGAATCCTGTCTAGGCAACCATGCTAAAATAGCTCAATTGGTAGAGCAACTGAATCGTAATCAGTAGGTTGGGGGTTCGATTCCTCTTTTTAGCACCAAATTGATAGGAAACTCGGACGTACTATAGTTCGAGTTTTAAAACGTTTGAGATTTATACTATAATTTTTATAGGTTAAATTGGTATATTTGTCAATTTTAAAAACATACTTTCATATTACCATTTACAATAAATAATAAAATATCAAAATAATTATTAATAAAGGAGATCAAACATAATATGTATAAGTATAATTTTGATTTTAATAGAAATATAGACAAATCTAATGAAGAGTATTTTAAAAAGTTTAGAGAAAACATTAGTAAAGCTAACAAATTTGGAATTATAAAGAATAAAATGCAATTGGATAGTGAATCAATAAAATGTTTAGGTGATGAATATTCAGAAGTGACAGGAATCTTCGTCCCTATGGACTATTATTCTTTAACATTTAATGAAGATAATGCTTTTACTTTTGGTATTGGATCATGTTGTGGATTAGTTATTTTTAATGGAAATTATAAATTCTTAATGCATATATCACCCAAATATAGTTTTGATAATATATTAGCACTATTAAGTACGCTAAATATATTATATAATGGCGATGTATATATTTTTCCAGGAAGTGCTTGTGAATACGAAAAAGGTGGAAATAAAATGGATTATAATCAATTAGCCGATAAATTAAAAAAATTTGGTAATAATGTTTACATAAGAAAATTTAATTCTATATCTGGAAGTATATATTTATTAGATGGTAAATTAATCATTATAGATGATAAACCAATTGAAATTAAAAATTTTCAAAATTCTACTGGTATACAAAAATAAAATAGTTATTGTACTTCTTCTCTTGAATACCATTATGATATTAGCCTCAGAAAATGTAAGATAGAAAACAATTTGTAAAAAAGACATCTTTATGTTATGATGTATTTGGTAATGAGACTTGCATAAAATAAAAAAGGGAAGACTTAACATTGCTAAGTTGAGTACTTATCGTTAAGTGGTAAGCACTTAATCTATGCTAGATTGAGTGCTATTTCTTTATACAAAGAATTTATTATAAAAAGGAGAGTACCATGGAAATATATAATAAATTGGTAAGAGATAAAATACCTGAAATAATTAAATCAAATGGTGAAGTACCAATAACTAGAATTTTAACTGATGAAGAATATAAAATTGAATTAGAAAGAAAATTAAATGAAGAATATCAAGAAGTATTAATTGCAAAAGGTAAGGATAGAATAGAGGAATTAGCCGATATGTTAGAAATAATAAAATATTTATCAAAAATCGAAAATTCAACATTAGAAGAAGTTATTTCTATTACAGAAGAAAAAGGAACAAAAAGAGGAACATTTGAAAATAAAATATTTTTAGAAAAAGTATTAAAAAAGTAAATTATAAAAATAACTTTTTAATTAAATAAATATTTTAAATATTAATTTGAAAAAATGTCATTTTTGTGTTATTATGTATTTGTAAGTGAATTTTACATAAAATAAAATAGGAACATTCAATATCTCATGTTGGGTGTTGCCGTATTGTTAGCATCACCTAAATCATTGTTGAGTTAGGTGATTTTTCTTTATATCAATACTATAAATAGTAATAATATTAATAGAAAGATAATAGTGATTAAAGATAAAATTAAAAAATCTTTCTTATTCATACTATCACCTCCCTTCTTTTACGAAGTTTGGTAATCACCCAACTATTAAATGTTCCTGAACTAATTATATCAAACAAATGTTTTTGATACAACTATTTATATTATTTTTTTATTAAAAACATAGTTAAGTAAATAAAAAAAATTTCAATATTTATGAAATTTAATTATAATATAAAATAATTAAAGGAGATTTTATACTGTTAGAAATTGAAAAATTAGATAATGAATTATATTATGCAATGTATGGACTTGAAAAAGATAAATATGCATCTACTTTATGGGAAAAAATAAAAAGTAATCCTGAAATTTTAAGAGAAGCAGTTAAGATTAAAAGAAATAAATGGAATAATGGGGATGAAGTTAATGGTCTTGCAATTTGTAATGCTATGTTAATTGATTATGAAAATGTTGATGCATGTGCATACAATGAATTAATTAAAAATATTTATTCAAATACTGATATTGCTAGAACTGTAATAAAAGGTGCTAGTAATGGTGGGTACTCATTTTTATTAATGAGTTTGTGGAATAATAATATAAAATTAACTAAGAAACAAAAAACTTTTGCTGTTAATGAGGCTATGAATAAAATAGGAACAATTAGATATGAAAATAATTTAAATGATTATGATCTCTTAGATAAATATTTTAAAAATATATTTACATTTTTAAGTAATACACAAGTACATGGATGTGGCGACTTTGATATTAGATATTGGATACTTAAAAATCCAAATTGGACTTTAAATGAAAAGCAAAAATTAATTATGGATTTTTGGGCTAGTGATGACTATTATAATGAAACACTAGAACAATGGCAGTGGGCAATTATTCTTATGATGAATTATTAAAATTCTATGGTGATAAGAATACAACTGATAGAATATATAGTGAAATACAATTTTGTAAGCAAATGCATAATTTAAGACCACAAGAATGGGGTAAATGGGGTATTACAACCAACAAAAGTAGGTACTCCACAAGGTGGCGATCTATCTCCCTTATTATCTAACATCATGTTAAATGAACTAGATAAAGAATTAGAGAAAAGAGGGTTGAGATTTGTAAGATATGCTGATGACTGCTTAATTATGGTAAGAAGTGAAAAAGCAGCCAACCATGTAATGGAAAGTGTTACTAGATATATTGAAAACAAACTAGGACTAAAAGTAAATGTGGAAAAAAGTAAAGTAGCAAGACCTAATAAAATAAAATATTTAGGTTTTGGCTTTTACAATAAGAAAGGAACATGGAGACCAAAACCACATTTAAAATCATTACAAAAATTTGAAAGAAAACTAAAAGATATAACTAGTAGAAGTAATGCTATGTCAATAAATGATAAGATAGTAAAACTAAATCAAGTCATAAGAGGTTGGATAAACTATTTTAGAATAGCAGATATGAAAACATCAATGGAAAGAATTGGTAAGCACTTAAGACATAGATTAAGAATGTGTATTTGGAAATACTGGAAGAAATCAAAAACCAAATATAAAGAATTAAGAAAATTAGGTATTTCTGAATATAACTCTTATATGGTAGCAAATACTAGAAGAGGTTATTATTGGGTGGCAAGCACGGTCGTAATGCATATAGCAATATCTAATGAAAGATTAAATCAAAAAGGGCTAGTGTTTCCACTAGACCATTATCTTAAAGTACATACTGTAATATAAATTGAACCGCCGTATACGAGAACCGTACGTACGGTGGTGTGAGAGGGACGAAATAATTTTAATTATTTCTCTCTACTCGATTAATTATAATGTTTTTTCTGTTTTATCAAAATTAATATCACCTGAAGTATATAAAATAGAATTATCACTTGCATATATTTTATCTTCAAAAAGTCTCTCTGCTTCTGCTTTTAATAAATCTAAATATTCATAAACTACATTAGCATTAACTTCTTCAGGTGATTTTTGTGATAATTTTTCTGCTAAGAATGCTATATCTTTAACAAATGCATTCATTGCTTTTGCTTCCATATCCATAAAAACATATCCTCCATAATTAAATTATAAAATTTTAATATATATTTTTCAATAAATATTACATTTATTATACAAAAATATGTTAATATATATATATATAGTGGAGGAATTAAATATGAAAATAAGAAAAGCACAAATGAGTGATGCACCCGAGTTTTGCAGTTGAAAAAAATATAAAATATAAATTTGCCTAGATGTAATCTAGGTTTTGTTATGTCAAGTTTTTATTATTTTATTGTTGTACATTGTTACACATTGTGATATAATCAATATATAAGGTAGTTGATTTATATGTATTTAAAAGCTTGTCCAAGTCATAATGGTAAAATTTATCTTTCTTTTGTTCAAGGTTATAGAGATG
This sequence comes from uncultured Bacilli bacterium, assembly GCA_947630945.1. GTDB lineage: Bacteria > Bacillota_I > Bacilli_A > RF39 > UBA660 > CAG-1000. The sequence goes on along the minus strand of CANRJN010000008.1, from coordinate 13,442 downwards.
AATTTGGTAAAGTTAAACAAAAAACTATTCAAAAACTTGGTTATTTAGATGATTTAAAAAAAGAATTTGATGATCCGATTGCTCATTTTAAAGAAGAAGCAAAGAAAATGTCTAATAACTTATTAAGCGAATATACTATTAAAGATTTGCAAACTCAAAAAATTGAAAATAATAATAAACATAAAAATTTAGGTTATTGTATAGTTAAAAGAATTTATAAAGAACTAGGTATCAAAGAACTTTTAGATAATTATCAAAAAAAATTAAAAATTGATTATAATTTAAATGATATACTTTCATTGTTAGTTTTTATGCGTATAATTTCTCCAGGTTCAAAGAAAAAAGCTTATGAAGAAAAAGAAACTCTTTTTGAAAATTATAATTTTTCTTTAGATGATATATATCGAAGTTTAACAAATATTAATCCTCTTAAAGAAGATATAGAAAAAATAATTTGGAACAATACTAAAGATAAATATAATCGTGATACTTCTAATTGTTATTATGATTGTACTAATTATTATTTTGAAATTGAATATAATGATGAAGATATATTTGAATATGATAAAAATGGAAATGTTAAAACTGATAAAGATGGTATTCCTATAATAAAGCAAAAAGGAATAAGAAAAAAAGGTCCTGAAAAAAATAAAAGACCTGATCCTATAATTGAAATGGGACTTTTAATGGATTCATCTGACATTCCATTAGCTTATGATTTATTTCCTGGAAACGAATCTGAAAAAAATTCTCTTATTCCAATTTTAAATAGAACTAAAAAAAATTTTGAATTAGGTAGAACTATCGTTGTTGCGGATCGTGGATTAAACACTTCTGATAATGTAATTCAAATTGCTGGCTTGTCACTTGAACAATCATTAAAAAAGAATGGTTATGTATATGGACAATCTGTAAGAGGTGCTGATGAAGATTTTAAAAATTGGGTATTAAAACAAGAAGATTATATTATTGATAAAATTAAAGATGATAGTGGTAAAGAAATTATTTTTAAACATAAATCTAGAGTTTATCCTAAAAAGATGTATGTTATAAGAAAAGACAAAGGTAAAACAGAAAACGGAAATAAAAAAAGAGAATCTATTTTAGTAGATCAAAAGCAAATGGTTTATTATTCTCAAAAATATGCAGATAAGCAAAAAAGAGATAGAGAAATGATTATTGTTAAAGCAAAAGATTTAATATCTCATCCTGAAAAATATTCTAAAGCTACTGCTTATGGTGTTGCTGGTTATGTAAATAATTTAAAATTTGTTAAATCTACCGGAGAAATTGCTGATGCGAATAATTTACAATTAAATCTAGAAAGAATATTAGAAGAAGAAAAATATGATGGTTATTATTCTATTGTTACATCTGAAGAAAAATTAAGTGATATTGAAATAAGAAATATATATCGTGGACTATCTAAAATTGAAGAAACATTTAAAGTTACAAAATCTGGATTAGAATTTAGACCTGTATGGGTTTCAAGAAGCGATCACATACAAGCACATTTTCTTACTTGTTTTATTTCTCTTGTTATAATTAGATTAATTGAAAAACAACTTAATAATAAATATTCATTTAATCAAATAATCGAATCTATAAGAAATTATATAAGTGTTAATGTTGATCATGATATTTATTTACAAAGTTATAAAAATGAAGTTATTGAGGATTTTGAACATACCTTTAATATTGATTTATCTAAAAAATTCAGAACTTTATCAGAAATTAAAAAAATTTTAAAATAATTAAAATTAATTTCAATGTACAACATTTAAAAAATGAGCTAAACTAGGTAAAACCTGGCTTTGCTCATTTTAACTGCAAAAGTAAAGATATTTTTCAATAAATATTACATTTATTATACAAAAATATGTTAATATATATATATAGTGGAGGAATTAAATATGAAAATAAGAAAAGCACAAATGAGTGATGCAGATAAGTTAAATAAATTACTTACTTTATTAATTAGAGATGAAAAACAATATGATGATACGATTGATGAAAACTTTACTGTTACAAATATGTATGAAAATTACATATTTGATTTAAATAGACTAATATTAGTAGTAGAAGAAAATAATAATATAATAGGGTATTTATATGGATACATTAATGATGATAAAGTTAGTTTAAAATCTGCTAAACTAGACGCGTTATATATAGAAAAAGAATATAGAAATAAAGGTATAGCAGAAAAACTTATAAATTATTTTGAAAAATGGGTAAGTGATAATGGTATTGAAATTATAGAAGTAGACGTATGTTCTAATAACATAAAAGCCAAAAATTTATATAAAAAACATAAATTTAATGTAATTAAAGAAACTTTGAGATTAAAAATATAAAATAAGCATCAAATTCGATACTTATTTTTCTTTTCTATCAAATAAAGTTATATTATCACTTTTATCTATTGAAAGAAGAGTAATATCTTCAATATTTAATTCATTTTCTTTTAATATTTTATTAAGCCATGTTTTAGATTTTTTTGCTTTTTTAAGTTCATCTAAATTTAATACACCATCTATAATTATATTATAATTTAATGATTTCTTTTTATTATTTTTTTGAATATTATTTTTTAAATCATTACTAGTTATAGGTCTTGAATTTTCTTTTAACAAAATAGATATATCGCCAGATGGCTCTAATATTGCAGTATCTAATTCATTAATATCAAAACAACCTTTCACACGAATATTTTCAAGTAATTTAGATACACTTAATTTAGCAGTTTCTAAATTTTTATAATTAAAATTATCATTTTCAAATAATATTAAAGGTTCTCCATCCACAATTTCTTCTACATTATGACTATGAAAAGAAAGTATAGATGCTAAATATCCAACTATTGCAAAAACTAAAAGTGCTAATACACCATCATAAAGTGGTGTATCTAAACTAATAACACTATCAGCAGCAATAGAACCCATTGAAATACTTAATACATAATCATATAAAGTTAAATTTTTAATTTGTTTTTTACCAAGTAATTTTACAACAAGAAATAATATAACAAACATAGTTAAAGCACGAACTATAACTTGCATTTTAATCACCTAATATAATTATGAGTAAATTTAGAAAAACTATTCAATAAGTTAACTTATCCCATAACTTGACCACCATTATTATGAATTACTTGTCCTGTAACATATGAAGAATCATCTGATGCTAGAAAGACAAAAGTAGGGGCTAGTTCATAAGGTTGTGCACCTCTTGCCATTGCAGAGTCTGCTCCAAGTGATGGTATTTTTTCTTTTTGCCAACAAGCAGGTTGTAATGGGGTCCAATAAAACCCTGGTGCAATAGCATTAACTCTAATATTTTTAGTTGCTAAATTTCTTGCAAGAGCACGAGTAAATCCAACAATAGCACCCTTAGTAGTAACATAATCAATGAGTTGAGGTTCTCCAAAAAATGTAGTAACAGAAGATAAATTAATAATTGAGTCCCCACTATTTAAATGTGGAAGCACTTCTTTTGTTAGATAAAACATACCATAAACATTAACTTTCATAGTATAATCAAATTGCTCATCACTAATTTGTTCTAATGAATCACTTTGATATTGTACACCTGCATTATTTACAAGAATATTAATTTTACCAAATCTTTCAAGAGTTAAGTCTACTATTTTCTTACAAAAACTCTTATCTGTAATATCACCTGATAAAAGTAAACATTCACCTCCAAGTTTTTCAATATATTCTTTTGTTTCTAACGCGTCAACATGTTCATTTAAATAAGGTATTACAACTTTTGCTCCCTCTTTAACAAAAGCAACTGCTGCACTTCTTCCAAGTCCACTATCAGCACCTGTGATAATCGCAACCTTATCTTTTAATTTACCACTTCCTATATAATTAGGATTATCAAAAATAGGTCTTGGATTCATTAAATACTCAAAACCAGGTTGAATATTTTGTTCTTGCTCACCTGCAAGTATCTTATATTTAGTACTTTCTATACCAAATTTATCATAATAGTTATATGCTTTATTTCCAAATTGATAATCGTTATTCATTTTTCCTCCTTATAAACTATATGATAAATTTATATAATAATAACGAAAAATAGTTGAACATTATTATTTTTCTTGATATAATCTATTTTGCAATTTTGAAGAGAAATATAAAGAGGTTAATTAATATGCAAGAAGAATTAAATTTTGAAAATGAATATATTAAAGTTATTGAAAAATTAAATTATATTATATTCAATATAAAAAAAGATATTAGTTTTGAAACATATTTAATGATTAAAAATATAAATAAAATTAAAAACATTACTAGTTTAATTTCTAGTAATATTTTAATGGAAGATGAAAAAATAAAAAAATATATTTAATACAAGAAAATGATTCTATATTTAATATAGATATAAATGATAATATAATTAAGGTAGATATTAAGACAAAATATAAAAATGGTTATATAAATGAATATATAGTAGAAATTAATAAAGAAACAGAAGAATATAAAGTTATTAATATGAAACATGATGATAATTATAGTACGTATTATATAGGACAATATAATAGTGAAAATAAAGATATTGAATATTTTCATATTAATAAATATGATGCATTAAAAATATTTAAAAAAGTTATAAGTAAATTATCAGAAATAGAGAATATTGATGAAATAATAAATTTAGAAGACTTTTTTTGTTATTTATTTGATAAAGAATATATATTAGATAATAAATTAAATGTAGTTTTAAATATGACATTATTTTAATGTTGAAGAAAAAAAGTTATTTTGATAAGATTATATAAAAGGAATTAGTAGTAAAACGGAGGATATATGAATAACAAAGGTAAACTTATTGTTATAGAGGGTGCTTGTGATGGTATAGGTAAAACTACACAATATAATCTTTTATATGAACATTTAAAAAAAGATAATGAAAAAATATTTAATCATCATTTTCCATCTTATGGGACATATTATGGTGTATTAGTAGAAAAATATTTAAAAGGTGAATATGGAAGTCCAAATGAATTATCTCCATATTTTGTTAATGCCTTATATGCTGTTGATAGAGCAGTTGCTTGGCAAACAATATTAAAAGAAAAATATGATGATGGAAATATTATTTTATTAGATAGATATACTACATCTAGTTTAATATATCAGTCTGCAAGTATTGAAAGTATTGAAGAGAGAAAAAAATTCATAGATTTTGTAATAGACTTTGAATACAATAAAATAGGTATTAAAAAACCAGATAAAGTTATATTTTTAACATCTTCATTTGAACAAGCAAATGAACTTAGAAATAAAAGACAAGATAATGATGGTATAGTAAATGATATACATGAAAGTAATTTAGAATTTATGAAAAAAGTATATGATAATGCAGTATTTGTAGCAAATTATTTAAATTGGGATATAATTAATTGTATTAAAGATAATAAATTTAGAGATAAAAATGAAATACATGAAGAAATATATAAATTAATTAAAGAATAATTTGATTTATTTAGTTATTTATGGTATAATCTAATCACATTTTTAAAGGGGGATAAAATGAATAATTTAGATGAAATAATAACTAATTTAGAGTATACTAAAAAATTAATAAATCAATATAAACAAGCAAATGGAATAGTTGATAATAAAATAACTAATTATTTAAAAGAATACAAAGAATTTTTTATAAAAAGAAAAGAAATAGGTAAAAATTATATTAAATTTTTAGATTCACTTAGATTTGATTACAAAAATTTAGATACTGCTGAAATTGGAAAAGGTATATTTGATAGTGTAGTAATAGAATATCCTACAACTATAATTACTCCATATTATGAATATTTAGATAATTTAGGTAGTAGAGTAATAAAAAGAGAATTTGCATCTCTTGAAGGTATACCTGCATTACTTGAAGAAACAGAAATTGGAAATAAAGTAACAGAAATTAAAAATTCTATTAATACGTTTATGATACAAAATCCATATAGTATATATGATATTGAATCATGGGATAAATTACATAATAGAACTAAGTACAATATATTATTAGGAGTTTATGGATCTAATTTTGATAAAGATAAAGAAGATAAAATAAAATTAATAAAAGAATTTAAAGAAAAATTAAATAATGAATTTATAAGTATGTATGAAACAAATAATGATGAATATTATTATATTGTTGGAAGTAATAGAAAAAAATTAATTTAAGCATAAATTAAAATATGCTTTTTTAATTGTAATCTTTTTAATATTTGATATAATTTAATTAGAGAAAAGAGGGAGGTGAAAAATGAAGAAATTATACTTATTATTAATTATGACACTTATGGTATTTACATTAAGTGGATGTGGTAAAGACAAAATTGAAAGTAAAACTTGTACTAGAACTGTTGATTCATATGTAGAAACAACTAAATATACTGCTACTAATAGTGAAATAGATAAAATTAATGCAGAATTTGTATATGATAATTCGTTATTTGGAGTAGAAACTTTATCAACTTTAACAGATGAACAAAAAGAAACTATTAAAAGTAATTTTTTAACTAATCTTGGACTTGAAAGTTATACTTATGAAGGTCTTACAATTGCACTTGATATTGAAGACCAACTAAAAGTTACAATTGATGCGGATTTAAAGAAGGCAGATGCAGATATACTTAAAAAACTTGGATATGATTTTTCAAACACAAATATGAATTTTGATGAGGGAATTAAGTCACTTGTTGAAGCAGGTTATACTTGTAAATAAATTGAGATTTAATTCTCTTTTTTCTTGTGTTATAATTGATATAAGGAGAAATAAAATTATGAAGAAACCTTTGATTTTAACAATATTAGATGGATGTGGAATAAGAGAAAACCCAGATGGTAATGCATTTAAAAATGCAAATAAACCAACATTTGATTATTTATGGGAAAATTATCCTCATTCACTTTTAGAAGCATCTGGTACTTATGTAGGACTTCCTTATATGCAAATGGGAAATAGTGAAGTAGGACACACAAATATTGGAGCAGGAAGAGTAGTATATCAAAATTTAGAATTAATAAATAGAAGTATTAAAGATAAAAGTTTTTTTGAAAACCCTCAAATATTAAATGTAATAAATCATGTAAAAGAAAATAATTCAAAATTACATATTATGGGCCTTTTATCAGATGGAGGAGTACACTCACATATTAATCATTTATTTGCCTTAGTAGAACTTGCTAAAAAAAATAATATTAAAGTATGCTATCATTTATTTTTAGATGGTAGGGATGTAGGACCTAAAACAGCATATAAGTACATTAAAATGGTAGAAGACTTAAATTATGGAGAAATATCTACTATTAGTGGAAGATATTATGCAATGGATAGAGATAATAATTTTGATAGATTAAAATTATTTTATGATGCCTTAGTATATGCAGATGCAAAGAAATATAATAGTGCAAAAGAAATGATAGATGAATCATATAAAAATAATATAACAGATGAATTTGTAATTCCATCAATAATTCATGAAAATAAACTTGAAGATAATGATGGAGTAATTACATTTAATTTTAGAAAAGATAGATTAAGAGAATTATTTACATGTCTTACAAACCCTCATGAATATAATGAAATGGCTTTAGAAAAAGATATGCATATTAAAGAATTTAAAAATATTAAATGTTTAACTATGATGAAAGTAGTAGAAACAGTAAAGTGTCCTCATGCTTTTGATGAAATTAATTTAACTAATATATTAGGAGAAGTATTAGAAAAAAATAATTTAAATCAATTAAGAATTGCAGAAACAGAAAAATATGCTCATGTTACATTTTTCTTTGATGGTGGTTGTGAAAGAGAATTTAAAGGTATGAAAAAAATATTAATACCATCTCCAAAAGTAGCAACATATGATTTAAAACCTGAAATGAGTGCTAAGGAAGTTACAGATACACTTATAGATGAATTAAATAAAGATATATATGATGTTGTAATATTAAATTATGCTAATGGAGATATGGTAGGGCATACAGGTAACTATGATGCTGCTAAAAAGGCAGTTGAATTTTTAGATAAATGTTTAGAAAGGCTATATAAATTAGTATTAGAAAAAGATGGAATTTTAGTAATAACTGCTGATCATGGTAATTGTGATACAATGTGGGATCATAATCACAATGTAGTAACTAGTCATACTCTTGAAAGAGTACCATTCATAGTTACTAAAAAAGGTATAACACTTGAAGATGGTAGTCTTTGTGATATAGCACCAACTATATTAAAATTATTAAATATTGAAATTCCAGAAGAAATGACTGGAAAAGTACTATTTAAATAGATACTTAACTTAATAAAATGATTAGAAGTAAAACTTGATATAGTAAAACTTGATATAATTGATTATTTATATAAAATATGCTATAATATACTGCCATAAAGGAGTTAATTTATGGAAAGTGATGATTTAAAATACGAAAAATTAAAGAAAAAAATATTAGAAAAATTAAATTCTAAGGAAATCGAATCAAGTGGAAATATAATTAATATATATGATTTAATAGAAATATTAATTTTACATTATAATGAATATAAAGAATTATATGAAAATAAAGAACAGTTAAAAGATAAAATAAATTTAAATTCTAGAATTTATAATTTATTTAAAATCAAAATACCACAAATAATTTCTATAAATTGTAAATATTATCCAATTAAAAATAGTAATTTAATGTTAAATATTCCAGTACTTGAAATAATATTTGATAAACAACATTATGCTTTATATAGTAAAAATGAAGGAAAATATTATTGTTTAAAGACAAATTATAATGATGACTTAAGTAACTTTTATAGTTATAATTCAAAAATATTAAATAAATATTTAGATAAATTAGAAAAATTTAATGAAGAATATCCATTATTTTCAAATTTAAATGTGGATTGGTTTAAAAAAAATAAAAGTATTTTAGTTGATGATGGTTTTGTATATTGTGATATTAATTTTAATCATTTAAATCATTCTCTATTAACATTATCTAATAAGGATGATTTGTTTGTATCTTTAATTAGAAAAAATAATTTAGATAGAGAATTATATGAATATATTGAATTTTATAATGAAGCATTACAAAAAAGAACATCTGTTAATTTAAATAAATTAGATCCTAGTATAAGATATATAGTTTCACATTATTATACTTTAGATAAGCCACTAACTCGTATTTTAAAATAAAATTTCCTATGTGAAAGTGTCAAAAAAATAAAAAAACTTGAATAAAATTATTAAATGTGGTATAATATTAATACTTTCATAAAATAGGAGACAGATAAAAAATGATAAAATTATTATTAATTATGAGTTTATTTACAGCAATGTTTGATGAAAAAGTGGAAATAAATCATAACTACTTAGATAATCAAATAGAGATTAGTATTAATAATATAGAAAAAGAAAATAAAGAATATATTGAATATAAGAAAACAGAAGAAGAAAAATACATTAAAGAGCATTCTTTTAATGGAGAATTAGATACGATAATAATAAATAAAATTAATAGATATCTAAATTCTACTATGAAAGATAAAGGTAAATTTATTGTAGATTATTCATTAAAAGTTGGAATTGATCCTTATTTATCAACAGCAGTTATGTTACAAGAAAGTGGTTGTGCATGGACTTGTAGTTATCTTACAAGAGTGTGTAATAATGTAGCAGGTAATAAAGGAAACCCAGGGTGTGCAGGTGGAAGTTATAGAAAATTTGATACGATAGAAGAAGGTATTAAGTTTGCTATTAATAAACTTAATAGTTATTATCAAAAAGGACTTAAAACACCAGAAGAAATTAATCCTTATTATGCAGAAGATAAAACATGGTATAAAAAAGTAAATAATTATATTAAAAAATTAAAGTCATAAAAATGAATAAAAAGGGGGTATTTTTATGAATGAAAAAGTATATATGCATGGAATTAATAATTATGGATTTAGAGAATATAATTCTAAAGTACAATTAAAGGTATTAAGACAAATACTAAGTTTAGGCGCGCTATTATCTATTAGAAATCAAGGTATTAAATATAGCTCAAATTTTTCAGGATTTGATTATATATCTTTATGTGATTATGAAAAAAAAGAATGTTTTATAGATAATGTGCCTTCTGAAATAGGAAAATATAATGGATATTATCAATATATAATTCATAATTTATCTTTATCATTTAGAAAAAATGAGATAGATGCTATAATACCAAAAATGGTTGAGTATATTGGTAATTATGAAAGACCTTATGATAAAATGAAAGAATATGGATTAATGAAAGAGAGATATAGTGACCTTGCAGATGAGGTACAAGTAAAAGATAAAGTTTCATTAAATCATTTAGAGCAAGTAACATTTCCTACTATGTCATATTTTAAAGATTGTATTTATTTATCTTCAAATTCAAGAATTAAAGCATTAACAAAAGAAATAAAGAAAATAGAAGAATTATTAAAAGAATATAATTATAATGTTCCAATATATGATATTGAAACTAAAAAGTTAATGAATGAAGAAAATATAGAACAAATAGTATTAAGTTTAAAATAAAATTGACAAATATTAAATAAAATAATATAATTTACTCATAAGTGATGACAAGAAAAAGTAATTATTTATTTTCCTTTATAGAGAGTTAGTGGTTGGTGTAAACTAATAATAGATAAATAATGAAAAAAATATTCTTAGAACTTAAATGCAAATCTGCTATAAAGATAAAAGATAGAAATAGTATCTATGAAGTAAGATGGTACAGTGTTAATATACACGCTTACATTTATAGATACTTTTTTTAAGGGGGATTTATGGAAAATATTAATTTAGAAGAATGTACCTTCGATGATCAATTTGTTTCGTTAAATACTAAAAGACTTAATGAAATGATTAAAACAAATGAATTACCAAAAACAAATGAGGGAGATTTTATAACTGTTAATGGTAATATATTTGATGAAATTGAAAATGCTATTCTAAGACTTATTTATGGAATAGGTTTAGATAAATATTTACTTCAAAAAAATAAATTTACATCAAAAGAATATTATGAGACAATTGTAAAATATCAAAGTGAATATGAAAGTAATAATAAAATAAAAGAAAAATATAAAGATTTAGCATTTCAATATGAGTATAATTATTTAAAACATTCATCTTTATTATTAATAGTATTAGATGAAATAAAATTAGTTATAAATGATGGAAGAAATACTACACTTGATATATTTTATAAAATGTATAAAGATTATACAGGAGATAAAAGTAAATATGAAATATTAAATGAATTTGTAAATTATATTGAATCTTTAATGGAAAAAGATATAGAATTAAAGAAAGTAATGTAAAGGAGTAATAAAAAATGAATGAACTTAGTGAACAAGAATTAGTAAGAAGGGATAAGTTAAATATAATAAAAGAATATTGTAATCCTTATCCAGATAAGTATGAAAGAACTCATACTTTAAAAGAAGCAAGATTACTTGAAGATGGAGAAAATGATGTAAGTATTGCTGGAAGAATTATATTTATGAGAAAGATGGGTAAACTTAGTTTTGTTAGAATTCGTGATATTGAAGCAGATATGCAACTTGAAGTTAAAATTGATGAAATCGGTGAAGAAAAGTATGAATTTTTCAAAAAACAAATTGATACCGGTGATTTTGTAGGTGCAAAAGGTGAAATATTTACAACACAAACAGGTGAGAAAACTCTAAGAGTACATGAACTTACATTTTTAGGTAAAGCACTAAGACCTCTTCCTGAAAAGTTTCATGGTCTTCAAGATACTGAACTTAAATATAGACAAAGATATGTTGATTTAATAATGAATGAAGAATCTAGACGTGTATTTCTTGGAAGAAGTAAATTATATGCATTTATTCATGAATATTTAAATTCAAATGGATTTTTAGAAGTAGAAACACCAATATTACAAAATGCAGTAAGTGGCGCTAGTGCTAAACCATTTTATACTCATCATAATGCTCTTGATATGGATTGTAATTTGAGAATTGCACCAGAAACATATTTAAAACAATGTATAGCAGGTGGATATGATAGAGTATATGAACTTGCTAAATGTTTTAGAAATGAAGGTATGGATACGGAACACTTACAGGAGTTTACTCAAGTTGAATGGTATGTTGCATATTGGAATTTTGAAGATACAATTGTATTTTATAAGAAATTTATGCAAAGTTTACTTAATGAAATAGTAGGTAGTACTAAAATAGAATACCAAGGACATACACTAGATTTTGGTGCTAAGAAGTGGCCTAGAATTAATTATTGTGAAGAAATGAGAAAAATACTTGGATTTGACTTTTTAGATATAGATGATCCAAAAGTATTAAAAGATAAAATAGTAGAAAAAGGACTTTATACATATGAAGATTTAGATGAATATAAAAGTATAAGTCAAATAATAGATTTTGTTTATAAAAGACAAATAAGAGAAAACATAATAGATCCTACAATTATATATAATTATCCTGCTGTTATGATGCCTCTTACAAGAAGAAATGATGAAAATAATAAAATGGTTGATATGTTCCAAGTAGTTGCTTGTGGTACTGAACTTTGTAAATCTTATTCAGAACTTGTAGATCCAATTATACAAAGACAAGCATTTGTAGATCAATTAAAAGCAAAAGCACAAGGTGATGATGAAACAATGGATTTAGATGAAGGATTCTTACAATCAATGGAACAAGGTATGCCACCAATTAGTGGTCTTGGATTTGGAATAGATAGATTAATGATGATTATATTTAATCAACCATCTATTAGAGATGTAGTATTATTTCCACAAATGAAAGATAAGAAATAGTTTTTAATTAATTATTTCTTTTTTAATGAAAAAAATGATAAAATAATTATGGTGATAAGAATGAAAAAATATATTAATGATTATATAGAAGTTTTAAATAGTAAATTAGATAATAAAATAACAGAAAAAGATATAAATGAATTATTAAATAAAATTAGATTTTTTTCTCATGAAAGATTTATTCATTTAATAATTACATTATTTTTTGCATTATTAAGTTTAATTTTTATATATTTAACTTTAACATTTAAAATATTTTCATTATTAATAGTAACTATAATTTTATTAATAATGCTTGTATTTTATATTTTTCATTATTATTTTTTAGAAAATACAATATTAAACTTATATAAAATGTATGATAAATTTAATGAAAATAAATAATTAATATTTTAAAATTATTGAAAAAGAGGTAAAAAAATGATAGTATTTTTATAGTAGGTGATAGTAATGAAGAAAGTGTCTCGTAATATATATATATATATGCCTAATAATGGTGGCAATAATGCCAATGTGTATAAAGGCAGAGTTAGTAGAATATAAAGAAGGAATAAAATCTGTAAATAATTATATATTAAGTAATGAATATAAAAATAGAAATAGATA
>CANRJN010000007.1 GCA_947630945.1 uncultured Bacilli bacterium | reverse complement strand
TCAAAACATATTTCATTACTACCATTTGATAATGAACTTGTTAAATATTTATTTTCTGCACTTCTTACTAAATTTTGTACCTCTGTTACAAATGTATTTTGTTTTGCACTTCTAAATAATTTAAGTACATTTGGTAATGCTATTATTACGAGTATTGCTAATATTGCTATTACTGCTAGAAGTTCTACTAATGTGAAACCTTTTTTATCTTTCATTTTTATTACCTCTTTCTATTTTCACCATTCATTATATCGTATATATATATATATATCAAGAGGCACCTTTTAAATTTTACATTTTTAATTATTTAAAATAAAAATAAAATTTTCACTTTTATAAATGAAAATTTTATTTATTTTTATTATTCTTTTTTAGATGATTTATCTTTTGATTTCTTTTCCTCTTTTGGTAATAATTCTTTTCTTGATAAATTTAATTTACCTTTTCTATCATATCCAATTGCTTTAACAACAATTTCATCTCCAACTTTAAGAATATCACTTGGATGATTTACTCTCTTATTATCAAGTTGAGATACATGAACAAGTCCCTCACAACCAGGCCATAATTCTACAAAAGCACCAAAATCTTGAATGTCTACTACTTTAACAGTATAAACTTTTCCAATTTCTACTTCTTTTGTAATATTTTCAATCATAGAGATTGCTTTATCTAAAACTTCTTCTTTCATATGATAACATATTACATTTCCATCATCATCAATATCAATTTTAACTGCATCTTTATGATTTACTGATGTAACATTACTAGATTCTAAGATAATCTTAGTAATAGTTTCTCCACCTTTACCAATTACATCTTTAATTTTTTCTGGATCTATCTTCATAGTTCTAATTTTAGGTGCATATTGAGATAATTCATGTCTTACTTCTGGAATTGTATTTTCCATAACATCAAGAATTTTCATTCTTGCTTTATTTGCTTTTTCTAATGCTTCTCTTAATACATCCTTTGTAACACCTTTAATTTTAATATCCATTTGAAGTGCAGTAATACCTTTTCTTGTACCTGCTACTTTAAAGTCCATATCTCCCATGTGATCCTCAAGTCCTTGAATATCTGTTAAAATTGTATATTTAGAGTCACAAGTACCATCTTCTGTGATAAGTCCCATAGCAATACCTGCAACAGGGGCTTTAATTGGTACACCTGCTGCCATTAAAGACATACAACCAGCACAAATACTTGCTTGACTAGATGAACCATTACTTTCTAATACCTCTGATACTACTCTTACTGTATATGGGAATTCTTCTTGTGATGGCATAACTTGTAAAAGTGCACGTTCTGCTAGGGCTCCGTGTCCTATTTCTCTTCTTCCAGGAGCACCATATCTCCCTGTTTCACCTACACTAAATGCAGGGAAATTATAATGGAATATAAATTTCTTAGAATCTTCAAGTCCAAGACCATCTAAAATTTGTTCTTCATTTTGAGCACCAAGTGTAGTAATTGCAAGTGCTTGTGTTTGACCTCTTGTAAATAATGCAGAACCATGTGTTCTTGGAAGTAAATCTACATCACATGATAATTCTCTTATTTCATCCATATCTCTTCCATCAGGTCTTATATGTTCATTTGTAATAAGTCTTCTAACTTCATTTCCTTCTATTTCATCTGCAACTTTTTTAACAAGTTTTAAATTATTTTCTAAATCTTCTTCACCTTCATGTTTTTCACTATAATGAGTTAAGGCACTCTCTTTTAATTCATCAATTCTTGCATATTTTTCTATTTTATCTTTAATTTGAATAGCACTAATCATATCATCTTTGATGTCCTCTTCTACTTCTTGTCTTAACTCATCTGGAATACTAGCAAGACTAACTTCTATTTTTTCTTCTCCTATTTCACTTATGATATCCTCTTGAATCATACATAATTCTTTAACTGCTTCGTGACCAAACATTAATGCTTCTAACATTTCTTCTTCACTTACTTGTTTAGAACCACTTTCAACCATGTTAATAGCATCCTTAGTTCCAGCAACTGTTAAGTTAATTGTACTTCTTTCCATTTCTTCACAAGTTGGATTAATTTTAAGTTCTCCATCAATTTTACCAACAATTACACCTGATACAGGTCCATCAAATGGTATTGAAGATATACCTAGTGCAAGTGATGTTCCAAATAACGCAGTCATTTCTGGTGTACGATCTGGATCAACACTTAAAACTGTATTAACAACTTGTACTTCATTTCTAAAATTCTCATCAAACATTGGTCTTATTGGTCTATCAATAACTCTTGCAGTAAGTGTTGCTGCATCAGTTGGACGACCTTCTCTTTTAATAAAACCACCTGGAATTTTACCAACAGAATAAAGTTTCTCTTGATATAATATTGTAAGTGGGAAGAAGTCAGCAGTTGATACATTATTACTCATAACAGCAGTTGATAAGATAACTGTATCATCATATCTTACAAGTACTGCACCTCCTGCTTGTTTGGCAAGTTCACCATGCTCTATTATCAATTTCCTACCTTGAAAATCATATTCAAATACTCTTTTCATAAATTCTCCTTCCTTAAAATAAAAGACACTTAAAATAAGTGCCTACTTTCTTAAATTTAATTTTTTGATAAGTTCACGATATCTTTGTACATCTTCTCTTTTTAGATAATCAAGTAAACTTTTTCTTTTACCTACCATTTTAAGTAATCCACGATTAGTATGATAATCATGAGTGTGTTCTTTCATATGTTCTGTAAGTCTATTAATTCTTTCAGTTAAAAGAGCAACTTGTACTTCAACACTACCTGTATCTTTTTTATTTCTAGCAAATTCTTCTACTATTGAAGTCTTTTTTTCTTTACTTAAAGCCATTTTAAAATATTCCTCCTTTTCATATATTATCCGTATATCCTAAGTATAGAGTCAGAGGTCTTCTAAACCTGGGACAACTTCTAGTTAATAATACTATAAATATTTAAAAAAATCAATCTTTTTTTGATTTTTTCCGCGTATTTACTGCTGTTAAATTAAATTATTATTAAAAATATATAAAGTTATACTTTACAAAATAAAAATGTTGTGCTACACTATATATGAACATTTATATATGTCTTCTTTTATTTAAAAAACACTACTTATGAATATTTGGATTTACATCTTTATTCATAATACTAATAGAAAAACTATTAGTTTCCTTAAAAGACATAATAAATGTTCTTTTTATTTATTTATTTTTTCTAAATAAAGTTGTATTAAAGTTTGAATTAAAGTTACAAAGGATGCAAAGAAAAATAATATTTTAAATGAACTAAGTAATAATAGTCCTGCTAAAAACACACCTATTCCCTCTGCTATACTTGCTATAAAATATCTTATATTTTCAAATAAGAACTGACTATCAGTATCTATTTTTCTTAAATATACACCTGTTACTTTATCTTCTAATATTCTAGTTGTTACAAGAGCAATCAAAATAGCAATAACAAAGCCATAACTATTATTTAATAAAAATGCAAGAAAATATCCAAAACTTCTTGTTCCAAATTTAATAATTGTACTTATACTACCTGATAATTTATTACTAAATTTATTAAATATGGAAGTTAAAATACTACCAAGTAAATTAGAAAGTATTATAAATATTGACGCAATTGAAACATCAAATCCTACATAATTTACAAGTAATAATACTATTAAATCAAATACTATTCCATAAGATATATTAATTACTAATTGATTAAATAAAAATATATTATTTATTTTAGATGAGAATATTTTAATAAATGAATTTTTTAAACTTATCTCATTTTTATTACTTTCAATATCTTTAATAAGTATTAAAAATATAAATGATATTATTGAAGAAATTAATGATAATAATAAGCATCCATTATAATCAAAAATATATTTACCAAAACTAACACCTATTAAAAGACCACATATAATAATACCAGCATCTTTTGCAAAATAATCAATTATTGTTTTTCTTTTATAAGATTCATCCGTTTTACTAACATTTGAAAGTAATGGATAAAAAGATATAGTAAATATTACTTCACACATTATTGTAAGTAACATACAAGTTTTAATCATAAAATCATCTTTTAAAACTAATAAAAATATAAATGATACTATTCTTAAAAATATAGATAAAAGTATTACATTTTTAACTTTAATTTTTGATGAAAACAAACTTATAATAAATGCAATTATAGAACTGCATGTGAGCGCGACAGAAAGTATTCTACTAATAGTTTGTACATTATAATTAATACTTTCAAGCCACATACTTCGATAATTAGTCCATATGCCAATAGAAAATGACATAAAAGCAAGTACAAACATTAACACTTTTTCATTATTAAATAAAATATTTTGTTTTTTCATATTCACTACCTTAAATAAAGTATAACTAAATTATTAAATTAAATCAATTATAATTTATTGACAATTATCTACAATTTTGGTAATATTTTTTCCAGACTGTTAATTTTATTCAATAGATTGTTTATGGAGGAAAAATGAATTTAAGTAAAGAAGAATTCGAAAAAGAAAATAAACATCTAGAATTAACTACTAAACTTTTAAGAGAGCAAATCTCTAATTTGGCACAAGACTTATACGATAGTGAAGAAAAGCAACAAGAATTTAAAAAATTTATTTGGGATACAAGAAGTGAACTCGATCCTAGTGAAATGAAAACTATTGTATCTAACAATAACAAAGAAATTGAAGATCTTGAAGTAAAAGCAAAATATTATATGAAACTTTATAAAATTCAAAACTCGCCTTATTTTGCTAAAATAACATTTGAAAGTGATGATTGCATTAATGACATTTATATTGGTCTTACCTATCTTACAGATAAAGATGAAAATATAATCTATGATTGGAGAGCACCAATATCAAGTATATTTTATGATTATGAGCCAGGGGAGGTTTCATATGAAGCACCTGGTGGAATAATTAATGGATACTTACATAATAAAAGACAATTTACAATTGAAGACTCTAAAATAAAAAGAGTATTTGATTCAAAACTTAATGTTCAAGATGAAATGTTACAAGAAGTACTTGCTAGTAAAACAGATGAACATATGAAAAATATTGTTAATACTATTCAAACAGAACAAAACTCAATTATTAGAAATGTTAAAGATAAAAATTTAATAGTTCAAGGTATTGCTGGCTCTGGTAAAACATCAGTTGCTCTTCATAGAATTGCATTCCTACTTTATAAAATTAAAAATTTAACAAGTGATAAAGTTTTAATATTTGCGCCTAATCAAGTATTTAGTGAATATATATCTAATGTACTTCCAGAACTAGGCGAAGAAAATACAAAAGAAACAACATTTAGTGATTTTTTAGAAACATATATAACAGAATATAAATCTATTGAATCATTCACTTCATTCATTGAAAGATATTATAAATATGAAGAAACATTTACTGATTTAATTAAATTTAAACAATCAAATGAAATAATTAGTGTAATGGAAGAATACATTAAAAATTATACAAGTGAGGCATCATTTACTAGTGATATTTTTAATAGAGATTTATATATTGAAAAAGATAAATTAAATTATTATTTAAAAGAAAGATACTCATCCCTTCCACTATTTGAAAGATTAGATGAAATATCAATTAAAATATCAGAGATGGAATTTAGAGGTAATAAGTCAAAAGCAAAGCAAATAAAGAAATGGTTAAAAGAAATATTAAATATAAAAACTGATATGAAAGAAATATATAAGAATTTTTATAAAAGTCTCGAATTTAAAAATGCTTATAAAAAAGAAATACCAGATTCATATTTAAATAAATTGAATGAAAAAAATATATCTTTTGAAGATGCTTGTTTATTTGTATATATGAAAAGTTTACTTATGTTTTTAGGTAATGATTATACAATTGAACAAACTATTATAGATGAAGCACAAGATTATAATATACTTCAATATATACTTCTTAAAAAAATACTTAAAAAAAGTAAATTTACAATACTTGGTGATATTAATCAAACTATTAATCCTTATTATCAATACAAATCACTTGAAGATTTAAAAATGGTATTTAATGATTCTGTAAATTATATAGAACTTAATAAAACTTATAGATCTAGTCCTGAAATAATAGAACATACAAATAAAATATTAGGATTAAATTTGGTATCAGCAATTAGAAGAGATACACATATACCTGTAATATTTAAAAGTGAAAATAATTTAAAAGAGCAACTTACAAATGATATAAATAATTTAATCGAAAATAATAAAAGTATTGCAATAATAACAAAAGATGATATAGAAGCAACTAAAATTTATAAATTATTAATTAATGATTTTAAGGATTTAGTTTTAATTAGAAATAATTCAAATAAATTTTCAAGAAAACTTATTGTAATTCCATCTTATATGTCAAAAGGATTAGAATTTGATGCTAGTATCATTTATACAGATAAAAATAATAAATATAGTTATGATGAAAGATATTTATATTATGTTGCTTGTACTAGAAGTGAACACTATTTAATAATTTATAATCAAAATTAATTTTTGGGCAAAATAAAAAAGACGTTTAAGTCTTTTTATTTTACGCGCCACATTGAGTAATAGTTAAATTACCTGAATTAACAGTATCAATGTCAGTAACTTTTAAACCATCAGCATTAGTTTTACTAACATTATAAGTACCATCTGTTACTTGAATAGTAGAAATTTTTCCGTTTGTAAAATCTACTCTATATGTAAGACTTCTACCAGTAAGATCTAATTTATTTGTACCTGAATCTGAGAAACAAGTAACTTCAGATGATCCCATAGCACTATTAATGTATGCTGTTTCTGCTGTTTGGAATAATTTTTGTGCTTCTTCCTTAAATGAATTTTCTTTTGCTTGTCTAAACATACTAAGTACATTTGGTAACGCGATAATTACTAATATTGCTAAGATTGCAATTACTGCTAGTAACTCTACTAATGTAAATCCTTTCTTTTTCATAATTTTATTTTCACTCTTCCTTTCCTTCTAGGTTTACCCTATCATCAATATAATTTTAACAAATTTTATATGTATATATCAAGATAAATTTACATTTTTTATATAAAATTTACATATTTGTTAATTTATTTTAAAAATATTTTTATCTAAATAAATATTTACTTTATTAGATATTCTAATAATTGGTCTTACAAATAAACTGCTTTCATATTCATTATTATTACTATCATATAAATTAGATTTATATAACTCATCATTTTTTATACCAAATATTCCAAATAATATATTATCTTCACTAGTATCACTATATCTTGTTAATACATAATATGGATTATAATATTTGTTATCTTTTTCTATAAATAATTCATAATAAATGTATGATTTAAAATTATCTTCTACTATATTATTTAATTTATTCATTTCTTTTAATGTAATTGTATTTACAATTTTATAATTTGAATCAATAAAACTACTATTTTCACTTTTATCAACTTTACCATTTAAATGTTGATTATTTATAATACTTCCTATTTCATTTTCATATAAACTTGGAATATAAATATTATTTTGATTTGTATATGTTTTAATATTATTACTATATATTTCTAAATTTGATTTCATATATTTATTTATATCATTTATATTTATATTTCTTACATTTACACTATATTTAGAACTATATAATTCATTTAAAATAGTATTTAAAATATAAATTATATTATTATAAGATTTAGCACCTTTAAATTTTAATGAATTTATACTTACACTTTCATTTGATATTAAATCAATACTTCCATCATCATTTACATTAAGTATTCTAAATCCATTATTAATTGAATGTAATTCTATATTATCTAAAAAATCATAATTTAAATTATAAGTTTTATCATCAATTTTATATTCAAAATTATCTCCCACACTAATTTTGTTAATAATTTCTTGATAATTATTAGGAACATTAATATCATCTATACTATTATTTATATAACCACCAGATACTAAAAATTCACATGATACATTATTATTTGTTTTATTTGATATAAACAATTTAACTATAATTTTATTATTTGAATTAATTTTATCATTTGGTTTTTGATCTAAATAATATATATCTAAATAATCACTTTTTAATGTTAATAATTTAAAATAAGTATCAACATTATTTAATGATTCAATTTCTATATTTATAACACTATTTCCAGATGGTACATCTATTTTATTTGTAAGTGTATTATTTATTTTGATATTATATTTTAATTTATTTACATGCATTTCTACGGCTCTATGATTATTTGAATTAAAAATAAAATTTGAATAAGATATTCCAAATGAAAAACATACTACTATTAATAATATTACAAGTACTACTACATTCTTTTTAAAAAATTTAACGTATCTTTCTTTCATATATCTTCACTATAATAATTATAATAAATGTAATATTTAAGGTCAAGTTAGTTTTTATTCTATTTTAGATATTGCATCTTTTATAACATTGATTGAATTTAATAATTTATTTTCTTCATCTTTGTTTAATGGCATAAATATTTTACCTTTTACTCCATCTTCACCAACTACTGCTGGGGTTGAAATACATATTTTATGTTTTTTATCATAACTAGATACCGCTAATATTATATTTTTATTTTCAAGTATAGCATTTGTAATTCTAACCATACAAACCCCTATACCATATGCCGTAGCACCTTTTCTTTTAATTATTTCATATGCAGAATTTCTAACCTCATTTTCTATTTTAAGCATTTCATTTTGACTTAAATAATTTGATATATTACTAAATGCTATATTTGCTGTACTCCAAGGAATAAATTCACTATCTCCATGCTCACCTATAACATATGCATCTATATCTTTTGAACATACTCCTGTTTTTTCACTTAGTATATACCTAAGTCTTGCTGTATCAAGTGCTGTTCCTGTTCCGATAACTTTTTCATTTGGAGATTCACTATATTTTAAAGTAATATAAGTCATTACATCTAAGGGATTAGTTGCTACTAAATATATTCCATCAAAGCCACTAGATTTAACATTATCAATGATACTTTTAAATATTTTACTATTTTTATATATTAAGTCCATTCTAGTCTCTCCCACTTCTTGATTAGCCCCAGCAGCAATTGCTACAATTTTAGCATCCTTGCAATCACTATAATCTCCAACTTTTACTTTTATTTTAGATGGACTATATGCAAGACAATGATTTAAATCCATTACTTCTCCCATAACTTTATCTTTATTAATATCAATTAATATAAGTTCATCTACATATACTTTTTGATTAACAAGAGCATAAGCATAAGCCATACCTACATTTCCACAACCAATTAAAACAATTTTATTTTTCATAAATTAACCTCTCTATTTTTATTTTTACCATTTATTAATTAATTATATCATAAAATAATATTTTACTTAAATTGACTTAATTAGATAAAAATGGTATAATATCAAATAAATTTGTAAGGGGTTTATTATGAAATATATAAGTTTAACAAAAGATATACAAAAAAAATCAAACTTAGTTAAAAATACAAATCATTATGAAAGTAATATTTATTTGGTAAATGATTTAATATATAAAGTATTATTTGAAGAAAATAGAACTGATATAAGAGAAGAAGCAATTTTTACTATGAGTAATTTAAATGATCATAATTGTTTACCTGCATTATATATACTTACTCTTGATAATAAATTTTGTGGATGTGTACTTCCCTATTTAAAAGAATATATAAATTTATCAATTTTTTTAAAGTATAATCAAATAGATTTAGAAATAAGAAGAGATTTATGCTATTCTATTTGTGAAAAACTAGATTTTTTAGAAATAAATAATTTACTTTTTAATGACATTTATTTAGATAATATTATGGTTAATTCTAATAATACTGATAATATTGAATATAAACTAATTGATTTAGATGGTTGCCTATTAAAAAATAAAATTCATATAAATATTTATAATAGTATTAAAAAAAATATTACATATAATTTAGCACAAACTATATTTGCAATATTACTTAATTATAATTTTAATTTTGATAATATAAATACAAATGAACTTTATAGTATATATAAAAAATCTAATAATAAACAAAAAGAATTTTTAAATAGAGCATTTTATTCTGAGGGATCATATATTGATTTAAGAGAATATATTGATTTATTTGACGAAGAATATTTAGAAAATAGTAAACTTAAATTATCATTAAAAAAATAAGTATCAAAAATGTACTTAGTTTTAATATTCTTCTTTATAAGTAGAATCATATAAATCTCCTACTTCATTTTCTACTTTTTCTTCATTAATTATTTTTGGTAAATCTTCTTTTGATGAAAGTCCAAAGTAATCAAGAAAATCATTAGTTGTTTTATATAAATTAGGTCTTCCAATAGTTTCATCTTTTCCACATACTTTAACAAAACCACGTGCCACTAATCTTTTTACAATTTGAGATGAATTTACTCCTCTTATCTCATCTATTTTAAGTCTAGTAATTGGCTCATTATATGCTATTACTGCTAGAACTTCTAATGCTGCATTTGATAAATTAGTTGTTTTATTATCTGTAACTAATTTTTCATAAAATTCTTTATGTTCTTCTTTTGTTGTTAATTTAAATGCATTTCCAAGATATGAAATTCTAAGTCCTCTATCTGTATTTTCATAATCTTTTTTTAATTCTAATAATAATGATTTAACTTCTTCTTCACTAACTTCTAATACTTTACTCATCTCTTTTATAGTAGTTCCTTCATCCCCTACAATAAATAATATACCTTCAAGTACTGCTTTTAAATTCATTTTAATCAACTCTTTCTAAATAAATATCTGAAAAATTATTATCTTGTTTTAGAGTTATTTCCTTATTTTTAGCCATTTCTAATACTGATAAGAATGTAACTACTACATAAGGTTTACTAAAATCATCAAATAATTCTATAAAATTTACCCTCTTTTTTTCTTTTAATATATCTCTTATTTTAACAACTCTTTCTTTTACTGACAACTCTTTTCTTGCTATTTTAGTGTTAAGTGGTTTATTAAAGTTTTGTCTTTCTAATAATTTTTGAAAAGCATCAAGTAAATCCATTACACTAACACTACCATCATTTTCTATTATTTCTTGTGAATAATTTTTTAATGATTCAGGTGCTTTTGTATAATATGAATTTCTATTTTCTTCTAGTTTTCTAAATTCACTTGTACTTTCTTTATATTTTTGATATTCATATAATCTTCTTTTTAATTCTTCTTCACTATTTACTTCTTCTACTTCTTCATTTTCTTCTTCTTTTTGTGGAAGTAGTTTTTTACTTTTTATTTCTATTAATTCTGCTGCCATTACTAAATATTCACTAGCAATATCTAAATTCATTTCATTCATTTCTTCTATGAATTTTAAATATTGATTTGTAATTTCAGAAATTTCTATATCAAAAATTTCCATCTTTGATTTTTTTATAAGATGAAGTAGTAAATCAAGTGGCCCTTCAAAATCCCCTATTAACAATTTATCCATTATTCACAATTCCATTTCTTTAAAGTTTCTTTTTGTTTTATTATATTTATAATTGTATCTTTATTATAAAGTGGTGTAAAGTTTTCTATTTCAGTTTCTAAATTTACTGAATATTGTAAAGTATTATTTTCATAAACAACTGATGGTATTATATCTTTTACACTATTATATTCATTTTCTAATTCTGTTACATAATTATCAGTATTGGCACCCTTTAATTGATAGTTTTTATTTACACTATAACTAGTAAGTCCATTATTTTTAAAATTATATGTTATTTCATAATTTACAGTTACATTTTCATTATCATCATTAAATTTACATACAAGGCTGCTCGTAGAGTTTTCTTCTGTTTGAGTATATATTTTAGCAAGCGCATAAAATGCAGAAGTATAAACATCATTTGTTAAAGATAGTGTATATGTTCTTATAGTTCCTTTTTCAAGTGGTCCTCCTGGATTAAATAATTCTTTATATATTATTTCTTTATCTGAATTATAAAGTTCTATATATATTTTTAATTCTGATGCATCATCATATTTTTGATTTGCTTCATAATTAAAAGTAACTTCTACACTACCATCTTTTTTCTTAAAGTTATAAAATCTTATTTCTTTTAAATTCATATAACTTGCTTCATCAATCATAATAAATCCATTTGCTAAATTATCAGTAGTGGAATTATTGTTAGTAAGTGTTCCATTATTAACATAATTATTATACATATCAATTACTGTATCAATATTAAATACAAATAAAACCATTAAAAATACTAATATAATTAAAATTAAATTACTTGTTCTTTTTTTAGTTGTATTTACTACAATTTCATTATTTTGATTTTGTTCATTTACTGTTGGTGTTACAGGTGTAGTTGGTACCGTTTGCACAGGCTGAACAGGTTGCACGGGTTGTGTGGTTTGTACAGATTGTACAGACTGTGTTGACTGCGCTGGTTGCATAGGTTGTGTTGGTTGAACAGATTGAACTGTTTGGTTTGGTTGCACAGGTTGTACTTGTTGTGCAGATTGAACAGGTGGAATAGTTTGTGCTACATTTTGTGTTTCATTAGTAACTGTTTGATTTGTAGGTGTTGTATTTTGAGTATTATTAACAACCGTAGTTTGATTTGGAGTTGTTTGTACATTACTTTGTGTATTTCCTACTAAGTTATTTGCATTAGGTGTCATATTCATACTATTTTGATTTAAATTTGTATTATTTTCATTTGAATTCATACTATTCACCCTATTTCTTTTATTCCTATAAAAGATTATATCAAAAAAAGAATAAAAAGTACATTACATTTTATTCTTTTAATTTAATTAAATTTAACTATAATTGTAGCAATAATATCAATAATAAATAATATAAGTATAGTTATAGTAACAAAACTTGGTATCTTTCTAATTAATTTATCACATAATGGATTTAAAATATAAATAAATATTATAGATGAAATTCCCCATATTAAACTAATTAATACACATACATACTTACCAATATGTAATGGTAAATCTCTATAATCCCAATATACCATATTAAATAATTTTTCAATTAATATACCAGAGATACCTTCAAGTAAAGTAAGTATGAGAGTTACTATTAAAAATATAATAATTGTTTCTACTATTCTATTCATATGTAAATTTTTAAATAATTTTTTTGACAAAAATAATATTATTAAAGCACCAATACCATATATAGGGGTCCATGGTCCATAAAGTATTCCACTAGTAAAACCATTATCCATTAAAAATGAAAGTGATGTTTCCATAATATATCCAAGTATTGAATAAAAGAAAAATATAGTTAAATAGTACATAACATTCACCACTAATATTATGTACTATTTTAAATTTAATAAACTAATTAATACCATATTATATACAATTAATTGATAAATATTGTTTCTTCTTTCTACCTTTGCATTTATTTTATATACATTATTTTTAGATATATCATTTAATTTTTTATATTGTTCTGGAAATATAACTGCTTCTACTACACCATATTCATCACTTAATTTTAAAAATGACATTTTTTCATTATTTTTAGTTTTAATTGTATTAATACTTTCTACATATAAAATTGTAGTAATAGTTTTATCAAAATAATTTTTAAAATTTTTAAGAGTTATTGCATTACTTCTATCATATTTAGTAACCGGATGATGTGATAAATAAAATCCATAATTTTTAATTTCATTATCAATTGATTCTTTATCATTATAATCATCTATATTTTCAAGTTCAGGCATAGTTTCTAGTGTTACATTTAAATCTTTACAAAGCATTACATAATTTAATATTTCATCAAATGAATTAACTAATTGTTTTTTATTTACATTAAATTTATCAAACGCGCCACATTCAATTAAAGCAATTACTACTTTTTTATTAACACTTTTTCCATAGCATCTAATCATAAAATCATAGAAAGATGTAAAAGGACCTTTTTTTCTTTCTTCTTCTATTTCTTCACTTACATTTCTAGCAATAGATTTTATTATACTAAATGGTAAAACTAATTTTTTATCTTTAATAATAAATTCATAAGTTGAAACATTTATATCAACATTTTCAAAATCTATATGTAATAAGTGTGCTTCATCAATATACTCTTTTAATTTTTCACTTGATTTATTCATATTAAGTAAATTTCTCATAAAATACATAGTATAATTTACTTTTAAATATGCCATTTGGAATGCTACTAGGGAATATACTACTGAGTGTGATTTATTAAAACCATAATTTGAGAATTTAATTATTAAATCATATAATTCTAATGCAACAGTTTTATCATAACCTTTTGATAAAACTCCATTTACAAATTTTTCTTTTTCTTTATCAATAACAGAATATTTCTTTTTAGACATTGCTCTTCTTATTATATCTGCTTCTGCATAAGTATATCCTGCTATGAATCTTAGTATTTCTAAAACTTGTTCTTGATATATTATAATTCCATATGTACTTTTTAATATTGGCTCTAATTCTTTAACTGCATATGTAATTTTTTCCTTACCTTTTTTTCTTGCAATATATGAGTCTATCATATTTCTAGGACCTGGTCTATATAATGCAATCGCATCAACTAATGTATTAAAGTTATCAACTTCAAGTGATTTTAAAAAGTTTCTCATACCTGCGCTTTCAAATTGAAATATACCAGATGTGTATGCATATTTAAATAAATTTAATGTTCTTTTATCATTTAAATCTATATTATTTATATCTATTTCTATACCATCAGACCTTATATCATCTATTATATTAGATATTGTATTTAAGTTTTTAATAGATAAAAAATCCATTTTTAAAAGTCCTAGTGATTCTATATGCTCCATACTAAAACCTGTTAATATAACATTATTACTTTTATAAAGAGGCATTAGTGTATCTAAGTCAACATCACTAATTACTACTCCTGCTGCATGCATACTTGTATTTTTTTTAAGACCACAAAGTTTATTACAAATTTTAATTAATTCTTTTACATTATTATTTCTAGATACAATGTTCATAAATTCTTGATTATTTTTTAATGTTTGAAAATCTTTTTCATCTTTTATAGTTTTACAAATTCTATCTATTAGAGTATTATCCATTTTTAATACTCTTGCAACATCTCTTATAATTTGTTTTGGAAGCATTGTATTAAATGATATAATTCTTGCTGTTTTATTTTTACCATATTTATTTGTAACATATTCTATTACTTGTTCTCTTTTTAAGTTATCAAAATCTATATCAATATCAGGCATAGTAATTCTATCTGGATTTAAAAATCTTTCAAATATTAAATTATATTTGATTGGGTCTATATTAATAATTCCAAGAGCATAATTAACAAGTGATGCAGCACCACTACCTCTTCCAGGACCTACTAATATATTATGTTTTTTTGCAAATAATACAAAATCATATACTATTAAAAAGTAGTCAACATAATTCATTTTTTCAATAACACTAAGTTCATACATTAATCTATTTTTATATACTTCACTTACATTACCATTTAATCTTTTTTCAAGACCTTTTTTAGAAAGTGCTTTTAAGTATGCAAGTGAATTATCATTGTATACAGGTATATGAAATTTACTTTCTTTTAATTCAATATTTATTAAATTAGAAAATTTGTATGTACTTTCTATATAACTCGCGTTATTTATTTTTTTAAAATAACTATCATAAAAAGTTATATCTTCATCTATTGTTTTTGCTTCTTCAATATATTTAATGTATTTAAAATATTCTTTATCTTCTTCTTTAAAATATCTAATTTCATCTATATAAACTATATTTTCTGTAAGTAACTTTGCATTTTGAAATTCATTTTCATCTTTATATTTAATGTATGTATAAGTAAAATCTTTATATTTATTAAAGTCTTTATAATCAACTACAACTATTATATTGTTAGTAAATTGTTTAATAAAATCTATATCAATTGTATCAATATTCTTTTTAGTTACTATTTTACATAATGAAACATATCCATCATAATTTCTTGCATATAAAAGTAAATTATCATCATTAATATTTAATTCTATTCCAATAATTGGTTTTATATTATTTTGTTTACATTTGTTAATAAATTCATAAGATGAAAACATATTTTTATCTGTTATACCAAGAGTATTAATATTATTTTCTTTTGCATAGGAAATTAAATCATCTATTTTGATGATACTATTCATTAAATCATATTCTGTTTTAATATTTAATGGTATGTATTTCATAGTAAACCTCAATAATATTTTATCACTTATTATATATTTTAGTAAATGAAAAAGCACTCAATTTTAAGTGCCTTTTACTAATATACATCAAATAAAGCAATTTTTTCATTATTATCAAATGTTATATATAATCTATGAGTTTCATTATTATCTTCAAGATTAATATCCTCTACTAAAATTTCATTGACTTTATTATTTGAAAATAATTTTCCATCTTGTACACTGAATAAATAATCATCTGTTGTTAATAAATAATTTCCAAAAGAATATTTTACTTTATAATTAGTATCTTTATCATCCATTAAAATAGAATAATCATTTAAATTAACTTTTAATTTATATTTTACATTTTTATAATCATTTCCAATATATACATCATTTTCATAATTATCAATAATTTTTTCATCATATAAATCAAATAATTTATTATCAATAGTTTCACCTACAATAGTATCTTCAAATATATAATATATATTTTTAAATTTATAATCTGTATTTATTTTATTATATTTTAAATATGAATCATCTGACTTTTTATATATATTACCATCTTTATCTAATAAATAAATATTATATCCTTCATATTCTTCATACTCTTGTAAAAATACTTTATCTATACTTTTAGCAAGTAATGTTTCATCTTCTTGAATTAAATATACTTCATCATTTTTAATTTCTATCTTTGTATTTGGATGTTTAAAAGTATATTCAGTATTTCCACTTAGAATTATATTATAATCATTATGATCATTACTAAATTCTTCTTTTTTTAATAATGAATTTATATTAGTATCATTAATATTTATTACTTTTGCATTTGATGTATTATTATCAGAATATTCTTTTATATTATGAACATATAAAATTCCATTATTTTTACTTATTTCAACAATATTTTTATTATTTAATAAATAATAAGGTGAAGAAATAATAACATCATTAGTATTAACACTTTTAACACAAATAAAATTATCACTTATTTCAGTATTATCAAAAATATCATTTATATCTATAATATCTTTTAAATCAACATTTTGTATAAATAAATCTGAATTAATGTCTTCTATTATTTTTTTAGAATAACAAGTATTCTTATCAAAATTTAAATAACTTAATATTATATTTTTTCTTGTACTAGCATCTGTATTATTAATATTATCAAAATATTTAAAATTAAAATATTTTGCTACATTGTAGTTATTTAATTCTAAATTTCCTAATTCTTCTTTATTTACATAAGCCATGTATTTAATATTATTTTTCTTACAAATTGATGCTAATTCTTCATTATATGAACTACTTTCTAAATTATAAGTACAATCTATATTTGATTTATTATTTTTATATAAATATCCAAATACAGACGCAATTAATAAAATTATAATGACTAAACTAATTAAAATAATTAAAAATAAACTTTTTTTATCTTTCACTTTTTACTCCTTCTTTCTATTAAATATTATATATATATGAAAAGTCAACAAATTTAAAAAAGTAGATTAATATTTATCATCTACTTTACTAAAATCTACATTATCAATTTCTTCAATTACTTCTAATTGATTTTCTATTATTTGTCTTAATCTTCTTTTTAGAATATTGGTATTTCTTCTTAATTGGTCTGCATGATTTTGTGCTTTTTCTGCTTTTAATAATGCATCATTTATTATTCTACTTGCATTATGTCTTGCTTCACTTACTAGTGCTTCTGCTTCTTTTCTAGCACTACTTTTAATTTGATCTCCTGCACTTTCTGCTGTAAATATTGCTCTATTCATTGAGTCTTCTATTCTTTGATAATATGCTAGTTGATCTAATAATTTTTTATTTTCTTCTTCGGTTTTTTTACTTTTATTAAGTAAATTTTCATAGTTTTTGATAATTTCATCTAAACATTTCTGTACTTGATATTTATCATAGCCACGAAATACCGTATCAAATTTTCTCATGCTCGACACCTCTAAAATATTTTTTTATTTATTTTTTCTTACCAATCTCCTAAATCATCTTTTTTTGAACTTTTTTTAGTATCTTCTTCGCTAATATTTCCCTCTATCTCAAACCCCTTTGGAGCACATATGACAATTCCAGGTCCTAATTTTTCCATAGTTCCGTCAATTGCATAAATGATACCATTTAAGAAATCCATAATTCTTTTAGATACATCAGAAGTTACTCTTTTAAAATTAACAACTACTTGATTTTTTGCTTTTAAATAATCTGCAATTTGTTGAGCCTCTGAAAATGCACGTGGTTCAACTAAAATAGTTTTATTTTTATATTCTTTATTACTACTACTAGATTTAGTAGTTTCTTTTACTTCTTCATATTCTTCATCATCAACCTCAGTTGTTAAGATTTTCTTTAATGATTCAAATGCCATAATCTTCCTCCTTTAGTCTACTACGATTTAATTTTAACACATAAATAAAATTGTATCAATAAAAACTTTATTAAAAAATAAAATTTTTATTATTAATAATTTTTAAAAACATAAGAAAAAGAAGACAATATTTTTTGCCTTCTTTTATCTATTTAAAGTCTTATTATTCTAAGATTTCAGAAACTACACCAGCACCAACTGTTCTACCACCTTCACGAATTGAGAAATTAGTTCCATTTTCAATTGCAATTGGAGTGATTAATTCAACAGTCATATCTACATTATCACCAGGCATAACCATTTCTGTTCCTTCTGGTAATGTAATTACTCCTGTAACATCAGTTGTTCTAAAATAGAATTGTGGTCTATAGTTACTGAAGAATGGTGTATGACGTCCACCCTCTTCTTTAGATAATACATAAACACTTGCTTTAAATTTCTTATGTGGTGTAACACTTCCTGGTTTACAAAGAATTTGTCCTCTTTCAACATCTTCTCTATTGATACCACGAAGTAAAACTCCTGCGTTATCTCCTGCTTCAGCATAATCTAATGATTTTCTGAACATTTCAATACCAGTAACTACTGTTTTTCTAGTATCTCTGATACCAACGATTTCAACTTCATCATTAAGATTTAATCTACCTCTTTCAACACGACCTGTAACAACAGTTCCACGTCCTGTGATAGTAAATACATCTTCAATGCTCATTAAGAATGGTTTGTCGTTGTCTCTTACTGGAGTATCAATCCATGTATCAACAGCAGCCATAAGATCTTTAATTGGTTGTACCCATTTTTCATCTCCTTCAAGAGCTTTAAGAGCACTACCACGAATAACTGGAGTATTTTCTCCATCAAATCCATATTCAGTTAATAATTCTCTAACTTCCATTTCTACTAAATCAAGAAGTTCAGCATCATCAACCATATCACATTTGTTGATAAATACAACCATTTTTGGTACACCAACTTGACGTGATAATAAGATGTGTTCACGAGTTTGAGGCATTGGTCCATCTGTAGCACTAACTACTAGGATAGCACCATCCATTTGAGCAGCACCTGTAATCATGTTTTTAACATAATCAGCATGTCCTGGGCAGTCAACGTGAGCATAGTGACGTTTGTCAGTTGTATACTCAACGTGAGCAGTATTAATAGTAATACCTCTTTCTCTTTCTTCTGGAGCCTTATCGATTTGGTCATAAGCCATGAATTCTCCAAAATATTTAGTAATTGCAGCTGTTAATGTTGTTTTACCATGGTCAACGTGTCCAATAGTACCAATATTAACATGTTCTTTTGAACGATCAAATTTTTGTTTTGCCATTTTCTATTTTCCTCCTTTTTTTACATATACATATATTTTATCTAATACTTGAAAATAATTCAAGTATAAAATAACTAATTGGCAACTATAATGTACAACTTATGCTTGTACACCATTTTTCTTAATAATATCTTCGGCTATACTCTTTGGTACTTCTTCATAATGATCAAATATCATTTGATAAGTTCCACGTCCTTGTGTATTACTTCTAAGGATAGTCATATAACCAAACATTTCTGATAGAGGTACCATTGCTTTAATTGAAATATCTCTACCAATACTTTCATTTCCAAGAGGTCTTCCTCTTCTACTTGTTAAATCTCCCATAACTGTACCCATGAATTCTTCTGGAACTCTAACTTCAACATTCATAATAGGTTCTAAAATACATGGATTACATTTATTTTTTGCTTCTTTTAATGCCATTGAAGCAGCAATTTTAAATGCCATTTCATTTGAGTCAACATCATGATATGATCCATCAAATAATGTACATTTAACATCAATCATTGGGTATCCTGCTAGTACTCCACCAGCAAGTGCTTCTTGAAGTCCTTTGTCTACTACTGGAATATATTCTCTTGGAACTACTCCACCAACAACTTCATCAACAAATTCATAACCTTTATCTTTATTTGGTTCGAATTTAACCCAAACGTGTCCGTATTGTCCACGTCCACCTGATTGTTTAATATATTTACCTTCACATTCAGCAGATGATTTTAAAGTTTCCCTATAAGCAACTTGTGGTTTACCAACATTTGCTTCAACATTAAATTCTCTTCTCATTCTATCTACTAATACATCTAAGTGAAGTTCTCCCATACCAGCAATAATTGTTTGACCTGTTTCATGATCAGTTTTAGCTCTAAATGATGGGTCTTCTTTTGCAAGTTTTTGAAGTGCTAAACTCATTTTTTCTTGATCTGCTTTTGATTTTGGTTCAATAGCAAGTTCAATAACAGGTTCTGGGAATACCATTTTTTCTAAAATTACTTGGCTCTTTTCATCGCAAAGAGTATCTCCTGTTGTTGTATCTTTAAGACCAACAGCAGCAGCAATTTCACCAGCATATACTTCGCTAATTTCTTTTCTTTGATTAGCATGCATTTGAAGAATTCTACCAATTCTTTCTTTTTCTCCATTAGTTGAATTCATTACATAACTTCCACTCTTTAATACACCAGAGTAAACTCTAAAGAATGTTAAGTTTCCAACGAATGGATCGTTCATAACTTTAAATGCTAGTGCAGAGAATGGTTCACTATCACTTGCTTTTCTTTCTATTTCTTTATCATTTAAGTCTACTCCCTTAACAGGTGGGATATCTGTTGGTGCTGGTAAATAATCAATTACTGCATCAAGTAGAGTTCTTGTACCTTTATCTCCAAGTGCATCTGCACATAATACAGGATAGAATTTACCATCAATAGTAGCCTTTCTAATTGCAGATTTTAATAAGTCAACTGATATTTCATTACCTTCTAGGTATGCTTCCATTAATTCATCACTATAATCTGCTACGGCTTCTATTAATTTTCCTCTATATTCTTCAGCCTTATCTTGCATATCACTAGGAATATCTATTTCTTCTAATTCTTGTTTTTCAGTTCCATCATACTTATATGCTTTCATTGTAACTAAATCAACATATCCAGTAAAATGATCTTCTGCACCTATTGGAAGAACGATTGGTTCTGCATTAGTTGCAAGTCTATTATGGATTGAATCCATTGAATAATAGAAGTCAGCACCAATTTTTTCCATTTTATTAGCACAAATCATTCTTGGAACTTTGTAATCATTTGCTTGTCTCCAAACTTGTTCAGTTTGAGTTTCAACTCCTGCTTGAGCATCAATAAGTGCAATAGCACCATCTAATACTCTTAAACTACGAGCAACTTCAATTGTAAAGTCTACGTGTCCCGGAGTATCTATTATATTAAGTCTATAACCATTCCAGTGAACAGTTGTAGCAGCACTAGTTATAGTTATACCTCTTTCTTTTTCTTGATCCATCCAATCCATTTGTGATTCACCATCGTGAGTTTCACCAATTTTATGAATGTTTCCACCTAAGAATAAGATTCTCTCAGTTGTTGTTGTTTTACCAGCATCAATATGAGCCATTATTCCTATGTTACGAGTTTTATCTATTGAGACATCACGTGCCATAAAGTTTCTCCCTTCTTACCATCTATAATGTGCATAAGCCTTATTTGCTTCTGCCATCTTATGAGTATCTTCACGTTTTTTAACTGCTCCACCTGTATTATTTGAAGCATCTATTATTTCAGCAGCCAATTTTTCTGCCATACCTTTACCAGGTCTATTTTTAGCATATTGTATTAACCATCTTAAAGTTAAAGCATTTGCTCTATCTTCTCTTACTTCCATTGGTACAGAATAGTTACTTCCACCAATTCTTCTACTCTTTATTTCAAGTGCAGGTTTAATATTTTCAAATGCTTGATTTAAAACTTCAATTGGATCATTACCTGTTTTTTCTTTTACTATATCAAGTGCATTATATAAAATTCTTTGAGCAGTTCCTTTTTTACCATCTAACATAATTCCATTGATTAATTTAGTAATCATTTTAGAATTATATATTGGATCTGCTAATACATTTCTTTTAATTGCTTGTCTTTTACGCATGTTCTATTCTCCTTTCTATTAGTTTTATTTATTTACTAGTTTTTAGGTTTTTTAGTTCCGTATTTACTTCTACCTTGTCTTCTCTTATCAATACCAGCAGTATCTAGAGTACCACGTACAATATGATAACGAACACCGATTAAGTCTTTAACACGACCTCCACGGATTAAAACTACACTATGTTCTTGTAAATTGTGTCCTTCTCCACCAATATAGCAAGTAACTTCTAGTCCGTTACTTAATCTAACTCTTGCAATTTTTCTTAATGCTGAGTTTGGTTTTTTAGGAGTCTTAGTTGAAACACGAGTACAAACTCCACGTTTTTGTGGTGAATTATTGTTTGTTCTTTTTTTATCTTTTGAATTGTAACCTATATTTAATACAGGACTCTTACTCTTCTTAGTTTTCTTTCCTCTACCATTTCTAACTAATTGATTAATTGTAGCCATTTATTTTTTCTCCTTTCTATAATACACATTTCCAGGTGTATCATAATTCACATTTTATAAGGTTTTCACGCATGAAAACCCACAAATCTATTTGATTTTATCATTAATAAATTAATATGTCAATAAAAATTTTAATATTTAGAAAATTTAATATAAATTAATATCTTTTAGTTTATAATTAACTACTTCACTAGCATCATTATCATAATATATTGCTTTAAATTTATAATTTTCACCTTTTTTCATTTCTAAATTACAAAATGCAGTACCTATAACATAATTATTTGAATCATATAAATTATATTCAATATCAATAGTATAGTCTTTTTTAACATTACTTATATATCCATATACTATATATTCTTTTGTTTCATTATCATAGTATGCATTTATATTACTAATAGTTACTTTTCCATTATCTACTATTATTGAATTATTATTTTCAATAAATTTTGTATTATCAATTCCAAAAAATAGTGCAGTAAAAATTGTAATACTTGGAAGAAAGCAATATAGTAATACTATTGCAACTATAATAATTATAATATTTTTATATTTTCTTTTCTTTTTAGTATCTGTTTTTTCTACTTTAACTTCCTCTTTTACTTCTTCTAATTTTGTATTTTTTTCTTTTCTCATTTTTTTCTCCTATTAATTATATGTTAAAAATTATTTTACTACACAATTTTCTTTGTTTTGTGCATCATATGATTCTATACTTAGTTTAGCACTAACACTAGTACCTAACATATCAATTTGATCTATTTCATCTTGATAACTTATCCAAATATATAATTTATAGTTTTTACTTTCATTATTTTTTAAAAATACATTATCAATTAGAATCATTTTTTCATTATCATTTGATGATAGAAAGTTACCTTCATAACTTTCTTCCTCTCCTACTATTTTGTATTTAAAATATTCACTTTTTAAACTATCTGAAATACTAGTTATATCTAAATATATTTTATTACATGAATTTAGTGTACTAGATGATATAATGCTAAATTCTTTCTTAAATGCTAGACTTTCCATATCTTTATCATATATAGGTGCTATGTTAGTTGCATTTACTTTATTATCTGAAATATGAACAGAGATATTTCCACTACTAATACTAGTATCATTTACATTTTCACGAATAATATTTGGAGTAAAATATGCAAATGATGTTGATATTACAGTTAGTGAAATTAATACAATTAATAATATTAAATATTTTTCTTCTTTCATTTATTCTTCCTTTTAATAAAATTATAAATAAAAAGAACTAAAATGTAAATATTAAAGTTCTTTTTCGCCTTTATTTTTAAATTGTATTAATATTGGTGTTCCACTAAAATCAATATTCTCTCTTATTTTGTTTTCTAAATATCTATAATATGAAAAATGAACAAGTGCTTTTGAATTAACTTCTATATCAAATCTAGGAGGTTTAATTCCAGATTGATGAGCAAAGTATACTTTTAGTTTTTTACCTTTATATGTTGCTGGTGGTGTTTCTATAAAAGCATCTCTTATTATGTCATTTATTATACTTGTTTTTACTTCTTTTATTGAGTTACTATATGATGATAATACTTCTGGCATTAATGTGTGTATTCTTTTTTTAGTTTGTGCACTTAGGAATACTACTTTTGCATAATCCATGAATTGAAAATTATATTTGATATCTTTTTTCCATTCTTTCATATTTTCATCTTTATCTTCAACTGTATCCCATTTGTTAACAACAATTACAATTGGTTTTCCTTTTTCTAGTGCATACCCTGCGATATGTTTATCATGTTCTACTATTCCGCTTGTTGCATCAAGTACAAGTAAGCATACATCACTTCTATCAATTGCTTTCATACTTCTAATTAAACTATATTTTTCTACTGCTTCAAATATTTTACCTTTTTTTCTAAGTCCTGCTGTGTCAATTAATGTATATTCTTCTTTGTTATATGTAAATTTTGTATCAACTGCATCTCTTGTAGTTCCTGCTACATTACTAACTATTACTCTATCTTCATTTAATAACGCGTTTACTAGACTAGATTTTCCTACATTTGGTCTTCCTATTACTGATATTTTAATTGTGCTATCATCTTCTTCATAACCTTTTTCTTGTCCATATGTTATTAATTTTAATAGTTCATTTACCCCTGTTCCATGTTCTGCTGAAATATTTACATATTCATCAAATCCAAGTGAATAAAAATCATATATATTATCTTCTGATAATTTATTATCAACTTTATTAATTGCAACAATTACATCTTTATTTTGTTTTTTTAGCATATCTCTAATTAGTAAATCACTATTTGTAATTCCATCTTTTGCATCAACTACAAATACTATTGTATCTGCTTCTTCAATACCAATTTCTACTTGCATTCTAATTTCTTCATTAAAGTCTCCATCACTAAGATCAATACCACCTGTATCTATTAAATAAAAATATATATCATTATATGATGCTTCACTATAAATTCTATCTCTTGTAATACCAGGTGCATCTTCAATAATTGCAACTTGTTTACCAACTATTCTATTAAATAAAGTAGATTTTCCTGTATTTGGTCTTCCTACTAAACATACTGTTTTCTTTGGCATGTATTTCACCCCTCATTCATAATTTACTTAATTATAATATAAAATTAGTAATTTTGCTAGATTTTATTTATCATTGTTAATAAAATTCTTTATTAATTTCTTAGCATGACTAGTTTTAGCAATATTTTCCCAATCTTCTGTTACAGAACTAACTAAATCATCAGTTATTACAAGTACCCTATCTTTATTTTTTAATTCATAATTAAATTCTACTTTTTCATTATTAACATAAGCAGTTACCATATGACTTGCAATATCACTTCCAAGTTTATAAGCGTAATCTATAATAGTA
The DNA here is from genome assembly GCA_947630945.1 of uncultured Bacilli bacterium. Classification (GTDB taxonomy): domain Bacteria; phylum Bacillota_I; class Bacilli_A; order RF39; family UBA660; genus CAG-1000. The sequence continues at coordinate 6,844 of CANRJN010000007.1, read as the reverse complement.
GACTTTTCAGGTAATTCAATAATTTCTCCATTAGAATTATATACATAAATTGTATTTGCTAAAAGTTCTGTTTTAACTTGTGATATAAATTCTTTATTATCACTAAACATACTATCTATTTCTTTTAATGAATTATAAAATTGAAATTTTGTTTTTAAGAAATCTTGTATTTTTTCTCTTGAATATCCTTTATTTATATACCAATATTCAGTTATACCATTAGACGCGATTTTATCCATATCAAATGTTCTTATTTGTGCTTGTACTAATTTATTATTTGGTCCAAAAACAGTTGTATGTAAACTTTGATATAAATTAGTTTTTGGATTACTTATATAATCTTTAAATTTATTATTAATTGGATGATATAAACTGTGTATAGCGCCAAGTGTTCTATAACAATTATCAATTTCATCTATCATTATTTTAAGAGCAAATAAATCATGTACTTTATGTATATTATCTGTTTCTTTCATTCTTTTATATATACCATATATATTTTTAGTTCTAATTTTAATCTCATTAATTATTTCTTTTTCTTTTAATAATTCTTTTATTTTATCTGACATTTCTTCTAAATAAGGATAATTTTCTTTTTCTAATTTATTTTTAACTTCTAATATTCTTTTATAATTATCCGGTTTTAAATAACTAAATGATATATCTTCAAGTTCACTTTTTATACGGTACTGTCCAATATAATAAGCAAGAGGTACAAAAATTTCCATTGTTTCTAATGAATTTTCTTTTTGTTTAAAACTTGATTTATATTCTAGTGTTCTCATATTATGAAGTCTATCTGCAAGTTTAATAATTATAATTCTAACATCACTCATCATACCTGTTATTATTTTTCTAGTATTTGCTAGATTTTGTTCTTCTTTTGATGAAAAATTTAATTTACTAATTTTAGTTACACCATCTACTAATTCTGCAATTGTTTCATTAAATTCACATGCTATTTCTTCTTTTGTTGTTTTAGTATCTTCAAGAGTATCATGAAGAAGAGATGCACATATTGTATCACTATCAGCATGCATATTAGATAAAATATATGCAACATTTATAGGATGAGTAATATAGTCTTCTCCACTTTGTCTTTTTTGTCCACTATGAAGATATGATGCATAATTATAAGCCTTAGTTATAATTTCTAAATCATTAATATCATATTTCTTAATATTATTAATTAAATCATTAAATGTTACATTCATCTTAAACCCTCCATTTAAAAACATCTTCATAATAAAGATGTTAATTTTTTTCCAAACAAAGACAATAGTTAAAAATGCTAATATAATTAATTTTAGTTATTATTTTTATTCCCATATTTACCTCTAAAATTAAAGATTATTATAAATTTACAATTTTTAATTTAAAAAGTCAATATTTATTTTAATAATAATTGATTTTTTTAAATATTTTATATTATTTTTTATATGATTATATAGTATAAAATATTAAAATTTGTGTATATTATTAATGGTGATATAATGAAATTTAAACTAGATTTAAAGAAAATGATTATAGTTAATTCAATTCTTACATTCATACTTTGTTTTCTAACTCATTTTCTATATACATGGTTACCTAATCCTATGTTCTCTATATTTTTCCCAGTTAATGAAAGTATATGGGAACATATGAAAATGATTTATACTACTATATTACTTTATGGAATAATAGAAGCATTTATAATGAAAAAATTTAAAATTATACATAATAATTTTTTAATATCAACTTTATTAAAAGCAGTTATATGTATCCCAATTGATTTAATAATATATTTACCTATATTAAAAATATTTGGTGAACATATGATAGTTACATTTATAATATTATTTATTGCTATATTAATTTCTAATATTATTGGATATTTTATATTAAAATTAAATGAAATAAAATATGAGAAAACAATTAGTATAATTGCAATTATATTAATTTATGTAATAATGGGTATACTTACTTATAGGCCTCTTAAATATGATTTATTTTATGATAGAGTTGAACAAAAATATGGAATTAATGATTATGAACCAAGAAAATAACTTGGTTTTTTTAATTAATTCCATTTATTATATTTAACGCGTCACTATTAGTTAGTGTGTCTTTCTCTAATAATTCATAATTATTTAAATATTTATATTTTAATTTAAGTATTCTTTTAACTGATTCATTAATTCTATTTTCATTAATAATACCTTCGTTAATACTTGTTTTTATTTTTTCAATAGCACTTTTACTAGATACAGGAATTAATAATATATCAACACCTGCATTAATAGAACTTTCATATATTTCTTTTTCACTATAATTATTTGTTAGTGCTTTCATATTAAGTCCATCTGTTATTACTACTCCATTAAAGTGTAATTCATTTCTAAGTAAATCTGTAACTATTGTTTTAGAAAGTGATGATGGAGTGTTATCATTAGTTATTTTAGGAAGAGATAAATGCGCTACCATAATAGCATCAAGTCCATTTTTAATAGCATATTTATATGGTACTAAATCTAAATTTAATAATTCTTCTTTTGTTTTATTAATTACTGGTAAACCTAAATGAGAGTCACTCTTAGCATAACCATGACCTGGAAAATGTTTATATACTCCAATAACTTTATTATCAGTAAGTCCTTTATATACATTAAATGCCATATTAGTAACAACATTTTCATCTGTACTAAAACTACGAGTACCAATAATTTTATTATCTTCACTATCAATTACATCCACAACAGGTGCAAAGTCCATATTAAATCCAAATACACGTAATCTTTCTGCTAGCAATTTACCTATATTATAAGATAATTCTTCATCATTCTTTTTACCAATAGAGAACATACTAGGTATACTTTTTAGTTTAATATTCTTAAGAGAAGTTAATCTTTGTACTTTTCCACCCTCTTCATCAACAGATATAAACATAGGTATTTTAGCTGTACTTTTAATATCATTTATAAAATTAAGAGTTTGTTCATAAGTAGTAATATTTTTACTAAATAAAATTACTCCGCCAACACTCTCTAATTCACTTTTTAATTTTTCATTCATTTTAGTTTCATTTGTTGAAATAATTAACATTTGTGCAATCTTCTCTTCAAGAGTTAAATTAGATATAACTTCATTTATTTTTTCATCTAATTTTTGTTCTAAATTTTCTTCTTCATTAATTTCTTTTATTGTTTTTGCTGCTTTTTTATTACAATTATTTATTAAAGAAAAACAAATTATAAATATAATTAATATCATAATAATAACTAAAATTATTTTATTTTTCATATATCCTCACATATATAGTATAACCATTTTTAATACAAATTAAAAGTCCTATAAGGACTAATAATTACTGTACTTTTTTCCATAACATTTTATTATCTTTAAACTCATAAGTTAATCTATTTTCATCATATAAATATGATAAATATGATTTTATTGTACTACCAATTAATACATATTGATTTGGATTCATAATCAAATTATATTCATCAAATATGCTCTTTAATATTTCTTCAAATGTAATTTCATGTGAACATATATCACATATTTTATTACATATTTCTTCTATTTTATTTCTATTTATTTTAATTAAATTAGATATATCACTTAATGCATCTGTGTGAGATGGAATATATAATTTACCATCTAATGTTTCTAAGTAATTTAAAGTATTTAAATATTCAGATACATCATATATAAAGAATAAATGATATTTTATAATAGTTTCTTCACTAAATAATGAATCTGCTAGAAAATATACATTATCACATGTTTTAATTCCAATCATATCAAAGAAATGACCTTTTAAATTAAAATATTCTAATCCATCTGGTAAATTATTTTCTATATTATCTACTTTTGATTCTTTCGCTAATAAAAATTTATTTTTTATATCTTTAAATGGATAACCACCATATAAAAATGATGACTCTAATATAGGAAATTCAGTAAAACATTTTTCAATATTATTTGCAAGTATTACACAGTTTGTTCTATCTTGAATTATTTTATTTCCACCAATATGATCTGCATTTGAATGTGTATTTATAATTCCTTTAATATTCCAATTATTTTCTTCTGCTATTTTTAATATTTTTCTTCCTGCATCTTTATCATTTCCAGAATCTATAATATAAACATTATTATCATCTATTTTATAAATTCCTATATTTGTTGGATTTTTAATATAATATGTTTTTTCTCCTACTTTTACTAATTCCATAACTTTTTCTCCTTTTAATCTAACTAAATTATAAAAGAAAAGAAAAAATTAATCAATGAGATTATATTATTAGTTAACCATAAATCATGATTGACTAATGGAAAAGTTATCTAATTTAATAATACAATTCTTTTTTATAACTATATAAAAAAAGAACTGATATTTCTATCAACTCTATATATTTAAAGGTCAAACCTTATATTACCAATGGCAGGGGTAGTAGGAATCGAACCCACACAAACGGTTTTGGAGACCGCTATTCTACCGTTAAACCATACCCCTAGTGCATTAATAATATAATATATTTTTGATTTTTTGTCAATATAACCCTTTTTATAATAATTAATTTATTTTACTTATTCTTTCCTTTATTCTAGATACTCCAAGTAATTTCATTATTTCATATAAATCTGGTGTATTAGATTTTGTAGTTAATGCAACTCTTATAACTGTACTTACATCTGCTACATTACCTTTATATTTATCTGGTTCTTTTTTATAATCTTTTATGTTTGATGCATAACCTAACTCATCACACATTAATTTTACTTTATTAAACCATGTATCTTTATCATCATTAATATCATAATATTTATCAAAATAAGTATTTAATATTAATTTAATTTCATCTTTATCAGTTATATTTTTCCATTCATATTCTTTTTCTTTTGAATTAAATTTATCATCATACATATACCAAATTAGATTTTCTATCATACTGTAATTTACTATATCTTTTCTTGGCTTTTCTTGTTCTCTTTCTATATTTAGTATATTTGTGTAATATGTTTTATCTTGTTCTATCATTTCTTTTAATGAATCACTATATTTTAAAGCCCATTCATAAGATTCATTACAAACATCAATTGCTTTCTTTTTAGAAATAATATCTTTTGATAAACTATTTAATTTTTCTAAATCATATAAAGCACCACTAGATGACATTTTATCTGGATTATATTCAAATTCTAAATATGATTTATCTGGATTTTGTGTATGCCATTCTTCATAATTAGAATTAATTATTGTCATTAAAGATTCAATAACTGCTTCTTTTGGATAACCATTTTCACTATAATAACTCATAGTTGCTTCTGGATCTTTTCTTTTACTTATCTTTCTAATACTATTCCCTTCTTTTTTAATAATAAGTGGAGTATGTATATATTTTGGAAGTTCAAAATTAAATGTTTCAAATAATTCTACATGTTTTGGTACACTACTTAACCATTCCTCTCCTCTTATTACATGTGTTGTATGCATTAAGTGATCATCTACTAAATGTGCAAAATGATATGTTGGAAGTAAATTATCACTTTTCATAATAACAAAGTCTTCATCATTTTGTGATAATTCTAAATCTCCTTTAACTTCATCATGAAATTTAAATTTTTGTTCAAAATCTCCCATTGATTTAAACCTAATTACATACTCTTCACCAGATTTAATTTTTTGAATCATCTCATCTACTGTTAGATTTCTACATTTAGCATATTTACCATAATAACCTGTTCTTAGTTTTTTATGTTCTTGCATAACTCTTAATTCATCTAACGTATCTTTTTTACAGAAACATGGGTATGCTCTTCCAATTTCAATTAAATGTTTAATAAAAGCATGATATATTTCTTTTCTTTCACTTTGTACATATGGTCCATAATTACCTACAATTTTACCATCTAATTCATATTCATCTGGTTTTAAATCATATCTATAAAGTGCTTCTTTTATTAAATCAACTGCTTCTTTTACTTCTCTTTTTTGATCAGTATCTTCTATTCTTAATATAAATACACCTTTATTACTTTTAGCAATTAAATTATCAATTATTGCTTGATATATTCCACCTATATGCATATATCCTGTTGGACTAGGAGCAATTCTTGTTACAACTTGTCCATTTCTACTAGGATACATTTTTTCATAATCTTCTACTGTTTTTGTAATATTTGGAAATATTAAATCTGCTAAATCTTTATTACTCATGAAACTTCACCTCTTTTTAAAACACATATATTATATATGAATTTACTAATTAAAACAAGACAAATTTTGTCTTGCTATTTTATTTTTAATACTACTAAAATAAATACAATGCTAAGTATAAATATTAATGCTACTAGAAATAGGTCAGTAAGTCTTATCTTTTTCTTTTTCTTTTCAACTGTTTCTTCTTCTACTATCTCAGTCTTTTCTAAGATTGGCTCCATTTTAATTGTATTTAATAATTCTTCTTGTTTCCTAATCTGCTCATCAATATCGATAATAGCAGTTGTTTCAAACATTGCATCTTTATCCATGTTTTACTCTCCTTGTATCATTTATACATTAATAATAACAAAAAATAATAAATTATACAAGTGTTTTTCTTGACTTATTATTCTTTTTAATGTATTATTTATTTGTGACCTTTGGAGTGGTACTCAAGTGGCTGAAGAGGCGCCCCTGCTAAGGGTGTAGATCGGGAAACTGGTGCGAGGGTTCAAATCCCTCCCACTCCGCCATATAAATTTTTACCCAGAAATTGGGCTTTTTTTATGCTTTTAAAAAGGGGCTGTCGAAAAAGTTAAATAATTAATTTTTCGACAGTTCTTTTTTTTAAATAATATAAAAATTTTAAAA
>CANRJN010000006.1 GCA_947630945.1 uncultured Bacilli bacterium | reverse complement strand
GATGTTGATGGAGTAGAATTATGGAATGGTAAAAGAGTTGAGTCTGAACCAATGAGTGAAGATGAACAAAAGTACTTGGAGAGTTTGTTAAGTTGTTTTAGAATAGGAGATGAATAAATAATTGAATAACAAAGTCATAAAATTAAATGAGGTGGCTTATGTTTAAAATAACAGAAACTTTTAAAAAAGATTCTCCTAATATCATAGAATTGGTAACTAACTATATAAAAAGTGTGATTAATAATGAGTAGAATAATGGCGTTATATTGTATTTTTATGGTACAATATAGTTGGCTTTAATTTGTTATACAAAAAAGAAAGGAGTAGAAAAACTTGTATAACACTTTAAAAAATACGCCAGAGTTTTACAAAGCAGGAATATATATAAGATTATCTGAAGCTGATGAAGGAAAAACTTACGAATCTGATAGTGAGAGTGTCCTTAATCAAAGAAATATGCTAATGAATTTTGTAAAAGAAAAGGGATTTATCTTTGTAGGAGAATATGTTGATGATGGTTATTCTGGAACTAATTTTGAACGACCAGGATTTTCAAAAATGATTGAAGATATAAAAAACAAAGTTATTAACTTAGTCATCGTAAAAGATTTATCCAGACTTGGGAGAGACCATATTATGACAGGTTATTATGTAGAAAATTTCTTTCCTGAAAATGGAATAAGATTTATTTCTATGCAAGAAGGTTATGACAATGCAGTCAACCAAGCTAGTAATGATTCTTCAACTTTTATATTTGCTTGTAATGATTACTATAGTAAGCAAAACTCGATAAAAATTCGTAATGTCTTAAATGATAAAAGAAGAAATGGGAAGTTTATAGGTAGTGCTCCAAGCTATGGGTATTTAAGAGATCCAGATGATAAGGGACACTTAATACCAGATCCTGAATATGCCCCTGTCGTAAAAAAAATATTTGATATGGCCTATGAAGGTGTTGGATTATCTGCCATAACAACTTATCTAAACGAAAGTAAAATTAAAACTCCGAGTAGTCTTAAAAGAAAAAATCCCTATGCTAAAAATAAATATAATCCTATATGGACTATATCATCTGTTAAAAAAATTTTAAAAAATCAAATGTATGTTGGTGATATGGTACAAAGTGTTCAAACGAAAGTATCTTATAAATCAAAAAAGAAAAAGACACTTCCTAAAGGTAATTGGGATATTGTTAAAAATACTCATGAACCAATAGTAGATAGAGTTATATTTGAATATGTTCAGGATAATGTCAAAAGAACAAATTATACAGCAAATACAAAGAGAAAAAAAAGACTATTTGAAAACTTATTATATTGCAAAGAATGTGGTAATATGCTTACGATTACTTATAAAAAGAAACAAGATTATTGGACTATTAATTGTAATAGATATTCAAGAGATCCTAAAAGAAGGATGTGTGAGCCACATTTTATACCTTATGATAAGTTAGAGAATGCTTTATTAGATACAATTAAAAAGACTTGTAAACAATATTTAAAAGCTATTAATATATATGATATTGCAAATGAAATTAATAATAAGAAAAAGAATAATTTTAAGACACAAGAAAAAATAAAAGAGTTAGAATCAAAAGAAAAAGAATATCTTAATAAATTAGATACACTTTATGAAGATAAATTTAAAGGTTTAGTATCAGAAGAAATGTATAAAAGAATTGCTAATGATACTGAAGTTTTACTAACCAAATTAAGAAAAGAAATAAATAAGTTGAAGGATGATAACAAGGTTATAAAAAACAAAACTAATGATTTAAAGAAATATGAAGAAAAAATAAAATCTTTAATTAACATTGAAAATCCTACAAGAGAACTTATGCAAACTATTATTGATAAAATAGTTATAGATAAAGATAAGAATATAGAGATAATTTACAAATTTAGTATATTAAACAAATAAAACATTGTCACAAATAGTTACAATGAGTACATAAAAATTGATAAATTACTTATATTGAAATTATACGAGGAGGTTGAAGTGATGAATACAACACAAATGGTAGTTCCAATCAGTGAATATCCACAAAATAAAGAATGGAAATTCAAAACTTTTGCAATGCCAAAATTACCAACAAGTGATATTGGTGAAACGGAGGTCATATATAAAATATTAAAAACTGTTCAAGAAGGTAAAAACTCTAATGATTTTATTAAATTTGAGGGAAATGACAAAGCATTTAAATTAGATAGGATGTATGAATGGCTTAGGCCTTTGGGATTGTTAAAAAAAGAAAATTTAGTATGGAAACTTACAGATCTATCAGAAAAATATTTAGAAACTCATGATAATTTATATTTGACTGCAATTTTTTGTTCTTCATTAGTATTTATGGGGGAAATTTTGTATTTGTTAAAAACTCCGCAAAAAATGAATTACATTCTTGAAATAGCTGTAAAAAAATATAAAATAAATTGGAAAACTCCTTCTGAAATAAGAAATAGGATAAAATGGTTCAGGAATATTGGATTTATAAATTATGAAGATTTTAAATTAGAATATAGTCTAACAGATTTGGGTGAAGAATTTTTAGACAAAATTAAAGTAGTAATGCCATCAGATATTGAAGAAGTAGTTGATTCTACGGAATCAGAAAACAATATACCTTTATCAGATTGGAGTTTAAATTTATACAACAATGGTGAAAACTTTGAAAAGAAAATGACAATAGGATATATTCCTGGCAAGACTATTGATGCTATAAATATTATTTCTGAATACTTGCATCTTTTGATGAATGAAACTTTTGTTGATGAAATAAGAGAATACTCAACAACTAATTATCAAATTGCCCCATCATCGTCCAATGCATTTTTAACATTTTTGAATAATATTGGTTTTGTTGATAGATTAACTAAATTGAGTTATAAGACTTCAAAATATGGGGTTGAGTGGTTAGATAACGAATCATCTTTAAACTTCGTAGTTTGCTTGGAAAAACGATTTTTGTTTATTTTTGATCTTTTAGCTGAATTATCTGTTGAAAGTAGAACTACAAAGGAACTTACAGCGATTGCAAAGTCATTATATGGTTTCGATAGAGAAAATATAGACGAAATAAGAAAAAGAATTATTTTTTTGAAGTCCGCTAATTTGATTATAGATGATGGATTAGAAAAATATAAATTAACAATTAGAGGCAAAAAAATATTATCATTATTTGATATCAAGTGTAAAAAGATAAATAATACTAGATCAGAAAAAGAAGAATTAAGTGATTCTAAAGCAATTGTTGATAATGTATTTGTAGAAGAATTAGTAAAAGAGTTAAGATTATCTTCAAAAGATTCATCTAATCCTAGCAGATTTGAAAAATCAATTAGGGATGTTTTTGAATACCTTGGATTTAAAGCAAATTTGCTTGGTGGTTCTGGTAAAACGGATGTATTGATTCAATCTCAAACTTCTGAAAGATTTTCTTATAAAGTTGCAATTGATGCAAAATCTACAGCTTCGGGAGCGGTTGGGGAAGGATTAATTAATTTTAATAGTATTGAGGAACATAGAGAATTACATAAAGCAGATTATAGTTTAATAATAGGATGTAGTTTTCAAGGCGAAAAAATCTATGAGAGAGCTCAAAAGTCAAAAGTAGGATTGTTAGACGTAGATTCATTAGAATCATTAATTAGAGAACATTCAATTATTCCATTAACAAGTTCTGATTATAAAAAAATATTCCAACAAAATGGTTTAATAAGTATAGATGTTTTGGAGGATGCTAGAAATATTATACAAAGACATGGATTGTTAGTTTCTGCAATTATGAAATGTTTGACAAATGAAAGTATGGATGAAGTAACTCAGGGAATTTTATCATCAAAGGAAATTTATAGATCTGTAAGAGATGATTCTGAATACAATATTGAACCAACATTAACAGATATAGAAGATATAATTAATATATTATCCTCACCACTTATTAATTGCATAGGAATAACAAAAGAGGGTTATTATGCTACTGGATCATTAATTGAGGCAGGGAACAAATTTGAATTTTATGCTAGATCTTGTCTATATAAAAGATAATAATTATAAAAAAATTACACAATGATTATCGCCAGGTGGCGATGGTGCTGAGGTAATCTATGCACTTCGTAATAATAGTAATTTATCTAAAAAAATATTAGATGAAATAGGTAAGGAAGGTCAAAATATTAGAAAATACTATCAACAACGTTTACCTAGTAATCCAATTAAAGATTATTATTTTATGCATAGAGATACACCTAATAATGAAACTGTTATTGTAGAATATGGATTTATTGATAGTCCAAAAGATGATGTAGAACAAATTCAAAAAAATTATAAAAAATATGCAGAAGCAGTAGTTAGAGCTGTAACAGACTATAAAGGAATAAAATATGTAGCACCTGAAAATAGTGGATATTATACTGTTAAAAAAGGGGATAGAATTTTTATGGGGAATAATGAGTAATAATAAAAGTAAGTATAACCTTTAATACTTACTTTTAAATATAATCTTCTATTTTATCAAAATACTATTTTTTTAAATTACTTGAGTTGATTTTTTCTATACTCTAATGCTCTTACTAGTCTATTATGTAATTGTTGTTCTAAAGTATAATCACTATCTTTAATAAGCATTCCATTAAAACATAATTCTTGTGATCTATTATTATATAATCCAGAAACTATTTCTTTTAACTCCCAATTATATTTATTTATGATTGATTTAAACATTTCTAATTTATAATCTGCTAATGTTATAAATGGTTTTGTTGTTCCTAACCATTTCATAGATTCTTCAACAATGGCTGTCCCTATTCCTAATCCTCTACACTTATCCGAAACATATAAAGTACATATTTTTTGTTCTTCTTCATCTTTTTTTAAACATGCCATTGAAATAATTTCATTTTGATTTTCTGGATTTCTAACAAATAAAATATTTCTTTTTTCTCCAGTTATTGCAGGTAATTGTTTTATAAAATACCATTCTTTATGTTTTGGATAATCTTTACAAATAAAATCAGTTATCATATAAATCCTTGTTGCTAGGTTAATAAATTCTTCATTACTTATAATCCCAACATAATCTTTTAAACTTTCTACTTTTATCATATAATTTTTTCTCCCCCTTAAAACGGTAAATTATAATACTACAATTTGCAAAATATGTCAAATTATGGTACAATTTGTTCTTAGGAGGGGATATGGTGGATAAAAACAAAAGAAAAAGGATTATTATCATTTCAATAATGACATACTATGCTAGGCAAATATTTGATGAAACAAAACTTTATGAATTTAGAAAATCTCCATTAAAAAAAGAATTGTTTAATAAAAAAATTTATGTATATTCTGCAAAAGAAGATAAAGCAATTATAGGTTATTTTAAAGTAAGTGATATTTTAAAAGGTAATACTGACGAAATATTAAGAATAACAGGATATGATAAAAGAAGTGATGGTCATGAAATAGTAGAATATTATGGTAAAAATAATCCAAATTGTTTTGCACTACAATTATATGATGTAACGGAATTCGAGGAATATTTATCTTTAAAAGATATGCGTAGCATATCAAGAAATATCGATATGCCACAATATATAAAATTTATCTATGATAACGACCCATTATATGATGTAATAAAAAAATGGGATGAAGCATTTAGTTTAGATGGTAATATATGCAGTAATCCTAGTAAAACAAAAAAAATGATATTACAAAGCAAAAATGGAAGGAAAAAATAATATGGAGCACGAAATGAAATTACAACCTGAGTATTATAATTTTATACTCAATGGTACAAAAAGAATTGAAATTAGACTTAATGATGAAAAAAGGCAACAAATTAAGATTGGAGACACTATCAAATTTTTAATGGAACCAGAATTAAATGAATCTTTTAAAGTAAAAGTTATTGGTTTGATAAGATACAACACTTTTGAAGATATGTTTAAGGATTTTGATATTTCTATTTTATCAGACAAATCGATGACTAAAGACGAATTGATTGCTGTTCTTGAACAATTTTATACAAAAGAAAAACAAGAACAATATGGTGTTTTAGGAATAAGAATTGAATTAATATAATTTTTATTTATATCTAACTAAAATTAATCATCCTACAAAATATAAAAAAATATATAATAGGATGATTTTTTTATGCTCTAATGTATTGATATTATTTACTTTATCCTTTATATCAACCTATAAAATAGGATGAATTTCGTAAGTACGAAATAAGTTTTACGCATTACTAAACCATTATGAAATAAGGAATAGTTCAGTATTAATGTGTAAACATCTTATCCTGCTCTTTTAAAATTAATGCATTTGCAAGTTTTATAGGATGATAGACAAAACTTTCTATATTTAATGGCGTGACTCTTCTTTTTAGAAGAGGTATCATGCATCCCGAAAGGAGACGATATGAATGGGAAAGTTTAATTTTAATTTAAAAGAAAAAATATTTAATCAAAAAATGAACAATCAGGAGGTTTATGATAATAAGTAATATTGTTAGGTGTATTATTACACCAAATAATATTACTAATTTAAAAATTAAAGCCATAGAATTTATTGGAGGTATAAAACTCTATGGTTAAATACAAGGTTAATTTAAAATTTAAAGAAAATGGTAAATCTTTAAATGAAATAATAACTAATGTATTAAAAATAGAAATAGAAAAACAATATATGACTTGCAATATTTTAAATAAGGAGGTACCATTCAAGCATACTCATTATTCCCAAAGTGAAAGGAGTATGAATTTAGAATCGTGAATAGTAGTTTTAATGTAGGACTATATATAAGATTATCAAGAGATGATGGAAATATTGAATCAGATAGTATTGTAAGTCAAAGAAGTTTACTTAATCAATATGTTAAAGAAAACAATTATAATGTTATAGATGAGTATGTTGATGATGGTTTTACTGGAACTAATTTTGAAAGACCTGCTTTTAAAAGAATGATTAAAGACATTGAAATAGGTAAAATCAATATGATCATTACTAAAGATATGTCAAGATTAGGTAGAGATTATATAGGGACAGGAGAATTAATAGAAAAATACTTTCCAAATAATAATATAAGATATATTGCTATCAATGATGGAATAGATACTTTTATAGACAATACTAATAATGATATCGCACCTTTTAAGGCAATAATGAATGATATGTACGCCAAAGATATTTCTAAAAAAGTTAAAACTAGTCTACATTCAAGAATGAAAGACGGTTTGTATGTGTCTGGTAGATGCCCTTTTGGCTATATGAAAGATTCAAATAATAAAAATCATTTAATAATAAATGATGAACAGGCAGAGATAGTTAAATTAATATTTGATTTAGCACTTAAAGGTAATACCTATCATTATATAGCTCAAGAACTTACCAAAAGAAAAATAAAAACACCAGCATCTTATTATAATTATGTATGGAATACAAAGTGTAGTAGCAAATGTATTTCACAAGAACAAGGCGTATGGGTTGATACAACAATAAAAGCAATTCTAACTAATCAAATCTATGTAGGAGATTCAGTTCAAGGAAAAACTAAAAAGATAAATTATAAACTTAAAAAGACTGTTAAAAACAATCCTAAAGACTATATCATTGCTCCAAATACTCATGAAGCAATAATAGATAGAGATACTTTTAATTATGTTCAAACACTACTTCCTAAAAATGCAAAAAGACCAGAGAAGAAAAGATTTTATTTATTAGATGGACTTTTATATTGTGGGGATTGTAAGCATCGAATAACAATAAGATATCAAAATAAAACAGGAAGAAGTTATACTACATGTGATTATTATAGAACATATTCAAAATATCATGTATGTACAACACATACAAATAATTATGAAATATTAGAGAGTGTTATTTTAGATAATATTAATGATGTTTGTCATAAATATCTTGATAAAAACAAAATAAAAGATTCTATAGGAAATATAAAATTTAAAGACAATACTTTAAAACTGAAAAAACAAATTGAAAGTCTAGAAATTGCAAATAATAAACTAACTGAAAATTTAGATAAAACATATATAGATATGCTAAAAGGAATAATAGACGAATCACAATATTTAAGAGTAAGTGAAAATATAAAAAAAGAAATAGATGATAATAAAAAGTATATTGATAATCTTAAAAATCAAAATCAAGAATCAAACAAAATAGATAACAAAAGAATAGAAAAATATATTAATGAGTTTTTATCATTAGAAAATCCGACTAGAGAATTAATCATAAATTTAGTTGAAAAAATTTATATCTATCAAGATAAAAGGATAGATATTATATTTACATTTAAAAATACTACATAAAAAACGTATCAGGAGATAGCTTGTGGAGTATTGCTAATAAATATGGAACAACAGTAAGTAAACTTAAAGAATTAAATAACTTGTCATCAAATGTTTTACAAGTTGGTCAAACATTAAAAATATCATCAAATGAAAAAGACATAATTCCGGATGATTATATATTATATAAAGTAAAAAGTGGAGATTCTCTATGGAACATAGCAAAAGAATATAATACAACTGTTGATACATTAAAAAGTGTAAATAATTTAACAAGTGATAAACTTTCAATAAATCAGCAACTTTTAATACCTAAAAATGAAAAATTGAGTGTAAATTCTAATACATATGTAGTAAAAAAAGGTGATACTTTATGGGATATAGCAAATGAGTATAACACAACTGTAAGTGAACTTAAATCATTAAACAATTTATCAACAAATGTTTTGCAAATAGGACAAGTATTAAAATTACCAACTAAAAGTTATGGCACTTACACAGTTAGAAAAGGTGACAGTTTATGGAAAATAGCACAAGAATATAATACTAGTGTAAGTGAACTTATGAAATTAAATAATTTAAACAGTTCAACATTACAGATTGGCACGTCTTTATTAGTACCATAAAACTAGGTTAATCCTAGTTTTTTACATTTTATTAACATTATTTTATATATTGCATTTAATGATAATAGAATAATTTTTTAATTTATGTTATTCTTAAATTGGATAGTGGTTTTAATGAAAATGAATAAGTTTGGAAAAATAAAATTAAGTTTTATTCCACTTATTGCTTTAATAAGTGCCTTTTTATATTGTGATTTTAAAGATGAAATAACATCATTTATAGATAATAACGAATTATTCAAAGAAGAAAAACAAATATCATATAATATTTCATCAATTCCAAAATATGAAGAAAAACCCTATGTAATATTAAATGAAAATGTTCCAGAATTTGATGATTTATCTAAAAGCACTAACTCATTTGAAGTATATGGTGAACTTGACAAATTAGGAAGATGTACAGAAGCCCATGCTAATATTGGAATTGATTTAATGCCAACAGAAGAAAGAGGAAGTATTGGGAGTGTTAAACCCACAGGATGGCATACAGTAAAATATGACATAGTTGATGGTAAATATTTATATAATCGTTGTCATTTAATAGGATTTCAATTAACAGGAGAAAATGCAAATAAAAATAATTTAATAACTTGTACAAGATATATGAATACAGTAGGTATGTTAGAATTTGAAAATAAAGTAGCAGAATATATAAGAAATACAAAAAATCACGTACTATACCGAGTAACACCAATATTTGAAAATGATAACTTACTAGCAAGTGGAGTACAAATGGAAGCATTATCAATAGAAGATAATGGAAAAGGCATAAAGTTTAATGTATTTGTTTACAATGTACAACCTGGCATAAAAATAGATTATAAAACAGGTGAAAGTGAGTTAATAGAATAAAAAATGATAATTTATAGAGGCAATAGAACAATACTTTTCTTGAAAAATATAAATTATATAGTATAATGTATACATATGGTGATTTAGATGGAAGTGTTTAAAAAAATTAAAAAATCTATAAAATCCATAAGAATAAAAGGGACTATAAATAAGATAAAAAAATTTTTTATAGATAATTATAAATCAAATTATTTATGGATGGCTTTACCTTTTATATTAATGGATGCATTTATATTTGTATTTGGAAGTAGTATAAGTTATATTAATTATAACTTTATATCTCCATTATTATTTAGTTTAACTTGGATAATACTTTTTTTAGGGTTGACTTTATCTTTTAAAAGGCCAATTGGAGTATTCATATATTTATTATTTAATATATTGTTTTTATCTATGTTTTTAGTCAATAATGTATATTTCTCAATGACAAAAACATTCTTTGATTTTAATTTATTAGAATCTGCTAGTGAAGGAACACCATACATATTAGATGCTATTAAAAATTGTAATATACTTGTATATGTTTCGTTTATAATAATACTAATATTCATAATCATTGGTGTTAAAAAAATACCTAAAAACAAAAAAAATAATTATAAATTATCTTTCATAATATTAATTGTATTTATTCTTTTACATTCACTAACACCATTAACATTAGGAAAAGCAAATACAGAACTTACATGGTCTAGTTGGAGAAATCCTAAAAATATATATAATTCATTTAATGATAATAATAAAAGTATTAAAGTATGTGGTTTCTTTGAGTACACTGTTAGAAATTTTTATATAACATTTTTAAAAACAGAGGAACAAGAAAGCGAAGAAGAAGTAACATTCTTAGAAAGTTCATATACTCCTGATAGTACACATAAAAATAAATATACAGGTAAATTAAAAGGTAAAAATTTAATACTTGTTCAACTTGAAGGTACAGACAATTGGTTAATAAATAAAAATGATACACCAACTTTATATAAAATGATGAATGAAGGAATTAATTTTACTAATCACTATTCATATTATAATGGTGGTGGTAGTACATTTAATTCAGAATTTGCAGTTAATACGGGATTTATTACACCACTTTCATATACTAGAAATGCATATTCATTTAATAAAAATAGTTTTCCATATTCACTTGCTCATTTATTTAAAAATCTTGATTATAGTGTTAATGCATTCCATATGAATAATGGAGAATACTATTCTAGAACAGTTAATTATTTAAATTGGGGATATGATAATTATTATGGACTTATTGATATTGATAAATATGATGATGATACATATCAATTAGATAGAGAACTTATATTAAATGAACAATTTAATAATTTAATATTTAATACAGAAAGTAAATTTTTAGATTATATAATTACATATTCAGGTCATTTACCATTTACTAATACTAAGGGTGTTTGTAAAATGTTATATGATATGGATAAAGAAAAAAGATTTGAAGAAACTCAGATAGAAGAAGAATTTACAGAGATGAGTGAAGAAGAGTGTGTTAGAAGACAAGCAAGTGAAACAGACTATATGATGCAGTTATTAATAGAAAACTTAAAAGAAAAAGATTTACTTGATGATACAATAATTGTAGTTTTCACAGATCACTATTTATACACACTTGAAGATAAAACAATATTAGATAAATATAAAAATACTGATAATAATTTAATTAATAGAACACCATTCTTTATATGGGGTAAAGGAGTATCAAAAACTAGTGTTAAAAAAGTAACATCACAATTAAATATACTTCCTACTATATTAAATTTATTTGGAGTAGATTATAATTCAAATAATTATATTGGGGAAGACGCGTTAGATAATAGTTATAATGGTATAGTATTTTTTAGTGATTATTCATGGTATGATGGTAATGTTTATGTAGAAAATGGAGAAGTTACTAATAATAAAAAAATAACACCAGAAAAATTAGAAGAAAAGAATTTCTATGTTAATAATTTAACTAGAAAAAATGATTTAACATTAAAATATGATTATTTCAAAAATAAAAAAGATACAAATAAAGATAATAATCAAGAAGAAACTGATAAAAATAAATAATTAAATAAAACAAATCAAATCATATCAAAACAAATTAAAACTTAACTCTCAACACGAAAGTTAAGTTTTTTAATTATCATATTTATATATCAAATATTATAAAGGATATTGTTTAATAAAAGTAATTACACCAATAATTATCATTAATATTGTATATATCACTTGAATTATTAATGTTAATACTTTTAATACTGCTTTATTCTTAATATGCTTTTTTATAAAATTAACCGGTTTTAAATAAAATGTTGTAGCAAAGCCTTCATTATAAAATTGATGAATATATTCTTTCATTTATTCACCAACCTTATTATTTAATTCATCAATAGTAACTTTACTTTGATGTGGAATTGGTTTCCATTCAACTTTTTTAAATACTGCAATATAAGTTGTATATCTTCCAATAATATCAAATGTAGGCCAAGTTAATGTAAATAATATTTTATCTTTTAATTTCATTTTCTTAATTCTACTATCTTCTATTATAAATAGATAAACAGCCATTAGCATATTTGAAATATAAGCACCAATTCTATATAATATTCTAAACCAAATAGTAAGAATGAATCCCATAAATAATGCATAATATCCAGGCTCAATATTTATTTTAATAGTAACTAAATCTCTTAAAAATTTAGTTAAGAAAGACCCCCCACTAAATAGATTAACATTACTAATTCCATTTGCATAAGTATAACAAGAATAAATGAATAATGAGAATATCATCCATCTTATTAAATTAATAAATACAAGAGGTGTTAATTGTACAAGTGTATCAAATGATGCAAATCTATGTCTTATAGATTCTACGATACTAAGCATAACATCTTTAAATGTTTTATTCTTTTTATTTATTTTTTTATCTTTATTCCAATTTGTTTTTAAGAATTTTTTACCAAAGAATATATTAATAAATAAATATGGTCCTGTTTGTACAAATGCTTGTAAATGACCTTTTGACCAACGAAGTCTTTGTCTTAATGCAACCTTTAAACTTACAGGTTGTTCATCATAAAATTCTGCTTCATCTTGATATGTTATTTGATATCCTTGTGCTACTGCATCAGCAGTTAGGGCTCTATCTTCTGTAAGTGAAGTATATTTCCATCCATCTTTAACTATTTCATTTGAAAATAAGAATCCTGTACCTTGAATATTAGTAGCAAGTCTTAATACACTTCTTGCTCTGTGATTAGTTCTAATAGAACGAATCCAATGAAGAGCATATGTAGAAGATACCCAATTCTCATCAAAGTTTTTAGTATTTCTATATGAAGTTATTATCTTTTGACCACAGTCAAATGCATCATTCATTTTTGAAATATAATTCTTTTTAAGTAAATTGTCTGCATCAAATACAAAATATCCTTCAAATGTCTCTATTCCATAATCTTTTTTAATATTTTCAAATAAAAATTGTAGCGCGTATCCTTTTGTTCTATGCTCTGTATCATGTCTTTCATAAACAATAGCACCTTTACTTCTTGCTATATCTGCTGTATTATCTGTACAATTATCTGCAACTACAAAAACAGTATATAAATCTTTTGGATAATCTTGTTTATTTATACTATCTAATAAGTTTCCAATAACATATTTCTCATTTCTAGCAGCAATTACTATTCCATATTTATGTTTATTTTTAGCAGGTTTAAATTTTCTTGTAAAAAACATTCCTATAACAAAGTAAAATGCTTTATGTATTACCATGATACTAAAAATTAAACCAATTATATCATTAATATTTTTACCATTTTGATAAAAACTACCTATTGCTTTTAATATTGAATCTAATACTTCCATAAAAAAACCTCTTAATAATTATAGCAAAATATTAAGATTAATACAATTGTTCACAAACACCTGGGTCTGGTTCATAAAAACAATGATTTTTATATCTTCCTGCATTTCTTTGATTAAACCATGTACTTTTACAATCATCTTTACCACTTGGTGCATAAAACCATAACGCGTTAGTAGCAGGATGATAATATTCACCTTTTAATACTCTTTTTGCAAGTTCTTTTTCTTTTGTAGTAGCACTTCCACTATTAAAAAGTGAACTATTTGTTCCAACAAAGCCACCAGGTTTTTGATAAACTACATCAGTTATACTTCTTATCTTTTTAAAGTCAAGACAATCAGCAATTGCTCTATTAACAATAACATTTCCTACCATAAGCATAGCAAGTTCACCTTCACCGAGTGCTTCTGCTCTCATAAGTCTTGCACATAAATCAAGTTCTTTATCAGTATATTTAATAAGCATAATATCACCTTTCATATTATATGAAAGAGTTATATTTGTGTAGATTACTAAAATGTATTTATTTAATTTTAAAAGTATATTTATGTATATTAATTTGATTTGTAACTTTTTATTGCATCAATAAGTTGCATTATTCCATAGTTATAATCTTTACTTAAATCAATATATTTCTTTGTTTGTAATATTTTAGGTATTTTACAATCTTCTAGTTTTATAGGAATTATTTTAATTTTATTAGAATTTATTTCATCCCATAAAATTGATTCCCATTCTTTTTCTACCCATTTAGATTTTACAGAATTTTTAGATAAAAATAATAATACAAATTCACAATTACTTAATCCTTGATTGATTTTTGAAACAATTGACTCTCCTGGTAAAATATCAAAAGCATCTAGCCAAGTAGTAATACCTTTTTCATTTAAATCAAGTGCTACTGATATAACTATTTCTTTATCCATAGAAGAATGAGAAAGAAAGACTTGTTTATTTTTTAATTTATTAGAATCAATATAATTTTCAAGTCTATTATTTATTTCATAATCAATAAGTTCTTTTTCTTCAATTAATTTTAACCTTTCACTATCACTTATTTCATTCCATAAATTACGATTTATTTCTTCTTTTCTTTTTTTAAATCTAATATAGTAAATTTATTCGTAATATTATCTTCATCAATATAATAGCATTTTGTATTATCCATCATTTCACCAAAATAAATAACAGATTTAACTTTTCCACTAGAACTTATTTCATCATCATCATAATAGCCAAATCTTCCTTTAAATTTTCCTTTAATAATTTTAACAAGACCATATTGACCTAGGTAAGAGTCTTCACTATCCATAAAATAATACCTCCATATTTAATATTTAGTATACTAAATTTATAAATTATTTCAATATTTTTATAAGTGATATAAATTTCTTTTTTTCTTTTCTTTTTTGTGCTTTCTATACTTAAAAGTTTGTTATAAAAGACAATCTAAAAGTGTAGATGGTTATGTAAAAATTTAAATATGCCTCTTGATATATATATATATACGATATAATAAAAGGGTAGAAAAATAGAAAAGAGGTAAGAATTAAATGAAAAAAAGAGGTTTTACATTAGTAGAATTACTAGCAGTAATAGCAATCTTAGCAATTTTAGTAATTATAGCACTGCCAAATGTACTTAAAATGTTTAGGAATGCAAAAGAGAATACATTTGTAACAGAAGTGCAAGAGATAGTAAAGACAGCAGAACAAAATTATTTAAGTGGTTCATTATCAAATAAAGAATGTAAATGTTTTAGTAGTACATCAAATCCATTAAATTTAACGGGAAGAAATAATATAAAATATTATGTAGAATTTAATGATAATGGACAAGTAATAAACTTAACAGTAAAAGATGATAATTATCAATTTGTATCAGAAGGGGAAGTCATAAACATAGCAGATATAGGAAGTAGTACAAGTGAAAAAACAAGAAAAACAACTATCGCGTTAGAAAGTACAGAAGTACCATCTTGTGATGGAAGTAATGAAGAAATAGTAGTTAACCCTCAATACGATTCAGTGCTAGATATTAGAATGAATGAAAGCGGAGATTATTATGGATATTTCTTTGCAACTTCATTAAAATCTAATAAGATAAAAGTATTAAAATTTACAAATACAAGTAAAGTACCAGAAGGAGTCCTTGGAAGTAAAGATGTAACATATGATAATAGTGGAAATATAATGATGTGGTGGACAGATACAGATGGTGATGGTTTGTATGAAGTAACAATTGGAGGAGAAGGAGGAGTAAGAGCAGGTTCAGGTTTTGAATTATTTGTTGGTTTATCAAATTTAGAATCAATAGATTTAAGGTATTTAGATACATCAGAAGTAACAGATATGAGTGATATGTTTGATGGATGTTCAAGTTTAACAACATTAGATTTAAGCAATTTTGACACATCAGAAGTAACATCTATGTGGAGTATGTTTTCAGGATGTTCAAATTTAACAACATTAAATTTAAGTAATTTTGATACATCAAAAGTAACAACTATGAATGATATGTTTTATGAATGTTCAAATTTAACCGATTTAGATTTAACTAATTTTAATACATCAAAAGTCAAAGGTATGGAACGAATGTTTTATAATTGTGAAAATTTATCAAATCTAAAATTAAGTGATAAATTTGTAGTAAATGATGATACAAGGATATGCCTAATGTTTGAAGGAACAAATGCTCTTAAAAATGAACCTTATGTAAAATATAGAGAAGACTTAGAATCAAGATTAAATGATTTTGATGCTTGTGATCATTAATAAATGGAATTCTTATGAATTCTTTTTATATGGTTTAAATGATTAGAAAATATAAAATTTAATATGTAAAAATCTGTCAAAAAATTTAAATATACTTTAAAATAATTAAATATTTATATAAAATAAAATTGGTGATATGCATATGAAATTAAATGAAGAAATATTTAGAGAGTATGATATAAGAGGAGTATATGGTACTGATATTGATGATGATATTGCATATAAAATAGGACTTGCTTTTGGAACTAAGTTAAATGAATATAATATTCCATCAACAGTAGTTGCATATGATAATAGACTTTCTTCTCCTAGTTTAGAGTCATCACTTGTAAAGGGATTAGTTGAAACAGGAATTCATGTTAAAAGACTTGGTCTTGCTACTACTCCTATGTGTTATTTTGCAGCAAATTATTTAAATACTAATTCTAGTATGATGATAACAGCATCTCATAATCCAAAAGAATATAATGGATTTAAGTTTTCTTATAATGGAATTCATAATGCATATGGTAGTGATGTAAAAGAAATATATAATATAATTAAAAGTGAAAAATTTATATATGGAAAAGGTAGTGTGGAAGACGCAGATATAAGAGATGCTTATATTGATTTAGTATTAAATAAATTATCATTTGGTGATAGAAAAATAAAAGTAGTATATGATTGTGGTAATGGTACTACTAGTATAATAGCGGATGAAATATTTTCTCATTTAAAAAATGTTGAAAGTATTGGGATATGTAATACTAGTGATGGAAATTTTCCACTTCATCATCCAGATCCTTGTGTTTATGAAAACTTAACTATGTTAAAAGAAAAAGTATTAGAAACTCATGCTGATTTGGGTATTGGTTATGATGGGGATGGAGATAGAGTAGGATTTGTTGATGAAAAAGGTAATATGATTGAAATTGATAAATTCTTAATAATAATGTGGAAATATTTATATGATAAAGTAGATAAAAAAGAATGTTTATTTGATGTTAAATGTTCTAAATCACTTGAAGATGAACTAATAAAATTAGGAGTTAAACCAATTGAATATAGAACAGGAAACTCTTATACTAGGGCAGCATCTGCCAAGGGTGATTATCCTTTAAGTGGTGAACTTTCTGGTCATGTTTATTTTAGAGATAAATTTCCAGGTTATGATGATGGAATATATGTAGGAATGAGACTAATTGAAATGTTATCTCACATTAACACGTCTCTTAGTAGTTTACTTGATAATATTTCAAAATATTATTCAACACCTGAAATAAAAATACATGCAGATGATAATATTAAATTTGAAATAGTTAATAAAATTAAAGAATATTGTGATAAAAAGAATTATAATTATATTACGATTGATGGAGTAAAAGCAAAATTTGATTATGGTTTTGCTCTTGTTCGTGCCTCTAATACAGGTCCTAATATTACAACTCGTTTTGAAGCAACAACAAAGGAAAAACTTGAAGAATTACAAAGTGAATTTACAAATGAAGTTAACAAATATTTAAAATAGTGTATAATATTAGATAAAAAGGAGAAAATATGGAATTAATATTACTAGAATATATAGAAAATACTAAATATGGTAAAGTTGCAAAATTTTTAAAAGATGATAAAGTAGTATACTCAAAAGTAATAGAAAAAGATGGAGAAGTCTTTTATGAAGAATTACCAGAAAAAGTACAAGAAGAATTTAAATCCATAAATGTAATTGATGATTAATATTAATTTACCACTTTTAATTCTAAAGCCACATATTGATAGAATATCTAAAAGATGTTCTCTTTTGTATGGAATAAACACTAAAATTTTAGTAGATAGGATGAAATCTGTAAATCAATTAATGGTAGTTGATAATTTACCAAAAAATACAGTTATGCAAACAAATTTTGAACATTTACACAATAAGCCATATACAAAAATATTAATTAATTCTAATTATTGTAGATATCAAAATACTATACTTATATCATTTATGAAAACTGAAACATATTTTGAAGAGCACTCATTAATACATGAATTATTACATGTCGCTTCAAAAAATAGTGTGACTTCTGGATTATTGGATATGGGGCCTGTTGACTATACAGGACTTAATGAAGGTGTAACTCAAATGTTTGCTGATGATATTTGTGGATATGTTGAAAATAAATATGTCAAAAGTTATAATGAACTTAAATTATTTGCTAAAATAATAAGAAGTACATTTGGAAATAATGTTATGTGTGAAGCATATTTTAAAGATAGTTCAGTATTAAGAAATAAATTTTATGATATTACTAAAAATTCAAAATATTATGATACATTTAATGCAAAACTTACAGCACTTCAAATTTTATTTAGTAAAATTAATGCATCTCAAAATAGTGAAATTATGAAAGAATTATATGATAGAAAAGTTAATTCTTTATTAAATGATTTAACAATTAATATTGTTATTCCATATGCTAATAAATTAAATAATAGTGAAAAAGAAAAATATATTAAAAGATTAATGTTAGATTTAGATGGTGATGAGAGTATTAAATCACAAGTAAAAAATAAACTAATTAATTTAATTAATGCAAATAAATATGTTTTGAAAAATGAAACAGTAAAACAAATCAATAATGATAATAGAATAAATAGTGATAACTACTTTATAGATTTAATGGAAAAAGAAGGAGAGTCTGCAATTAAAAGACTTTATATTGATAGAGATGGTAAAATATATTTTTTAGGTAGTAATAAAGAAATAACTAGTCCCATATTATGTAGTAAAATATATGAAATTTTATATGATTCTGGAAGCATTAAATATGGAAAAATAACATCTTCTTTTCTAAATAAAATTATTGATCAAATAAATAAATATGGATATTTTAATATTCCTGGTAATGATATATTAGAAAGAAGAAAAGTATTTTGTGCTATTAAAAGCGCGTTTAGAGAAAAGGGTATATATTTATGTAATGATTATAGAGAACTTGATAATTCTAAATATATAGATAATCCTATATTAATTAAAACTAGTATAAATGATATTAAATTAAATGATATTAATAGATTAATAAATAATTATGTTATATATGATACGGATAGTGGTAAAAATACTACTCGTAAAATAGTTAATCGAAATACAAATATTCCTGTTGAAGATGAATTTTTAAGAAAAATGGTTTTATTTGCATATGATTTTTATATTTCAGTTGGAGTAAAATCAAATAATAATAAATTATATCTTGGCTTAGATGATAAAATTTTTGATGATATAATGGACGCGTTTAAAATTTGTTATTTAACTAAATATGATTTAAATATAGATTATATAATAAAATCATGTAATTATTTAAAAAGTAGAGAAATAGTTTCTAAATTATTAAGTGATCCGATTAAATATGAATGGTTATTTGAAGTGTTTGAACTAAATTATGGGTCAAGTGTTAATGAAAAAAGATCTAAAACTACAAATGAACTTAGAGATAGTAATTATTCATATAAAGTAGCAAGCAAAGATGCAGATGAAATATTAAGACATAAATAATGTAAACAAGTGTGTTATTAATTCTAAACACTCTTTTTATGTGATATAATTAATTAGGTGAATAATATGCAATTTATATATAAGGATGTAAGTGTAAATTATATTTTTTATGATAATAATTCAAAAACAAATTTAATTTATTTACATGGTTGGGGTCAAAATATTGAAATGATGATGCCTATTGCTAAACCATTTATTAAAAATTATAATGTATTAATTGTTGATTTACCGGGTTTTGGTCTTAGTGAAGAACCAAAAGAAGAATGGGATATTTATGAATATGCAGCACTAATTAATGAAATGGCAAAAGAATTAAAATTAAATAATCCTATATTAATAGGTCATTCTTTTGGAGGAAAAATATCACTTGCTTATGCCATTAAATATAAAACTAAAAAATTAGTATTACTAGCAAGTCCGTATAAAAAAAGTGTTCAAAAAGATAATGTTAAAACTAAGGTTTTAAAGACTATGAAAAAAATACCTGTTATTAATAAACTAGAAGATGTTGCTAAAAGGTATATTGGCTCAACTGATTATAAAAATGCATCTGTTATGATGAGAAAAATATTAGTACGTCATGTTAATTTAGATTTAACTAATGAAGTAAAAAATATAAAATGTCCTACACTATTAATATGGGGAACTAATGATGAAGCAGTTTTATATAGTGATGCTGTTGAACTTGAAAAATTAATACCTAATTGTGGTCTTGTAACTTATGAAAATTGTACTCACTATGCATATTTAGAAAGATTAAATCAAACTATAAATGTTTTAAAAAGTTTTATTGGAGGAGAGTAAATGAAAACATATTTTATAATTTCTCTTATATTTTATATATATTATTTAATATTTAAAAGTAAAAAGTCACTTCATATACTACAACAAAATTGGTATAACGATGGTAATAGATATTTAAATTGGATATTTGCAAATCCTAAAAAGATATTTTTAACATATGATTTATTATTTATAATATTTTTGCTTTTTAGAGGTTTACCATTAATTTTAATATTTAGTATATTTTATTGTATTGTCTATTTTCTATATAAAAGAGATGTAAGCAAAGAACAATCTAAAAAACCACTTGTAATAACTGCTAGAATTAAAAGATTATATGTAACAGAATTAATAATATATTTATTAATGATATTACCTATGATAGTTTGTTTTCAAGAAGAAAAATTGTTTATAAATTACACATTACTTGGACTATTTATGTGTTTAAATCCTTTTGTAATATATGTTGCTAATCTTATAAACAAGCCAATTGAAAAAATGATATTTAATCATTTTAAGAGTATGGCTAAAAATAAATTAAATGAAATGAGTGATTTAAAAAAGATTGCTATTACAGGAAGTTATGGAAAAACTACTACTAAAAATGTATTAAATGAAATATTAAGTGTTAAATATAATTCATTTGCTACTGAAAAAAGTTTTAATACTATGAATGGACTTATGATTTCAATAAATAATAAACTTGATAAATTTACAGATATCTTTATAGCAGAAATGGGTGCTTTTAGAAGAGGAGAAATACAAGAAAAATGTGATTTTATATTTCCACAATATGGAATTCTTACAACAATTGGTACTGCTCATTTAGAAAGTTTTGGTTCAAGAAAAAATATACAAGAAGCAAAATTTGAATTAATTAATAGTTTACCTGATACAGGTATTGCAGTATTAAATTTAGATGATGAATATCAAAAAAATTATAAAATTAAAAGTAAATGTAAAAAAGTATGGGTTTCATTAAAAGATAAAAAAGCAGATGTTTATGCTAGTAATATAAAACTTTCTAGTAATGGAACAAAATTTACTTGTACATTTAAGGATACAAAAGATACTTGTGACATGGAAACAAAGTTATTAGGGTATGAAAATATATATAATATTTTAGAATCTATCGCGGTAGCATATAATTTAGGATTAACAATTGAGCAAATAAAAATGGGTGTTAAAAGAATAAAGCCTGTTGAACATAGATTAGAACTTAAAAAGATAAATAATATTAATATAATAGATGATGCTTATAATTCTAATCCTGTTGGTGCTAAGATGGCAGTTGATGTTCTAAGTATGATGGATGGTAAAAAAATTATAGTGACACCAGGTATGATAGAACTTGGTGATAAACAATATGAATATAATATGGAATTTGGTCGTGAAATAGCAAAAGTATGTGATGAAGTAATATTAATTGGAGAAGAGCAAACAAAACCAATATTAGATGGACTTAAAAAAGAAAAATTTAATGAAAAGAAAATATATATTTTAAATGATGTAAAACTTGCTTTTCCTTTAATGAGAAAGTTAAGTGATAAATCAACATATGTATTGCTTGAAAATGATTTACCTGATATATTTAATGAGTAGGAGTGGTAAGAAGTGAAAATTAAAATTGGAGTAATTTATGGAGGAGAAACAGTAGAGCATGAAGTAAGTATTATTTCTGCACTACAAGCAATTCAAAATTTAAATAAGGATAAATATGAAGTAGTACCAATTTATATATCTAAATCTAGAATATGGTATACAGGACATATGTTATTAGATATGGATTTTTATAAAGATTTTAGTAATACTGAAAAATTTGCAACTAAGGTTGTTTTATGTAAGAAAGATAATAAGTTTTATTTACAAAAAACAAATGGAATATTAAGAAAAGATATTACTGATTTAGATATTATTTTACCTGTTGTTCATGGTAATAATGTAGAAGATGGAACTCTTGCAGGATATTTAGATACAATTGGTATTCCATATGTTGGCTCACATGTTTTAGGTGCTGCGCTTGGACAAGATAAAGTTTTAATGAAACAAGTTATGTCATCTTCAAATATACCTATTGTTGATTATACTTGGTTTTATGATACTGAATATTTAGAAAATAGTGATAAAATATTAAAAGATATAAAGAAATTAGAATATCCTGTTGTAGTAAAACCTGCAACTCTTGGAAGTAGTGTAGGAATTACTTTTGTAAAAAGTGAAAAAGATATTAATGAAGCAATAGAGACAGCAATTAGTTATGATAATAAAATAGTAGTTGAAAAGGCAGTAGAAAATTTAGTTGAGGTAAATGCAAGTGTTCTTGGAAATTATGAATATCAAAAAGTAAGTCCATTAGAGGAAGTAATGGGACTTGATGAAATATTAAGTTTTACTGATAAATATTTATCAAATTCTAAAACTAAGGGTTCTAGTAAAGGAATGGCTCAAACTAGTAGAATTGTACCTGCTAGAATATCAAAAGAATTAACAAAAGATATACAAGAAACATCTAAAAAAGTATTTAGACTATTAAATTTAAGTGGTGTTTGTAGAATAGATTATTTAATAGATAAAAAATCAAATAAATTTTATGTAAATGAACCTAATACAATACCAGGTAGTTTATCTTTCTATTTATGGAAAGAATGTGGAATGAGTTATACTGAACTTCTTGAAGAAATGATACAAATCGCTATTAAAGATTATAAAAATAAGAATAAAAAAACAAGAAGTTTTGAAAGTAACATTCTTGAAGGATTTAATGGAAGTAAAGGTGTTAAAGGATTAAAGGGACTTAAAAATTAAGCCCCTTTATTTTAATATTATTCAATAACACCATATTTATTATTTTCATTAACACTTGGTGTACAATAAAATACTAATAAAATTATACTACCAACTATTGGCACTAATCCAAGTAATAGAAACCATCCAGACTTATTAATGTCATGGAGTCTTCTAATAGATAATGCTAAACTTGGAATTATTAGTAATAGTTCTACTACTAATTTTTATTATATAATTATCCTAATTCTTTCTTAAAATTTATTATTTAATTTTAAAGTCTTTTCCGTTACTTTATCTTCTTTTAAAAATGTATCATCAATAAATAATTTAGCAAATTCTTGTTTGTTTTTTGAAATAAAATCGTAATGTTCATCTACTAAGCAAAACAATAAATATTTCATATCTCTTTTTATTTCAGGCATTTCCACATTCTCTTTTATATATTCTACAGCTTGTTTTAACTTTTCAATGTTTGCTCCTTTAATATATTTAGCAAAAGTTTTAATAAAATTTATATTTCCAGCTTGAATAATGGCATCTTCTAATTTTTGAATATTAGCTCCTTTTACTTCTTTAGCAAAAACATAGATAAGTTCAGCATCTTGAGTTTCACATATTGCATCACATAATTTATCAATATTAGCATCTTTTATATTACAAGCGAAACGAAATATAGATTGTGCTTTTTTAATATTATTATCTTTAGATTTGCACATTGCATCTTCTAGCCTTGAAATATTAGCTCCTTTTACTTTTTCAGCAAAAGAATAAATATAAACTACATCATCAATTTGAATAATGGCATCTTCTAATTTTTGAATATTAGCTCCTTCAATATTTGCCGCAAATTCACAAATATATTCTGGATTTTTGTATTCTATAACAGCATCACAAGCAGTATCTTTATTTATAACACCTATTTCAATCAAGTTTATAAATGCTGCAAAATTTCTTATAAGACCATATCCTTCTAATAATAGTTTAATATTTGAATTCATAATAACCTCCCAATTTGTAATTTATTATAACTCTAATTATACTAATTAGTAAAGAGAAAAGTGTTATTATATTACTTAAATATTTTTAATGAGACAAGAAACTATTCTACAAATTGAATACTTCCTTGTTTCTTATTTTCATTTAATAAATTATGCATTTCAAGTTGATATTTTACTTGTTTTGCAACACCTATATTTCCATCTATTAATTTAGCATTTTTAAAATATTTACTTATTTTATCTTTAATTAGTGGATAATGTGTACAACCTAAAACTACTGTATCAATATTATCGCTTTTATATTTATCTAAATGTTTATGAAGTAATTCATCTATTTTACTTTGATTATTTATTTCAATTGCATTAGCAAGACCATCACAAGGTAAAAGTGTAATATTTTCAAATTCTTTTTTATTATTTAATATTAATTCATGTGTTCTTTCTGATGCAATAGTAGCAGGAGTAGCCATTACTAAAATATTTTTAAAATTATTATCACAAGCAACTTTAATAGCAGGTTCTGTTCCAACAAAAATCATATCTTTATAATTATTTCTTAATTTAGAAATACATTTAGTAGTAGCAGTATTACAAGCAATAACAATTAATTTAACATCTTCTTTAATTAAATATTCAACTATATTTTTAACAATATTATAAAGTTCTTCATCATTTTTTT
Organism: uncultured Bacilli bacterium; assembly: GCA_947630945.1. Classification (GTDB taxonomy): domain Bacteria; phylum Bacillota_I; class Bacilli_A; order RF39; family UBA660; genus CAG-1000. The sequence goes on along the minus strand of CANRJN010000006.1, from coordinate 9,405 downwards.
CACCATATGGGTTGTTTTTAGAATCTTTATAATAAATAATATCTTCATTTGGAAGAAGTTTTACAATTTCTTTTAATGTTGTAGTACCACCAATACCAGAATCAAATATACCAATTTTTTTATTCATAAAATAACCTCATTAATAATTATAATAAACTTTATAAAATAATACTATTAATTTTGATTAATAAATGATAAAATTATGAAATGAGGAATATAATTAGTAGGTGATTTAATGCAAAATTTAGTTAATATTATAATTGATTTATTTAGTGGTCTTACATCATTAAAATATGGAAGAGAATTAATAGTCTTTATTATTTCAATATCTCCAATATTAGAATTAAGAGGTGGTATGGTAGCAGGCGCGCTACTTGGATTAAAACCACTTGTAACATTTATAGTATCATTTATTGGTAATATTATACCAATACCATTTATCTTATTATTTATTGCTAAAATATTAGAATGGATGAGTAATTGTAAAATAAAAATGTTTAGAAAAATTGCAAAATTTTTACATAAAAAAGCAAATAAAAATAAATCAAAAATAGAAAAATATGGATATATAGGACTTGTATTATTAGTTGGAATACCTTTACCTGGAACAGGGGCATGGACAGGTTGCTTAGTTGCAGGTCTTCTAAATATGAATAGAAAAAAATCATTTCTAGCAGTAGTTCTTGGTGTATTACTTGCTAGTGCTATTATGATGATATTTTCTTATGGTATATTAAATAATTTAGTAAATTAAAAAATTATATAGAAATTAGCATACAAAAGTATGCTTTTTTAATGATTAAATTCATCTATATTCATAATTATTTGCAATATTTTATAATTGTGTTATAATTTATCTTGAAATTTGGGGTGAAAAAATGAATTATCAAGCAATATTAATAACCTTATTATCAGGATTATCATTTTTTATTGGATATTTTATAACTAAATTTATTAATAATGAAAAAAAATTAATTATTTTTTCAGTTGGTTTTTCATTTTCAATAATAATTGGACTTATACTAATTGATTTATTACCAGAATGTTTAGAATTATTTGATAATAAATTAATAATGATATTATGTATAATCTCTGGAATTTTATTATTAAAATTACTTGATTTATTTTTACCTAATCATTCTCATTCTAAAAAGAAAAGTCATATGGAACATATAGGAATAATTTCAACAATAGCATTATTTTTACATAATATAATTGAGGGAACTGCAATATATTCAACTACACTTACTGATATTAAATTAGGACTTTTTATGATGATTGGGGTATCATTTCATAATATACCAATGGGTATACAAATATCTTCACTAGTACATGATAAAAAAGAAAAAATAAGTTTAATATCACTACTATCAATATCTAGTATAGTTGGAATAATAATACTTACTGTATTTAAAATAAATTTTAGTGATTTACTTGTAGGAATATTAATGTCAATATCATTAGGTATGCTTATTTATATATCACTATTTGAACTTTTATGTGAAGTAAAAGAACATATTAAAGATAAAGAATTAATATATGGGTTAATATTAGGAATAATATTTATATTATTAGGATTTTTACTACATTAATGGTGATATAAATGGAAAATAAAAAAATGTATATAATTAAATTTACTATTTCATATTTAATATTAGTTTTAATATTTAAATATATGTATATATTAGGTCTTCCAAATTTTAATGATTTAAATAGATTTTTTATTATCTATATTTTAATAGCATACTTTATAGTTAAATATTTATTTTATAAAGATATACTTAAATATAATTTAAATAGAAATGACTACTTAATCTATATTATAGTTATCTATTCAATTATTAATTTATTATTTGGTATGCCTATTTTATATGATATATCAATTATTATAATGTTACTTATTTATAAAGATAAAAAAAGTAGAATAGAAGATAAAACTAATGATAATATAAAAAAATATTTTGAAGAAAAGAATAAAAAATAATATAGGAAGTGCTTTATGAAAAAAAATAATAAATTAGATATATTATATGAAGATAAATATTTAATAATAGTTTATAAGAAAAGTGGAATACCAACTATTAAAAGTGATAAATATAAAGATAATTTATATTCAATGGTTTACGAGTATTTACATAAAAAAAATCAAAAAGTTTTTGTTGTACATAGATTAGATAAAGATACTTGTGGTATAATAGTATTTGCTAAAACAGAAAAAGTTAAAAATAATTTACAAGATAATTGGGAATCTGTTAAAAGAAATTACATAGCAATAGTACATGGTAATACAAAAGTGAGAGGACAAATTAAGTCTTACTTAAAAGAAACTAAAACATTATATACTTATAGTACTAATGATAAAAATGGTAAACTTGCAATTACAAATTATGCTAAAATAAAAAGTAATAATAACTATACTATGTTAAATATTGATATTGAAACAGGAAGAAAAAATCAAATAAGAGTACATATGAAAAATAATAATACACCAATTGTTGGAGATAAAAAATATGGTATAAAAGATGGTTATAGAAATATGTTATTAGTAGCAAATAAAATTAATTTTATACATCCAATAACAAGAGAAAATATAAATATTGATATTGGTATACCTGATAATTTTAATGATATTTTTAGGAGTAAAGATGGAAAATCAAAATAAAAAAATTTATATTGTTTTATCACAAACATATTCAAGTATTTCAAAAGCAATACATTTTTTTACTCATGATAAATATTGTCATGCATCAATTGCTTTTGATAAGAATTGTAAAGAAATGTATTCATTTGGAAGAAAATACACACATTTTCCATTTTATGGTGTGTTTAAATTAGAAGATTTAAATAAAGGTTTATTTAAAAAGAAAAAAGCAATACTTGCTATATATGAATTAGAAGTTACAAAGGATCAATATGATGAAATAAGAAAGAAAGTAAAAGAAATTAAAGATACTAATAAAGGATATAATATTGCTGGATTATTACTTGCTTATTTTAAAATAAAACTTCATAGAAATAAATATTATTGTAGTGAATTTGTATATGAAGTATTATCTAGTGATAATGTAAATATATTAGATAAAAATAAAATTTTATTTAGACCAGAAGAATTAGTTAATAATGATAATATTAATAAAATATTTGAAGGTAAAGTTATAGATTTTGTAAATAGTTAATCTATAACTTCTTTTTTAATTAGTTTAGCATGTAAAACTGTTTTTTCATTTTTTAAATGACAAGTAGATAGAGTAAGAATTTTATCATTTATATCTAAATCCACATTAAAATTATATATTGATCTTTTTTTAAGTGTTTTAATAAATTCATTAAATTCACTATCAGTAAATTCTGTTGTTATATAATAGTCTTCTGTTTCAATATGATAAACACTAAACACTTGCCATTCTGTATATTCATTTAATGTGTAAAGTTTTATAATTTGATTATCAGTATTTGTATACCAATCTTTCTTTAATACATTTTTAAGAGTACCAAACATAGTTTTATCAAGTCTAGCATGTCCATAAATAATTGTATTTCTATCAAAATCATCTATATTATTTCTATAATCTAAAAATACCCAACCTGCATCAGTATATTTTTTATCAAATGAATGCTTTAAATAATAATCATTGTCTTTGTATTGAACAAAAGGATAATTAATGTTAGTATTATTTACTTGTATCCATCCTTTAACATCTTTATTTTGAGTTTTTAGTTTATCAAAATCTATTTTAAATTCTTCTTCTGAATCTTCTTCTATATTTTCAATTTCTAAACTATTGTTAATTGTTTCATTAAAAATATTTTCAGTTAAAGATTTAGTGTGTGAATTATCTTTATTCCACATTATAATTTTATATAAACTAAATATAAAAGTAAAAATAGTAATTAATAGTATAAATATAATAAGTTTTTTCTTCATAAAAAAATTATATAATAAATTTAAAATTAATGAAATAATTTTTTATTTTTTTGTAAGGTTTCTATACTTAAAAGTCCGTTATAAAAGATTATCTAAAAGCATATATGGTTATGAAACAATTATTAATAAAATTAAAGAAACAACAAATTCGTTGTTTCTTTATTATTGCATAACTATCTTCACATTACATACAATTATCTCATAGATTTCTATGTATTTAGTAACTATAAAACAAAATTATTGGGGACTAATCACACTTGGAATTTGAGTTGTAGTTGTATTACTTGTTGAATTATTTGTACTATTAGTAGTATTATCCGTTGTAGTTTCTTTTTTAGGTGCTGTATAACTTGCTACTTTTGTGGGTTGATAACCTTTTAAGAATAAATGTGTTTGTACTTTTGAACTTGGAGTATGAGAGTTTGCAAGAAGAGGAGGGTTAGTTCCTACTACAACTCTTGCTGCTACGATACCACTAGGTCTTTTAAATTTTGAATTTTTTTCCATTACTTTATTTACAATTTCTTTTTGAATTTTAGTTCTTTCACTCCATGCATGTGAAGAAGTATTATAAGTTTTTTTAGTTAATTTATCATATCCATACCATATCGCGACACTATAATCAGGACTAAATGTTACTGTCCAAGCATCTTGAATTACTGATGAAGATAGATGTAATTTCTTTAATGTAGCCTCATCATAACTACTAGTACCTGTTTTAGTTGCTAAATCAGTTCCTTTAACTTTAACAGAAGAACTAGTAACTTTCTTTAACATATAAGCAATCATATATGCAGTTGTATTTTTCATAACTTTATTTTTATCAAAGTTAAATTCTTCTACAACTTCTTCTTTTGAATTTTTATAAACTATTTTAGTAATTGAATGAGGTTCTGTATAGTATCCACCATTACCAAATGCAGAATAAGCAGCGGCTAGTTGTACAGGAGAAACACCATTAAATCCACCAATAGAATGTGCTTCATTAATGTAATTATTATTTCCTAAATATTCAGGTGTAATACCAAGAGATGTTACAAATTTATTAATTTTAGAATTACTAAGTGACTTAAATGCTTGAAGAGCACAAGTATTTCTTGATTTAACTAAACATTGTTCAAGTGTTAAAAAACCTAAATATCTGCCATCTACATTTCTCATAGTACCACCATTTGTATATTTAACTGCTTTATCTATAAATGGTGTATATGTAGACCAATTTTTATATTCAATACCAGGTCCATAATCAAATAATGGTTTTGCTGTACTACCAGGGTGTCTATTAATTTGAGTTGCATAATTTAGTGACATTGCACCTTTTTTATTACGACCTGCTCCTACCGCGATAATAGCACCGGTATCATTATCAATCATACCAATTCCAACTTGAACTTTATTATCTTTAAATTTATGAGTCTTATAAAATTTATTTATAACATCTTGTTTACTTTTAACCATAGTAGAATATATATCCATTGATGTTTCATATGGATTATAACCTGTTCTATCAATTACTTCTTGTACTACTGTATCAATAAATCCTTGATATGGATTAACTGTTGAAGATGTGTCTTTAACTACTTCACTTATATCAATTTCTTTTGCAACTTTTGCTTCTGTTTCAGTAATATATCCATGTCTTAACATTAAATCAAGAACTTCATTTTTTCTTTCATTAGTTTTATCTGGATTTATATATGGATCATATTCTCCTGGTGCTTGAAACATACCAGCAATAATAGCAGATTCAATTAAATTCAAATCTCCTACATCTTTTTGAAAGTATGTTCTAGCAGCCATTTGAACACCATAATTTCCACCACCTAAATATGGTGCATTAACATAAAACTCAATTATATCTTCTTTTGAATAATCTTTTTCTATTTTGAAAACAGATAAATAAATATCAGTAAATTTTCTAATAATTCCATCAAGTCCTTCACTTTCTGTACTAGTAAATGTATTTTTAGATACTTGCATTGTTAAAGTAGAAGCACCACCTGCATTTTCACCTGTAAAGTATCCATAACTTGCTTTTAAAAATCTAGGTGCATCTAGTCCATTATGTTCAAAAAATCTAGAATCTTCTGTCGCGATAATAGCATCTATTAAAACTTGGGGAAGTTCTTCATAAGATACAATTTGTCTTTTTTCAGTTCCAATTGTTGCTATTAAATTACCTTTTGAATCATAAATGTTAGATGATTCTTTTTTATATAGTAAATCTGTATTAAATTCAGGTGCATTAAAATAAATGTATAAAAAGAATCCCCCAGCAGCACTTATACCAATTATAATAAAGACTATAATAATAGCGGATATTATATTTATTTTATTTAAACGTTTTTTATTTCTTTTATTGTTCTTATTAGTTTTCTTTTTCATATCCCGAATCCCCTTTATTTAGTATATCACATTAATATTATAAACATTAATATTTTTTTTATACTTTTATAAAAAAAATTATACATTTTCATGCTTTAATTTTTAATGTTAGTAAATGTACATATTAATTAATAAAAATACTTGAAATATAATAAAATATAGTGTAAAATACATTAAACAGAAGTTATATTTTAAATTGTTTATAAATTTAAATAAATTTGATATAATTTTCTTGTTAAGTGATATAATATTATTGTAGATATTATATCTACTCTTGGTCTTAGTAAACTATTTATAGTCAAAAGGACCAAACCCGTGTTAGCGCAAGGCGCTGCTTAAAAAAGTAACCTATTATGGTTGCTTTTTTAATGTTATAATCTTTTTTTACTTAACTCTTTTAAAATTTTTCTTATTTCTTCATCTGAAAAGAAATATTTTTCACTTTTAGAAAAAGACATTTTATTTCTATATTTATAATCATATTTATCAATATATGTAAGCATATCAGAAACTTGGAATAATCTTTTTTCTTTATGATTAAAATTAATTTTATGTTCAAAATTATTAAATCTATTAAATATAGATTCAAGTATAATACCTAGTGTTTCTTGACCATTATCGTAATACATTACAATTTTATCAAATTTATAAAAATATTCTTCGTTTTCTTTTATTAATGTGTTTATTTCATTTAAAATTTTTTGTCTTAATATTCTTGCACTATCAGTATATTTCTTATCTATAATGATGGTGTAATATTTTACAGGAATTTTCTTCGAAAATTGATAAATTGAGTTAAAAATACTTTTCCTTTTTTTGATATCAAAATGTGAGTAATCACCACGAGACATAATTAAATCAGCCATATGTATCATATTGCTATAACCAATTCTTTCAAGTCTTTCATTTAAATTATTTATTTCTAATTTAATATTATCTTTTTGTTCATGAAATGTGAAAGATATTCCATATAATTTAGATGAATTTTTATCAAACCCAAATTCACCTGTTTCATCTACAAAAATATTTAATCTTTTCATTTATTATCTCTGTTAAAATTATACATAATTTTTTTCTAAAATCAATAGATTGAATTACACAATTTTAATTGATATAATTATAAATAAGAAAGGGGTATATTTATGCTTGTAAGTAATGATTGGAAAGATTATGAATGTATTGATGCTGGTAATGGTGAAAAGTTAGAAAGATGGAAAAATGTAATTTTAAGAAGACCTGATCCATGGGCACTTTGGACTCATAAAAATACAAATGCTTGGAATAATTATCATGCAATATATCATAGAAGTGATAAAGGTGGAGGTTATTGGGAAAATATCAAAAATTTTCCTGAATTTTGGACTATAAATTACAAAGATTTAACTTTTAAAGTAAGTCCTACCGGTTTTAAACATACAGGTTTATTTCCAGAACAAGCAGCAAATTGGGATTTTATTATTAATAAGATTAAATCTGCTAAAAGAGATATTAAAGTATTAAATTTATTTGCATATACAGGTGGCGCTACGATGGCTGCATCTTATGCTGGTGCTGTTGAAGTTGTACATGTAGATGCATCTGCTGGTATGAATGAATGGGCAAAAGAAAATGCAAAATTATCTCATTTAGAAAATAATAAAATAAGATACATTTGTGATGATTGTTTAAAATTTGTTGAAAGAGAAAAAAGAAGAGGGCATAAATATGATGCTATTATAATGGATCCACCAACTTATGGTAGAGGACCATCAAAAGAATTATGGAGATTTGAAGATAGTTTAAATAAATTAATAGATAGTTGTATTGATATATTAAGTGATGAGCCATTATTTCTATTAATTAGTTCATATACAAAAGGAATAACTCCTGAAATACTTAAAAATGTTTTAAATACAAGTATAGAAGGTAAACTTAAAAATGGTATTGTAACAACTGATGAAATAGGTTTAAAAATAACTAGTACAAATATGATACTTCCTTGTGGTGTATATGGAAGGTGGGAGAGAAATGAAAACTAAAATAACTTTAAAAATTATATTTGTTACATTATTAATAGTAATATTAATTGGATTAGTTATTCTTGTGTTTAGTAATAATGAAGATGAAGATGTTAATAAAATAGTTGACTATAAAATAGTAGATAACACTACTTCTTGTACAGAAGGATTAGAAGAAATATATAAAGATAATAAAAGTACTTATTATTTACCTTGTATTAAAAGTGCTAATATTGAAATTGTTTGGGATAATGGAGAAAAAGATTTATTAAAAAATGCAATTAATAATAAAAAAGTAACAATAGAATCATTAAAAGAACATGGGTTAGAAGTATATGAATATGAAAATTAATATTATATATGAAGATAATCATTTATTAGTTGTAGAAAAACCTATAAATATTCCTGTACAAGAAGATAATTCAAAAGATGAAGATTTACTTACAATATTAAAAAAATATTTAAAAGATAAATACAATAAACCGGGAAATGTATATTTAGGTCTTGTACATAGACTTGATAGACCTGTTGGTGGTATAATGGTTTTTGCTAAAACTAGTAAATGTGCAAGTAGATTATCAGAACAAATAAGAACTAATCAATTTAATAAAATTTATAATGCAGTATGTATTGGAAAAATAAATGAAAGTGGAAGACTTGTAGATTATTTACTTAAAGATACTAAAAATAATATAGTAAAAGTTAACAAAAATGGTAAACTTGCAGTATTAAATTATAAAAGATTAGATTATAAAAATAATATGTCTTTAATTGAAATAAAGTTAGAAACAGGACGTAGTCATCAAATTAGAGTACAATTATCACATAATGGTAATCCTTTATATGGAGATCAAAAATATAATAAGAATGCTAAAATTCATGAACAACTTGCACTATTTGCTAAAAAGTTAGAATTTTATCATCCAATTACTCACGAGTTATTAACATTTGAACTTGATTTACCAAATAGAGAACCATTTAATATATTTAAGAAATGAAAAGAGGTTAAAATTATGAATAGTGAATTTGAAAATGATACAAATTATTTAGATCAACATTTTTTAATAGATAAATCTATTATTAATGCATTTGTTGATG
>CANRJN010000005.1 GCA_947630945.1 uncultured Bacilli bacterium | reverse complement strand
TTGAAGAAACTATTTATGATGAAAATATTATATTTGATAAAGATAGTGAAAACCCATTAACTTTAAAAATTGAATAACTATTAGCATATAATAGTTTTTCTTTTATATTTAAAAATAATATGCTATAATTAACTAGCAAAGGAAGTGAGTGACTAGGCTGTTTTCCTAGTAATATTATGGATTATAAGAATATAAATACTTATGACTATAATTTAGATGAGTCCTTAATTGCACAAACACCTATTAAAGATAGGGATCACTCTAAATTATTAGTTGTAAATAAAAATAATGGAAAATATAAAGATGATGTTTTTTATAATATAATCAATTATTTAAAAAAAGGTGATGTACTTGTATTAAATAATACAAAAGTTTTACCAAGTAGAATTATTGGTTATAAAACTGATACTAATGCTAAAATAGAAGTATTACTTTTAAAAGAATTAGAAAGTGATGTATGGCAATGTTTAGTAAGGCCACAAAAAAGAGTAAAAGTAGGCACACAAATAAAATTTGAGGATGATTTTAGTTGTGAAGTAATAGAAGTATTAAATGATGGTATTACAAATATTAAATTAATATATAAAGGAATTTTAGTTGAACATTTAAATAGTGTTGGTGCCATGCCACTTCCACCATATATACATGAAAAATTAAAAGATAATGATAGATATAATACTGTTTATGCTAAAAAAACAGGTAGTGCTGCTGCTCCTACTGCTGGACTACATTTTACAAATGAATTATTAAGTGATATTAATAAAAAAGGAATAGAAATATTATATGTAACTCTAAATGTAGGACTTGGAACATTTAGACCAGTTGTAGAAAATGATATAACTAAACATGATATGCATAGTGAACTTTATGAAATAAGTAAGGATGTTGCAGACAGATTAAATTTAGCAAAAAAAGAAGGAAGAAGAATTATTTGTGTTGGTACAACATCATTAAGAACACTAGAAGCAAATATATCTTCATATGGTGAATTTAAAAGTACTTGTGAAGAAACAGGCATATTTATATACCCACCATATAAATTTAAATCTGCTGATGCTTTAATTACAAATTTTCATTTACCAAAAAGTACACTAGTAATGCTAGTATCTGCATTTAGTAGTATTGATATAATTAAGGAAGCATATGCTCATGCACAAGAAAAGAAATATAAATTTTTTAGTTTTGGAGATGCAATGTTTTTAACAAATGAGGAGGTAAAATAATGGATTTAAAATTTAAACTAATAAAAGAATCATCATGTGGAGCAAGACTAGGTGAATTTGAAACAAAATGGGGACATCATAAAACTCCTATGTTTATGCCTGTTGGGACACAAGCAACAGTAAAAACATTAAGTCCAGAAGAATTAAAAGACGCGCATGCTGATATAATATTATCAAATACATATCATTTATGGTTAAGACCAGGAGAAGATGTAGTAGACAATGCTGGTGGACTACATAATTTTATGAATTATAAAACAGGACCTATACTTACAGATTGTGGTGGATTTCAAGTATTTTCTCTTGCTAAACCAAAAGATATTAGTGAAGAAGGAGTTAAATTTAAAAGTCATTTAGATGGCAAGAATTTACTTTTAACACCTGAAAAAAGTATTGAAATACAAAATAAATTAGGTTCAGATATAATAATGAGTTTTGATGAGTGCCCACCATACCCTGTAACTCATGAATATATGAAAAATAGTGTAGAAAGAACTCTTAGATGGGCTAAAAGAAGTTTAGATGCTAATAAAAAAAGAGATACTCAAGCCCAATTTGGTATTGTTCAAGGTGGAGAATTTCCAGATTTAAGAAAATTTTCTGCTATTGAAACTGCTAAACTTGATTTTGATGGTTATAGTGTAGGTGGAGTAAGCGTTGGAGAAGATAGTGAAACTAAACTTAAAATGATAGAGTATGCAACTGCTTATTTACCAAAAGATAAAATTAGATATTTAATGGGTGTAGGAGAACCTATGGACTTAATTGATGGTGTAATTAGAGGTATTGATATATTTGACTGTGTACTTCCAACAAGACTTGCAAGACACGGAAATGCACTGACTCGTGATGGAAGAACTAATCTTAAAAATGCAAGATTTATAAAAGATTTAGATCCAATTGAAAAAGATTGTGATTGTTATACTTGTAAAAACTTTTCAAAATCATATATTAGACATCTTCTAGTATCAGAAGAATCATTTGGTCAAAGATTAATATCAATTCATAATGTTAGATTTTTAACTAAATTAATGGAAGATATAAGAGAACATATAGAAAAAGATGATTTATTAGAATTTAGAGAAGAATTTAAAGAAAGATATTTTAAAAATAAGAAATAAAATATCTTTTTTATTTAATTTTTATCTTTTGAAACACCAATTATACCACCAACAATAGATGATAATATCACAGATAGATAATACACTAGTGAAGAAAAAGATAATTTTGATAATATAAGTGATACTAAAACAAATAATATAACAACCATAGAAGATATTAAAAATCCATTTAAATATCCTTTTTGTTTTTCTAATTTAGAAACTTTAAATCCAAGTAAGAAAAACATTACAATAATTGATATATAATTAATAATAGATATTGTTTTATATTCAAATACTTCAAAATAATAAAGAGTAGTGATTATTAGTAAATAAACTAAAAGTATCATAAAAAATAATCCAATACATTTTAAATAATTAATAATTTTATTCATATTCATATTTTTTCACCTAATTAATTATATTTATGTTTTAAAATTTTATGATTTAAACATAATAATATTAGGTGATATAATGGATTTAGTATTTGTAATATTAAGAACAATGTTTTTCTATTTATTTGTATTAATTGTTTTAAGACTAATGGGTAAAAGAGAAATAGGACAATTATCTATTCAAGATTTAGTAGTAAGTTTGTTAATAGCAGAACTTGCTGCAATATCAATTGAAAACTATAAAGATTCTATGTTACTTACAATAATACCAATAATTATACTTTTATTTTTTGAAATAGTATCAGGATATTTATCATTAAAATTTAGTAAATTTAGAAATATTATGCAAGGAAGACCAAGTTTAATAATCAATAGAGGTATTATTAATTATAAAGAAATGATGAAACAAAGATATTCACTTGATGACTTAATGATTGAACTTAGAAATAATAATATTAAAAATTTAAAAGATGTAGAGTATGCTGTACTTGAAAATAATGGTAAATTAAATATATTTAAATATAGTTTTTTAGGTCTTGATAATGAAAACCCATTTCCACTTATATTAGATGGAGTTATACAAAAAGATACACTTGATTATATAGAAAAAAGTGAAGAGTGGATAAATAAATATTTAAGCGATAATAATTTAAAAAAAGAAGATGTATTTTATGCTTTTTATAAAAATAAAAAAATTTATGTTATTAAAAGAAATGAACTATTAGATGACTAGTAGTTTATTTATTTTACTATAATAAAGATAAGTAGATACAATTAAATTTATTACAATTGAAATTACTAGGCTATACATACCAATTTTTAAAAATGAAAAAATTACTATTGAAATAATTCTTATAAATGATGTTTTAATAGTAATACTCATAGCAACCTTACTTTCACCAAGTGCTTGTAGCGCGTCAATTAGTGGATACTCTATATAAAATAGCATTGTAAATGGAGAGAGTAATCTAATATAATCAATTCCCTCAGTAGTACCATAAAGTATATTTAAAAAGAAACTTGGAAATATAGTAATTATTAATGTAGAAGCACCACCAATAAGGCAAGAAACTAAAACAATTTGTTTTATTCTTTTTTTACACATATCAATATTTCTTCTTTTATAATATTTAGATAATTCTGGTACTAATGATGTTGCCATATTTTGAGTAAAAAATTGTGGCATTAATAGGGTAGATAACGCGTATGCATTTATAACACCATATTCATATACTATATAATCTTTTGTATAACCTACAAATAATAATACATTTGTAAGTATAATAGGTTCTAAAAAATATGATATAGAACCTATTATTTTACTAAGTGTAGATGGTATACAAAATTCCATTACTTTTTTAATATCATTAAAATTTATTTTAAAATCTTTTTTAGTAAGTTTCACTTTTGGAAAATATTTAAGCATTACTATCCAAGATGATACTTCTCCAATAGTATTTACAAGTATTATATAGCATATTGCATAAATTAAACCTAAATTTAAAAAATAATTAATAAATAATAAGATTAAAATAAGTCTTACGATTTGCTCTATAAAATTAGAAAGAATATATGGAAACATATTTTGTTTTCCCCAAAAATACCCCTTTATAATAGCGGAAATACTTATAAATGGCATAGTAAGAGAAATACATATAATTGGAAATAAAAGAGATGAATTTTTTAATAAATGTGTAGATAATATTGGAGAAAATAATATAACAATTATAATTATAAAAGTATTTATTAGAATAGACATTGGAATTATTGATATTAATAATGATTTAGCACGGGAACTTTCTTCTGATATAATTTTTGATATAGCATTTGAATAGGAAAAGACTGCAATTACACTTAAAAGTGACGTAGTAGGAGAAAGCATACTATAAAGTCCCATACCTTCTGCTCCAAGCCATCTTGTTATAATAATTTTTAATATAAATCCAATTAATTTACCAAAAACTCCACCAATTAATAATACAAGTGTTGATTTTACAAATACATTATCTCTTATTTTGTTTAACATAATAAAGTATATGACAAATATAAATTTTTATTTGTGTTTTATAAATTCTGTGATATAATTAATGTGTCCAAAGGACAAAACAATTTTATATATTACCTTATAAAGAGTGATTTAGAGACTGGCTCGTAGATCACACCAACCTATTTAGTTAGGTGGTAAACCCAGACGGATGAGGATAACTTATACTTATGCCTAAGTTATCTTAGGTATTTTTCTTTTTAAGGTAATCTATATTATCTAAAAAAAGGAGTGTGAAGTATGAGATTATATAGTAATGAAATTGTATTTAGAGGTCATCCTGATAAAGTATGTGATCAAATTAGTGATGCCTTACTTGATGAATATTTGAAAGGAGATAAGAATAGTAGATGTGGTATTGAAACTTGTGGTGGTAAAGGAATAATATTTATTACAGGTGAAGTTACATCAAAAACTTGTGTAAATGTAGAGAAAACAGTAAAAAGAGTACTTATGGATATTGGATATGATACAAATTATACAATTATTAATAATATTGGACTTCAAAGTAGTGATATTTCTCTTGGTACTAATAATAAAGTTATGGGTGCCGGGGACCAAGGGATGATGTTTGGCTATGCTTGTAATGATAATAAGTATTATTTACCAACTTCTATGATTATATTACAAGAATTATCTTATGAATATAATAAACTAATTAAAAAAGATAAAAGATTTAAACCAGATGGAAAAGCACAAATTACAGGTTATTATGATAAAGATAATAAAATTACTAAAATTAAAACATTTACAGTTTCTTATCAAAATACAGAACTTGAAAGAGATGAAACAGATAAAATAATTAAAAATTTAGTAGTTTCTATTTGTAATAAATATAATTTAGAAATTGAAAATTTTTTGATTAATCCAACAGGTAAATTTGAAATCGGTGGTTTTGTCGCGGATGCTGGACTTACAGGAAGAAAAATAGTTGTAGATAATTATCATTCATTTTCAAGTGTTGGAGGTGGTGCATTTAGTGGAAAAGATCCAACAAAAGTAGATAGAAGTGCTGCTTATAAAGCAAGGCTAATAGCAGTAGATTACTTAAAAAAGTATAATTTAAAATGGTGTGAAGTACAAATAAGTTATGCTATTGGAATTAGAAAACCATTATCTATTAGTATAATGAGTGATATTGGTGAAATTAAAGTAGATAATAAATTATATAAAGAATGTGAACCTAAAAATATAATTAAAGATTTAGATTTACTTAATAAGTGTTATTATGATACTGCTAAATATGGACATTTTAATTATTTAAATGAATAATTTTGTAAATTAAATGAAATTTGCTTGTCATATCAAATTTAATATGATAAAATTAAATTAACCTAGAGAGGAAATATAGTCACAATAAACCGGCTATGTAATATTATAGGGGGACTAATTAGTATATGGAGTTGAATATTGCCATTTGGCAAGATCCCGAGTATATTATGTGTCCTACCACCTCGTCTAATCGCGAGTTTTTATTACACTATATTTACACTAGGTTTTTTATATGCTATAATATAAACCACTAAGGGAGGAATAATATGAATCTTACAAGACTAGAAAGTTTAGTTGGAAGTGAGAATCTTGAAAAAATTAAAAAATTAAATATCTTAATTTTAGGACTTGGTGGTGTAGGTGGGTACGCCATAGAATCTTTAACTAGATGTGGAGTTAATAATATAACTCTTGTAGATGGAGATACTATTAAACCTAGTAATATTAATAGACAAATTATCGCAACATCTAAAAATAATAATAAATATAAAACAAAAGAATGGAAAAAAAGAATTAAATTAATAAATAAAAATGCTATAGTAAATATAATTAATACTCATATTACAGAAGATAATATGGAAATATTATTTAGTAGTCATTATGATTATATAATTGATGCTTGTGATACTACAAAAGTAAAAGTAAAATTAATAAAAGAATGTCATAATAAAAATATTAAACTAATTTCTTCAATGGGTACTGCTAATAAAATGGATGCAACTAAATTAGAAATTACTACACTTGATAAAACTGAAACAGATCCTCTTGCTAAAAAAATTAGAAAAGAATTAGGTACAGATAAAGAATTAATGAAAGATGTAGTAGTAGTTACATCTACTGAAAAAGCAATTAATAATACTATGCTTGGATCAACTGCATTTGTACCAGCCGTAGCAGGACTATATATTACAAATTATATAATTAATGATGTAGTAAATGATAAAAAATAGATTTAAAACTAAAATATGTGCTATAAAAATTATTGAAAATATACTAAACATGTAGTATGATTAATATGAAGATTGAGTAATAAAAGCAAGTATTAAAATAATTAGTAAAAATAATATGATAGAGATGTATCTAAGTAGTTTAATATTATATTCACGTTTTTTCATTTCAGTCTTCATTTTTATTAAAATCAAAAAACATTTGTCTTGTTTTCAAATGTTTTTTATTTTGATTGCTTTATTTTTTGATTAAAATTATACATTTCAGTTTCAAATTTATTTTTTCTAGGACTATAATATTTTCTTCCTTTTAAATTATCTGGTAAGTATTGTTGATCTACCCAATAATTAGGATAATTATGAGGATATTTATAATTTGGACTAGTAGTTCTTATATGCTCTGGTATTCTTCCAACATTACCAGACATTATATCATTAATAGCAGAGTTAATTGATGCATCTGCTGAATTTGATTTAGGACTAAGTGCCATTTCAATTACAACAACACTAAGAGGTTTTACAAGTTCTGGATATCCAACTCTTTCACTTGCTTCAATCGCAGCAATAACTTTTGGACCAATTCCAGGG
Source organism: uncultured Bacilli bacterium (assembly GCA_947630945.1). Lineage (GTDB taxonomy): Bacteria > Bacillota_I > Bacilli_A > RF39 > UBA660 > CAG-1000. Next base: position 29,669 of record CANRJN010000005.1, on the reverse strand, counting down.
TTTGCAAGACCAATATCTTCATAAGCAATTACTATCATTCTTCTATAAATAGAGTCATAATCTCCTGATACAATTAATCTTGCTAAATAGTGAAGGGCAGCATCAACATCACTTCCTCTAATACTTTTTTGAAAAGCAGATAACATATCATAATGTCCATCTTCATTTTTATCAGTAAAAAATGATGGTTTACTATTAACTTCATTAATATTATCAATTGTAATTTCCTTATTATAACCATAATAAACAAATTCAATTAAATTATAAGCATATCTAATATCTCCATCAGATAAATGAGCAATATATTTAATAGTTTTATTATCCATTTTAATATCAGGTAATATCTCTTTTACACGTTTTATACCTTTTTCAATATCACTTTCTGATAAGGCATGTAACTCTAATAATTGACATCTACTTCTAATAGCCTGATTAATAGAATGATATGGATTTGAATTAGTAAGACCAATTAGTGTAATAAGACCACTTTCTATATAAGAAAGAAGTATATCTTGTTTATCTTTATTCATTCTATGAATTTCATCAACTATTAAAATAATTCCATTATAAAGTTTTGCTTCCTCAATTACAACTTCAAAATCTTTTTTAGAATTAATTGTTGCATTAAGCATTCTATATCTTAAATTAAATTCATTCATTAAAGCCATCGCGACAGTTGTTTTACCAATACCACTTCTTCCATAGAATATAATATTAAATAACTTTTTCTCTTTTACTAAATTAGTTAAAACTTTACCTTTACCAATTAAATGCTCTTGTCCTAAAACATCTTTAAGTTTTTCTGGTCTTAATTTATTTTGTAATAATTCCATACTTATCACCACAACTTATTTTACCAATTTTATTTGTAAATTAAAAGTAAAAATACTATTAAATTAGGAGTTTTTAGTGTATACTTATATTAGTGATAATATGATTGAAATATATAATAAAGAATTTGTAGATGATTTTATTGATTATTTAAAAATTGATAAAAATTATTCAAAAAATACATTAGAGTCTTATCTAAGAGATATTAGATTCTTTTTAGAATACGAAAATAAAAAAATAGATGATATAACTAAGAAAGATATAGATAATTATATTTTACATGCAATGCCTAATTATAATGAAAGTTCATTAAATAGAATAATTGCTAGTATTAAAAGTTTCTTTAAATACTTATCTATATACAAAGGATACATTAATGTAGCAGAAGATGTAGAATGCTTAAAGAGAAAGAAATCATTACCTAAATATTTATCAATTGAAGAAGTAGATAAATTATTAGATATTAATTTAGAAACAGCCTTTGATTATAGAAATAAAGCAATGCTTGAATTATTATATGCAACTGGCCTTAGAGCAAGTGAACTTATTAATTTAGATATAAATAATATTGATTTAAATAATATGGTTGTAAATGTTTATGGAAAAGGTAGTAAAGAAAGAATAGTACCAATATCAAAAATAGCAGTAAATTATTTAGATTTATATTTAAATGAATATAGACAAGAATTATTTATAAAAAATCAAAAAACAACTGATGCATTATTTTTAAATAATCATGGTAAAAGAATAACAAGACAAGGTTTATATAAAATGATAGGTGAAATTGCTAAAAAACAAGGAATTGATAAAGAAATAACACCACATGTTTTAAGACATAGTTTTGCTACTAATATGATAGAATGTGGTGCAGATATAAGAAGTGTTCAAGAATTATTAGGACATGAAAATATAGTAACAACAGAAATATATACTCATCTTGCTAATAATTATATAAAAGATAGTTATAATGAATACTTTAATAGAAGCAGGAAAGAGAGTAATGAAAATGTTTAAAAGAGTGTTTTTAATAGTTTTAGATAGTTTAGGAATTGGTTCTACTAATGATGCTTATAAATATGGAGATGAAAATGCTAATACACTTTTACATACGATTGGGGATAGGTATAATCTAGATGTTTTAGAAAAACTAGGTTTAACATCACTCGTAGGAAAAGAAGAAGAAAAAATAGTTTCATTATATATGAGAGCAAATCCATTATCACCAGCAAAAGACTCATTAAATGGACATTATGAATTAATGGGTGCAATACCTAAAACACCATATAGCGTTTATAAAGATGGTTTTCCTCTTGAACTAATATCAAAAATACAACATGCTATAAATAGAGAAGTTATAGGAAATGTTAGTGATGATGGGCTACATATTATAAATGAACTTGGTGAAATGCATATGAAAACAGGGGCAGTAATTATTTATACATCTTGTGATTCTGTACTTCAAGTTGCTGCTCATGAAGATATTATAAGTGTAGAAGAATTATATGATATATGTGAAAAAATATATAATATAGTAAGTAATAGTGAATATAATATTGCAAGAGTAATTGCAAGACCATTTACAGGTAAAGTAGGAGATTTTAGAAGACTTCAAAAAAGAAAAGATTTTACTGCAAACCCTCCTATAAATGTATTAGATTTATTAGATAGAAATAATATTCCGGTAATAGCAATAGGTAAAATAGGAGATTTATTTAATAATAAAAGTATACGTGTAAGTATTAAAACAAATAATAATATAGACACTATGCTTAAAGTAATTGATTTTGCAAAAGGAGATTTTGATGGTCTTTTATTTGCAAACTTTAATGATTTTGATAGTTATTATGGACATAGAAGAGATAGAGAAGGATATTTAAAAGCACTTGAAGAATTTAATTATTATTTACCAATATTACTTAAAAATTTAAAAAAAGATGATTTATTAATATTAACTGCTGATCATGGATGTGATCCTACATTTAAAGGAAGTGATCATACAAGAGAACTAGTACCTATAATTATATATAATATTAAGTTTAAAAAAGGAAAAAGACTTGAAGATAGAAATACCCTAGCAGATGTAGGTGCTACTATATTAGATAATTTTAATATTAAAAATTCTATTGGTATTGGTAATAGTATATTTGATGAGTTAAGAAAATAATAATTTAAGAAATTTAAAAATTCTTGTTACTTTTATTATGGAGGATGAATGAAATTAAAAGATAAATATAGAGTAGAAATAATAGATGAAGATAATATTGGTAATGGAATTAGCAAAATAGATAATTTTGTAATATTTATTAATAACGCGTTAAAAGGTGAAATTTTAGATATAGAAATTACTAAAATAAATAAACATTATGCAGTAGGTAAAATATTAAATATAGTTAAAAAAAATAATAAAAGAATAGAAGTAGTATGTAAATATTATAATTCTTGTGGTGGATGTAATTTTCTTCATACTACTTATGAAAATGAAATAGAAAATAAAATAAATTATTTAGAAAAATTATTTCAAACTAAAATAAATTATCTAAATAATTCATCTAATTTAAATTATAGGAATAAAGTAACTTTGCATGTAGATAATGGAGTTTTAGGATACTATAATGATAAAACACATAACTTATGTGAAATAGATTATTGCTATTTATTAAATGATAAAATAAACGATAAAATAAAAGAAATTAAGAAATACAATTTAAAAGATATAACTGAGATAATGATTAGATGTATTAGTAATAAAATTATGATTAATATAACTACTAATAATGAAAATATTGATTTAAAAAATATAGAATGTGATTGCCTTTATATAAATAATAAATATGTAAAAGGAGAAAAATATTTAATAGATATTATTGATAATATAAAATATAGTATTTATCCTAATTCTTTTTATCAAGTAAATAACGAAGTTATGAAATTTATATATGATAAAGCAAAAGAATATATTGAAAGTGATGATACTCTTTTAGATTTATATTGTGGTACAGGTACTATTGGTATATATTTAAAAGATAATTTTAAACATATTACAGGTTTAGAAATAAATACTTCATCTATTGAAAATGCTAAAATTAATTTAGAATTAAATAATATTAATAATATAGAATATATTTGTGATGATGCTAAAAATATAAAAGGAAAATTTGATGCTATTATTGTAGACCCACCAAGAATTGGTTTATCTAATCAAGTAATTGAATATTTAAACAAATCTAACTCTAAAAAATTAGTTTATATTTCATGTAATCCAAATACACTTAAAAGAGATATAAATAAATTAAATAATTATAATTTAGAAGAAATATCATCATCTTCAATGTTTCCAAGAACAAAACATATTGAATGTGTATGTAAATTAGTAAGAAAGGAATAAAAACATGCAAAATTTTAATTATCATACTCACACTTATAGATGCGGACATGCAGACTATAATATGTCTGATGAAGATTATATACTTGAATATATTAAAATGGGATTTAAAGAAATTGCTTTTACTGATCACGCGCCAGAAAAAAATAAAATAGATAAAAGAACTAATATGAGAATGGATTATAGTGAAAAGGATGAGTATTTAAGAAATTTAAATTATTTAAAAGATAAATATAAAAATGTTATAAATATTAAAACAGGATATGAAGTTGAATATTTACCTAATGAAGAAGAGAATATAAAAGAACTTAAAAATGAAACAGATATAATAATTTTAGGACAACATTTTGTTTATGATGATAATGAAAATCTTAAAATATTTGGAAGATGTGAATTTAATAATGATGAATTAATAAGATATGCAAATTATATAGATACATCTTTTAAATTAGGAATTCCTTTACTTCTTGCTCACCCTGATATATTTATGTTATCTTGTAGTACATTTGGTGAAATAGAAGAAAAAATAACTAAGATGATTTGTGAAAGTGCAGAAAAATATAATATTCCACTTGAAATAAATCTAGGAAATATATTTGGTAGAGTTTTTTTAAGAAATCCTAATTTCAATAATCTATCAAGTGAACAAAAACAAGAAATAATAAGCGGGGTAAGATACCCAAATAGAAGATTTTGGCAAATAGCATCCAACTATAATATAAAAGTATTATATGGAATAGATGCTCACTCTAAAGGTCAAATTTTAAAATATAATGAACTTGTAAAAATTGCTAACTATATTATTGGAGAAGACACTATAAATAAATTAAATTTTATAGATAAATTATAATTAATTGTATATTTAAACTTTTATTAAAATATAATTTAATGTGATTTAAATGAATATAATTGAAATTTTACTTATTAGTTTAGCACTTGCTAGTGATGCATTTGCAATATCTATATGTTATGGTTTATCTTTAAATGATAATACACTTAAAAAATGTTTAATAGTGGGTTTTAGTTTTGGAATATTTCAAGCTCTAATGCCAATGCTTGGATATTTTTTAGGCGATACATTTAATCATTTAATTAGAAGTATTGATCATTTTGTAGCATTTAGTTTACTTTTATTTATTGGTGGTAAAATGATTTATGAAACTAAACATAAAGAAGAAAATGAATATAGTGATTTAAATCTAAAATCATTAATTATTTTATCTATTGCAACTAGTATAGATGCTCTAACTTTTGGTATTGCTTATAGATTTGCATATAATACAAATATGTTATATACATTTACAATAATTGGTATTGTTACATTTATTTTATGTACTATTGGTGTTAAAATAGCATCATTTTTTGGAATGAAATATAAAAATATATCACAGTTTATAGGAGGAATTGTACTTATATTATTTGGATTTAAAATACTTTTAGAACATTTATTTTTAATATAAAATAAAAATTTGAATTTATGATTACGGTTAATTCAAGTTTTATTATAAAATTAAATAATTTTTACCACATATTTGTTAGATTACCATCTTTTTTATAATATTTATCCATAAGTACAACATGAGGGAATGAGGATGGTAAACTAGATTTTTTATATTTAGTTATAACAACACCAATTTCATCATACCATAATGCTTGTGCTACATAATAATTATCTTTATCCATTCCAACTATAATTCCAATATGACCACCTGCTGCATAACTATGAAGTAAATCTCCAACTTTTATTTTATTTGAAGTTGCAAGAGAAGTGGTAAGTGTTTTTAATTCTCCAAAATCAGTTAAGTCACTATTATCAGAGAACCCAGCACCAACATCTTTAACATCAAAACCTGCGTTTAAAAGTGCCCATGATACAAAACCACTACAATCAAGTCCATTATCCATATTTCTATGTGCAGGATTAGAGTAGAGTGAACAACCCCAAGCCTTAGGTCCTGTACTAGAACCTGTTATATTTTTATATCTAGTCGAATCTAAATAAAAGCCTACATGATAATATCTTCCCTCACCATCAACATTATTAGTAGTTTGTCTTCCATTTTCATAGAAGTAATTTATTCTATATGGAAACTCTAATGTAAGAAATCTTGCTGCTTCTACTGCTCCTGCTCGTGTTTTATAACCAGCATCTTGTATTCTATCTTTAAGTATTTCATCAATTAAATCATTATCTTCTTTACTATATTTTTTACAAGATAAATATCCTTTTTTATAGTCATAACCATCTGATGGCTTTACTGTTATTAAATTAGTAACTAATACATCAATTTGATATTCTTGTTTATTATATTTTACTTTTATTGTTGTATTTCCTGGGCTTAGTCCTCTTATTTGACCATACCCGTTAATACTAGCAATTTCTGTATTAGAATTACTTATTTTAATACTTTTATCATTTCCAATTATTTTATTATAAAAATTATATGTACCACCAACTGCAAGATAAATTTTATTTTTATTTTCGTTTACTTCTAAATATACATCTTTATCATCCTCAGTTGAGTAAATTATTTTATCATCTGTTTTAATATATAACTTATAATTTTCAAGTTCATATTTTAAATTACATTCATTATTTTCTACAATAGTCCAATTTTCATCATCTATTTTAGGAGTAGAACTAGATAAAATACAATATAATTTTTTATCATGTTTTCTAGTTTTTAAAATAATTTTATTATCAATATAACTAAATGATTTTACTATTCTTTCATCTTTAACATTTTTAGTAAATCCTCCAAATAGCATATAAATAAATAATAGAATTATTGCTATAAAACAAAGAAGAAAAACTAATTTTTTAATTTTTCTTAATAATATTCTATATTTTTTCTTTAATCTTCTTTTCTTATTTTTGTTTTCCATATTTTATATATTACCATTAAATTCCTATTTATTCAATAAAACACGTCATATTTTCACATATCAATTATATTTTATAATAAAGAGAGTAGGAAAAAGAATATAAGTCCTGTAAGTATTCCAATAAATAAATATATTTTTTTCTTATATTTAATTACTTCTTTTAACATATCATTAAATGATAAACTAATCATTAAACCTGATACAAATATTAATATATAAGAAAGTAATAGATTACTTATAATATTCTTTAAAAATATATACGAAAGTAGGGCACCAAGAGGTTCAGAAAGTCCAGATAGCATAGTCATTTTAATAGTATTTTTCCTACTTTCACCACCATAATACATTGGAACTGCGATTGCTATACCTTCTGGGATATTATGAAGCATAATTGCAAGACATAACTTAATTCCAATAGAAATATTAGTATAAGCACTCATAAATACTGCGATTCCTTCTGGAAAATTATGTAACATTAAAGAAATCATTGATAAAAGACCAATTCTATATAATGAAGAAGAATTTAAATTATTTTTATATTTTATTCTCTTATTTATTTTGTCTATTGATAGAAAACCAAGTAAAAATGTAAGTAATGATATTAAAATACCAAATATTAGTCCATAATTATTAAGTATTGTATTAAGTGAACTCGGAATTAAATCAAAAAGTGAAACAAGAGTCATTATAGCCATTGAAAAAGATAGTGAAAGCACTATAAATTCATCAATTTTTTTGACTTTAAAAAATATAAAAACACATCCAAGAACAGTTGAAAGTCCTGCGATTAAAGATAAGATTAAAGGACCAATTATTTCCATTTTCATATTAAAATTATATACATTATAAAATAAAATATTACCATAATAATAATGGGTGGTGATATATAATGGCTAATGCAAGAAATAATGCTAGAAACAATTCTAGATGTAATTCTAATGCAAAAAATAACGCGAGAAATAATGCAAGAAACAATGCAAAAAGTAATGCAAGAAGTAACGCGAGAAATAATGCTAGAAACAATGCTAGAAATAATTCTAGAAGTCGTTAGTTATATTTCAAAAGGCATTCATGATTTTTATGAATGTCTTTTTATATTGAAAGAATTATATTTTTACTATAAAAAATATGTTATACTTGTATTTGTAAGTGAATATTCTAGTTTACTTGGAGGGGATAATGGAAGATAATGTTATAAATTTTTTATTAAAAACAAATGATTTACAAAAAACATCACGATATGGAGATTATCCAAAATTTTGTGAAAGTACATCAGAACATACATTTAAAGTAATTTTAATAGTAGATTATTTATATAAATATTTAAATTTATCATTAAATTATGAAAAATGTATACAACTAGCAATATACCATGATTTTGGAGAAATGGACTTAGAAAAAGATGTAGATATTAGAGGGTCTGTTTCTAAAAATATAAAAGAAGAAAAAGACAACTATGAATTTAATAAAATTCAAGAATTATCTAATTATTATTCTTTAATAGAAAAATATTATAATGAGTATAAGAATAAAAATACTTATGAAGCAAAATTTGTTAATGCTTGTGATAAACTTGAAGGTATGATACATCCTTTATCAGTTAATGAGCCAATAATGAATCAAGAATTATTCGCGATTTATGCTGATAATGCTATTAAAAATTTTCCAATTATGATGCCAATTTATAAAAAAATAAAAGAGATTCTAAAAATACGATATAAATCTTGGGGATATGAATGGAAAAAAGAGTATGATGATATATTTAATATAGATAATATAGAAAAAAATGAGAGTAATAAAAATATGTGTTTACATTTATAAATATATTTAAAAAATTTATGATATAGTGAGGTAAATTATGAAAATAAATAGTGAATTAAAAAAATATATAGAAGAAAATCTATTAGTTGAATATCAAAAAAATGAAGTAGGACATGGAATAAGTCATATTCAATATGTTATTGATAGAAGTTTTGAATTAGTAAAAGATAATAATCTTGATGTCAATTATGATATGGTCTATACTATCGCGGCATACCATGATATTGGACATCATATTGATTCAAAAAATCATGAAATTGTATCTGCTAAAATAATGTATAATGATAAAAACTTATCAAAATTTTTTTCAGATGAAGAATTAATTATAATAAAAGAGGCTATTGAGGATCATAGAGCATCTTCTAAAAGTGAACCAAGAAGTATATATGGTAAAATTGTATCTTCTGCTGATAGAAATAATACTATTGAAGATTGCTTAAAAAGAACGTATACATATGGTAAGAAATTAAATCCAAATGCCACAGATGAAGAATTGTTTTTAAGAGCTTATGATGTTTTAAATAATAAATTTGGTGAAAACGGATATGCTAAATTTTATTTTAAAGATAAAAAATATGAAGAATTTTTAAAAGAAATAAGAAATTTATTAAAAGAAAAGGAAAATTATATTAATACTCAAAGAAGTTATATTAAAAAATTAAAAAAAGAAAATTTATTTTAGACATAATAGTAAAAAATAAATGCAAATAATTATGTGTTTATTTTTTATTGTAAATACTTTTATAAAAATAATTACTTATGCTTTAATAAAAATCACTAGTTAAATAAAAGACTCTTATATGTGTTATCATTGACTTTTATCGGATAATATGCTATAATATTGGGCAATTAAAAGGGGGATAATATTATGGATAAAGCAATTTTATATAATGTAAAATTAGAAAAACTAAATAAAAGAATAGATGAGTTAAAATCAATTGGATTTAATATGGATGAATTTGAAAAAATTAAAGAAGAAATAATTAATAAAAATAAAATTGATGTTAAAAATAGTTATAATTTTTCAAGTCCTAATTTAGCTTTAAATCAATCTGCTTTTTTAGAACAAGGATATCTAAATTCTATTAATGAATTAGAAAAATTATACGATAAATTATTAGATTATGAAATTTATGTTATGGCTTATCATATAGCCAAATTAGTTAAAGAGTTTTTAGAAAGTGATAATAAAAATATAGAAAGTTTTACAGAATATCGTAAAAATATTGAATATGTTTTAAAATACTTACATAATTCTAAAACATTAGATTATGATGTAGAAAAAACAGTTATTGAAGAAATTTATAATGTTGTTTACTTATTTATTAAAGAAGAAATGAAATATTTATGTCATAGTATTTTATTAGACAAATTTGGAGAAATAGATAAATTTTATATTGATAAATTAGTTAGAAAAGATATTGAACAAATTGATTTAAAAGATGAAAAAAATAAATCAGTTAGTTTAAAGGTTAAAGAAATTGGTTCTAAGGGTTTTGATGCTTCTTATGCAGATAATGAATTAATTTTAGCTATTGTAAATAGTAATAACGATATAATCGATGAAAGAAAAACAATTTTAAATGAAATAAATACAAAGATGAATAATTTCTTAGATTCAATAGATAAATTATATTATAATCATAAGAATTTAGAAAAACCAATAAATAAAAAGAAAAGAACATTAAGTTTAATTAAAAATAATTTAAAATTATTTCTAAATTCTGCGGTAGCAATTAGTCTTGCAATTGGTGCTTATAAAATTGATAAATTAGCATCTACTGAAAAAATTACAGCTTATATGACTACTAGAACAACTTATAATCCACTTAATAAGGAAGCATATACAATAACAGAAGAATATGAACCAATTGGATATAATGATTTACACGCTATTGATTATGGTCCCATAACTATGGAAGGTAAAAGAACTGTTACAGAATATAATTTAAGTAATTATCAAAATCTTTCATTTGAAGAATTATATAATATGGATTTAAGTTCTTTGACATTACCAGAAGATAGTTATATTTTAGAAAGTGAAGATGACACTTTAAAAGATTTATCTAATAAAGCATTTAGAATAATTAACAAAATTACAGTTAATCTTGAAGATATGAAAGAAATTACAGAAATAAAAAAGGAAGCTCTATATCCTCTTATGGTTCTATTTGAAATGATTGCTTTTATGATATATGGATTGTATTCTTTAATAGTATATAATAATTCAATTTTTAATAAAGACTATCTTCCTATTTTATCTGATATTAAAAATATATCTGATGATTTAAGTAAATTAATAAAAACAATAAAAATTAGTGAAGAAAAAGAGTATCAAGAATATCAGGAAAAATTAAAAGATATCACTAATAGATTAAATACTTTAATTACTGAAAATAAAGATTTATTTGTTATAATTAATTCATATATACCTAATTTAGAAGGAAATGAAGAATATAATAGAGAATTAAATAATTTAAAACAAAAATTTACTTCAATGAATGATAAACAAAAATTAATGTGTAAAAGAGTCCATATAAGTTAAGCATTATATGATAGAAGTAAGTTATAGTCTTACTTCTTTTTTATATTTAAATAATAAGATATAAATGATCTTGTTATAAAACATTAGATTAGTATAAATTTTCTATATTAAAAATATTATTTATTTTAAAGTAAAAAATTTAAATCATTAGCAGTGTTTTTCTTGAATTAATACATACTTTATGTTATAATATAGCACTAGATTGAGTTATGTAGTAATATGTAGGAAAAAATTATAATTATTTTTATTAAAAATGCACTATTTTATAGTATATTTTATAAATTAATGATATAATTTTATTATCTATACAATAAATATAGAAATTATTACTACATAAAATTATAAATATTTGAATTTAATATTAAGGAAGGAAAAATAATATGAAAAACAAATTACAATATTTTATAATTATTTTATTATTCACTATAATGTTACCATTTAGTGTAAGTGCAAAGGAGAAAATCAATTTAAGTATAGATAAAGTAGAATTAAATCCAAATGATTCTGCAACTATTGTTGTTGATTTAGATTATAATAGTCCACTATATGCTTTTATGAGTGAACTTAGTTTTGATGAAAATGTATTTGAAGTATTAAAGACTTCTAATTTTCAAGAACAAGATAGTTGGGATGATATTACTTATAATAAAGATAGTAATAAATTTGCTTTATTAAATAAAACAGGTAAAAATAAAAGTCATTTATTAGTTATAAAGTTTATTGTTAAAGAAAATCCTGTTGCAGGAGATACAGAAATATCTTTTAATAATCCTATCGCGTCTGATGGTAAAAAAGATATAGAATTTTATGATACAAGTATATCTTTAAAAATTAATGGTAATGGTAAAACTGATGTTAGTTATTCTAAAACTGATATAAATGAAAATGATAAAATAGTTAAAACAAATAAACCATTTTTAATAGCAAGTTGTGTTATTTTAATAATTTCAATTATTCTATTAATATTAATTAATTCAAGTATTTTAAAAGAAACATTTATAATTAAAAAAGGTTATAAAAAGATTTTAAATATAATTTTAGCTGCTATTATAGTTATTTTCTTAATTATTAGCGGTGTTTTAGCAATCATAAATAATAGTAAAGGCGATATTAATAATGATGGAAATAAAGATTATGAAGATGCTAGAAAAATAAATGAATATCTAATAGATATAAAAGATGAAACAATTACAAATAAAAATGATTTAGATGTTAATGGTGATGGACAAATCACAATAACAGATTCAGCAGCACAAGAAAAAGACACAACTGAAAATACAAATTATAAAGTAGAATTAACATCAAAATCAATTAATAATTATCCAAAGAAAAATACTAATGTAGAACTTAATTTTACTGCTAAAATTAATCCAAATAATGTAAAAATACAAGAAGTATATATTGATTCTAAAAAATATAGTGTAGAATTAAAAGACAATGTATATAGTATTAGTATTAAGACTCCAAATACATCAGGTATTCAAAAATATACAATTACAAAAGTAATACTTACAAATGGAAAAGTAGTTAATGTTAAAGATTTAACATTTAGTATTGATGTATTAAAAACTGAACCAAAAATAGAAAATTTCTTCTATCAAAATAATAAAATTACATTTAATTTAGTAGATACAGATAAATCATTAAAATCTCTACATATAAAAATTGTAAATGGAAAAGTTGATGAAAAAGATATTGCTAAAACAAATGCAATTTTTGAAAAAGATTTAGATATTAATTCTAAAAAAATAGAGTTAGACACTAAATTAGAATATGGAAAATCATATACAATATTAATTACATCTAGTTATGATTTAGATACTAATAAATTAGATAATAAATCTAATTTATATCAAGATAAAACATTATACTATGCTCCTATTACTAATGGAGAAGTTACAATTAATGCAGTAACTGACTTTGAAAAATTATATCCAAATCAAAATGAAGAAGTAAATTTCGAATTTACATCTATAATAAAACCTGATTCAATGAATCAAACTATTAAAAGTGTAATTATCAATAATAAAGAATATAAAGTTACAAATAAAAATGGAAAGTATTCTATTAATTTAGGTGCTAGTGAAACACCTGGAATTAAATCATATATAATAAATAAAGTAATTCTAGGAGACAATACACAAGTATTATGTAATTATGAAATAAAATTTGATGTTTTAAAACAAGCGCCAGAATTCATTGACTTTATGTATCATGAAAAAGAAAATAAAATAACATTTACTTTAAATGATAATGATAAATCACTAACAAACGCAAAGATAACTATAACTAAAAGAAATGATACAAAAGTAGCATTTGAACATAATTTAGATTTAAATACAAGAAATTTTGAATTTAAAACTAATCTTGAAAAAGGAAATATATATGATGTAAAAATAACAGGAAACTATGATTTAGATTCAAATAAAGATAATAAGAAAAATGATTTTACAGGAAATATATTTAATTATGAAATTTCTATTTATGATGTTTCATTAAAACATAGTAATGGAGATACTTATTATGCATCTAAGGGTAGTGAAGTTGAATTAAAATTTGAAGCAAAAGTTGTTCCAACAGATGAAATTGGTGTTGTAAGTAAAGTATCAATGGAAAATGAACACTTTTTACCAACTCATTATGGAGATGGAACTTATGGATTTAAATTAACTGTACCTAATGAAGCAGGTATTAAAAAATATAAAATCGATAAAATAACACTTGATGATAATAAAATAAGTAAAGAATTAAATTATAATGTCGATGTATTAAAAGATAAACCTAGTATTGAAAACTTCTTTATTGATGAAACAACAGATATGCCAATAATTACATTTGATATAATAGATAAAGATAATTCACTTAAAGAGAGTCCCGGTGAAATTATTATTAAATATGATAACAAAGAAGTAGAAAAATTTAATATTAAAAAAGGTACAAATACAATAAGTTTAAAAGATATTTCTACTCAATTAGATAGTGGTCGTATATATACAGCAGATATTAAAATTAATTATGATTTAGACTCTAATAATAGTAATGGATTGCATGAAAAGACTGAATACTTAATTAAAGATCATGAAATTAAAATATATAAAGCAGAAATTAAATTAGATAAAAGTAATAAAGATTATTATTTTAATAAAGAAGAAACAAAACCAATTTATATTAATGCTACTATTGTTCCAAATTCAAATCTTGATATTAGATCATTTGTAATGGAAGATGATGAAGAAGTACTTGCATATAAAAAGGATGATTTATATTATATTAATATAACTGCTCCAAATGAAGCAGGAGAAGATACATATAAAATCAAAAATTTAATATTATCAGACGATATAAAAATAAAAGCAAATTTAGATATTAAAATAGATGTATTAAAAGATACACCATATATAAATAAAGTTAATTTAAATGATGATAATAAATCAATAAGTTATGAATTAGTAGATAAAGACTCTGCATTTAAAGGTGGAACACTTACAATAACTAATAAATCTACGAGTGTTGTATCACAGGCTGTTGAAACATCAAAAACAATTAATTATGACTTTAAAGAAGATGAAACTTATAATGTAAAAGTTATTGGTAGTTATGATTTAGATAGTACAGAAGGTGATACACATAATGTACATAATAATGAAGAAATGTATGTTCATTCATTTGTAGTAGGTGGAGACTATAACTTTACATTAAGTGATGTAACTATAACAGATGCAATTAAAAGTAAAGAAAAACCTGTTATATCATTTACTAGTACAAATACAAGAGGTGCAAAGGTTGAATCAGTTACTATTAGTGGAAAATCTTATAAAGCAGTTAATGTAAAAGATAATTATTATGAGGTTACAATTAACGATGCTAATATTGATTTTGGAAAGCATACTCTTACATTTGATAGTTTAAAATTAAATACAGTAAAAACATATACTAATAAAACTGATTTTAATGTAAATACTTTATCTTATACTGTATTAAAAGATGCACCAAGTGTAGAAAAACTTAATTTAACTAGTAATGTAAATGATAAAACTATAACTGCTAAATATAAAGTAAAAGATGATAATCTTGCTATAACTAAGTTACTAGCAGTACTAGTTGATTCTTCTGATAAAATTATTGATAGTAAAGAAATTACAAAAGAAGAAATGCTAGCAGGTGAAACAACAGGTGTAACACTATCATATGATAAAAATATGGATGGTAATTATAGAGTAAAACTAATCGCAGATTATGAATTATCAGAAAAATATAAATTTAATAGTCAAAATATAAAAGAAGCAGAAATATTTATTGAAAATAAAGAAATTTATATTGATACAATTACATTAATAAAATCAAAATATGTAAATAAAAATCAAAAGAATTATGAAATAAGTTATGATGTTTTTGTAGGAGATAATATAAAAACAATAAATGATAAAAAATATACTAGATTATCTGCTATAACTGTAAATGGTAAAAATTATATACCAAATGGTGAATCTACTAAGAGACCTAACATATATAAAGGAAAAATAGGAATTACTACACCTAGTGAGGCAGGTGTATATACATTAAGTGCAAATAGAGTACAATTAGAATTAAATAGTTACTATGATAAACAAAATAATTATTATTCAGTACCTAAAAATGATATTCAAATTGAAGTATTAAAAGATGCACCTACAATTGAAAATTTAAAAATTAAGAGTGAAAACTATCAAAATTCAGAAGTTACATTTGAATTTACTGTAAAAGTTGATAAAACCGCTAAAAATGGAGATCAAAGTTTCATAGATGGTACAGTAACTCTTGGTAATGAAGAAAAGAAAATTGTAAGAGGAAGCAATACTGTTAAGTTTGAAAATGTAGATAAAGATAAAAATCTTGATTTAGTATTTAAAGCATCATATGATTTAGATACAGATACTCTTAATAAAGATGGAGAAAAAGATGAAAATGAATTTACTAATAATGAAATATTTAAAACAAAATATGGACTATACAATACAAATCAAGAAGAAATAGAATTAACAGAAGGCATGTCAATAAGTAAAAATAATGATAGTTACTTTGAAAAAGATGAAACAATAAAACTAAACTTTAAAGCAGTAAGTAATTTAGATAAACTTGGAATGGATATAGAAAAAGTAATTATTAAAAATAAAGAATACAACTTAACTAAAAATGATTCAGTTTATGAATTTACTTATCCTGCTTATAATACATTTGGTGTTAAAGAGATTACTATTAGTGATGTTGTTCTAAATAATGGTAAAACTATTAAACTTGCAAAACCACTTGTAATCAAATTAGAAATATTAAAAGATATTCCTAAAATAACAAACTTCAAGTATGAAAAAGACGGCAAATCAATAAAAATAACATCAACATTAAAAGACACTGATATTGCAATAGTTGGTTCTGCAAAAGTAAAAATAACTGCATCAAATGGAAAAGTACTAGTAGACAATGAAAACTATAAAAATGAATATACTATTGAAAATGATGGTACTGCATCAAGATATTATGTAGAAATAACTTGTGATTATGATAGAGATACAGATACATCTATTAGTAGTAGTAATTATAATAAAGATGTAGAATTATTAAGCGAATTAATATCACTTGATAGTAACTCAATTGAACTTAAAGATATAAATGATATAAATCTATATAAAATAAATACTAATGGTAAAGAAGAAAGTATAGATTTAATTAATAAAATATCTAAAACAGAACTTCAAAATAATAAAGATAAATACTTTGTAGAAATCAATATGGATAATATGCCAAGTATTAGAGCAAAAGTAAAAGAAGTTAAAGAAGAAAATAATCATTTAATATTAGTTTTAGATTATACATACTTAACATTAGAAAGAAAGGATGAAGTTAATTTAACAGTTGATATAGGTGAAATAAACGAAGATACTGTAATTAATGAAACTCATCCAGATACAGCATTTGAAATATTACTTAAAAAGTTATCTAAAAATGAAAATGTAGATTTAACTAAAAACTATGATGCTAGTAGCATAAGTAATAGTGATAAATATTATGTAGAATCATACAGTGGAACATTAAATGGTAATGGATTTACTATTAAGAATTTACAAAAGCCTTTATTTGGTAAACTTGATGGCGCGACAATAAAGAATATTAGATTTGAAGATGTTACTATGCCATCTACTGATGGTAATGGTACAATTGCTAGTGAAGCAAAAGATTCAACTATTGAAGGTGTTATAGTAAATAAATACTATAAAGCAAATAATGAAGGTAGAGTAGGTGTATTACTTGGTTCTGCTACAAATACAACTATTAAATCAAGTGCAGCAGTTGACTTTAATATAAACGCAGGATGGGCAAATTTACAACAAATAGGTGGATTTGTAGGAAATGGAACAAAACTTACTATTAAAGATGGTTATGCAGTTGGTAAAATACCAGGTGGATGGAATTTTAGATCAGGTCTTGTTGGTATTGCTAACGATTCAACAATAGAAAACACTTATGTAAAAGTAGAAATAGGTGGAGGAATGGGTCAAGGAAATGTATTTGACATTGCCTCTGGTAATAATAACAATGTATTTAGAAATAATATTAGTTTAACAACTGGATTTAAGCATAGACCTATTACAGGATATAAAGTAAGTGAAAATAACTATTATGTAGATAGTGAAGAAAATGAAGATATTAATCAAGTAGGATTTACTAAGATTACAAGTAAAGCAATAAATAAAGAAATATTTGTATCCCTTGGATTTAGTGAAGATATTTGGAGTTTAGATGACGTATCTTATGATAATTTACCAATTTTCAAAACTGAAAAAGTTGCTAATCTAAAAGGAACATCTAATAAAGATTTTGATAGTAATAAAATAGTTTTATATAAGAATTTAGAAAAATTAATGCCTTTCTATAAGACTGATAAAATTATTGAAATAGCAAAATCTATAAATGATGAAAACTTAAATAATAAAGAAATTACTCATATAATTCCTGTTGATTCAAAAGGTGATATTGTAAATTATTTAAGTAGTGATAATGTTAAGAGAATAAATAAATTAAAAATAGTATTTAAAGATAATACTCATAAAGAATATAAGGTTTTATATGATAATACTTATGATATGGTATCAAGTTATCATATTAAAGATTTAGGTATTGATTACAATTATAATCATTATATAATTGATGCTAATTCACAAGTAGTAAATGATTTAACTAATTATTTGAAGAGTCTTAATTATACTGAAAGTTTAGATGTATTAACTTCATCTAGTGATAGTAGAATTTATAAAGATTTCTATAATGAAACTACTAGTAAGGAACTTAAAGATTTTGTACTTAAATTCTTATCTAATAGCAATTATACAAATACTACAAATTATGATGGTATTAATAGTTATATAATTAAATCAGTTAAAAAAGATAATAAAATTGAAAAAGAACTTTATATGTATAATTATTTTAGAAGATTCTATGATTTAGAGATTGATGGAATGAAATTATATGACTTAATGTTATTCAATATGGAAGGATTTGATGCATCTCTAACTCCTGAAAAAGTTACAGAATTATATTTTGCTAAAAATGAAAACTTTGATACTGCTGCCACTGGAACTAGATATGCAAGTGTACTTTCAAGTTATACAAAACAACCTAATATTGCTAAATTTATTGAATATTTAGTAACTGAATTTGGTGATGGAGATCTTGATAAGTGGACTAAAAATCAATTTAAAGGATATTTAGTTGAAATACCTATTGATGGAGCAGAGGAGGAAGTACAATATACTTTATGGGATCATTTCATAAATGAAGATGCTAATTATAAACCACATCGTGCTTATGATATGATGTTACCAATATTAACTCTTCCAAAGAATGCAGCATATATAATTTCAACACCTGTACAATATGTAATTGGTGCACAAAGAAGTTATATTGAAGATCCTGAAAATTTATATCAACAAAGTATTTTCAAAAGAAGAATTAAGAGTTATGCTGATAGAATGAGTACTTATTATGCTACTGCATATAAAATATTAAGAGATCCAAAAATATTTAATGATATTCATACATTCCATTTAGATAAGAGATATGCTTACGATGAAAACGGTGTTATGGTATATCAACAAGTTGGAACAGAAGAACCATTCCATAAGAACTTTAATGAAGTAACTAATCGTTGGCAAACTAGTGATGGTAATGCTGCTGTTGCTTGGGGAGATAGAATCGATTGGTCTGCAGAAGGTTTAATGGATGGATATATTGATAAAGAACTTGCTGATGAATTAGGTAAACCTCTTCAAGAATATACATATCATACATTTACTCATGAAACTGCCCATAATATTGATGCTAGATTATTTTTAAGAAATAATGGTAGAAGATTTGATGCAGGTGGTGAAGATTACGCTGATAGTAATTTAATGCAATCATTTGGTCCTAACGATATTGTAATGAATTTATCTGTACATTATGATAAGGATGCAAAAATAGGTTCAAATTTAGATCCATCTAGAATTGATACACCTGAGAAAGTTCAAGATTTTTATGAAAAAGTATTTGAAACTATATATGTAATGGATTATATTGAAGCACAAGCATTCTTACAATTAAGTTCAGAAGATAAAGCAGAAATTGGTATTAAAGTTACTTATCCAAATGAAGAAAAATATACAGAAGATGGTAATTTGTACCGTGCTTATCAAACAACAGGATTTAATCAAATAACAGCAGAAGAGTGGGATAAAATGACTCTTGAATCAGTTTATGATTTAATTGATAATAGAATTATGAAATATGCTGGTGTTTATAAATATGCATCTCGTGGTTCAAACTCATATGGTGGAGAAGGTATTAATACTGCTCACTGGTATCAACCAAATAACCCATATGGTAGACCTGACTCTTATGCATTAAAATGGATTGCATATGAAATGCTTGGATATAGAGGTTACGATGATGGATATATAGAATATAATAGTAATATTCATTCAGTTAAAAAGAGCATTTATAATGATATTGATAATCCATCAAAAGGAACAACAGAAGTAAATTATAAATCTGATAATATGGCAATTGAAACTATTTCAAATGGTAAATATAAAAATATTGATGAATATAAAAAGGCAAGATTTAAAGAAACAGAAGATAATTTACCATACTTAAAAGAAATTAATGTTAGTGAGTATGTTCAAAAATTATATGATGCATTAGTTGTGGATGCTGAGTCTACAAGGGTAGGACTAGCAGAAAAAATGGAAAAGAATCCAAATTGTTTAAGTGATTATTGGTGTCGTGCTGATGTTTCTAGTAGAAGAGGTTACCCTGAAAGTACAAAAGTAAGACAAGAAATATATTATACACTTAAAAATTCAACTAATGATTTTGTAGATGAAATATTTGCAGATGAAATACAACAAACAATTGATTTTACAATAAAAAAATAGTTTTAAAAACAAAACACACATTTCTAAATTGAAGTGTGTGTTTTTATATCTTTATTTTTATTATAAAAAAATAGAGTAAAGTAGGGGGATGATATTTTGAATATAGATTACTTTTTATATATTTATTTTATTATTAATATTATTTATAATTTAATTCATAATTATAGATAGTCTGCTTTTAAATAATATTAGCAACAATTTATATATTGAATTTTTATAATTAAAATATACTTAAATTTAAAATGAATACTCCCCTATCTTCTATTATGTTATAGTAGAGTAGACTATATTAATAATAAATATAGTAATATTTATCATTAATAATATATAAATATATTAAAAGATATTGATTTAATTTAAATCGAGATGAATAATTATTCATCTTTTGATTTCTCGATTCGTTCTAGAACACTTTTAAAATTAATTTATTTGAATTATATATACTTCTTTGTTATAATTTTAATAGTGTATGAAAGTAGGTGTTTTATTTTGAATTATTTCTATTCTTTATTCATTATATTATTTATGGTTCTTATTGGTTTTTTAATCTTTTTGATATTGTATTTTTGGTATAATGTTTTTATGTTTTTTTTAAACGGTCGAATTTTCTTTAAAAAATGTATTGATTATATCGATTATAAAAGTAGAAGTTAATTTATTGTTATACTTAATTATTGTATAGATTTAGTATTTAACATTAAGAAGTTAACATAATGTACATTATAGGAAGTACTTTTCTTTAAATAAAAAAGTATATTTCTATACTTTTCTTGATTCAATTTCAGCCATTTTATTTAGAACTTCTGCTGCATTTTCTTTTGTTATTTCAGTATAACCAAGTTCTTTTAATGCTTGAACTTTTATAGTATTTAACTGTTGTGTTCTTCCTAATTTTTCTTCCTTATCATTTTCTATTTCTTGTTCAAATCTATTATGTGATTCAACTAATTTTGATTTAGAAGCCCCACCATTATTATATAAGTTAAATGCAGTAAATATTATACTTTCTAAAATGAATTGTTTTGTTTCATTAAACTTAAATTCTTTTGCATTAGTAAATCCTGTCTTTTTAGATAAATATGCAAATATATATTTAATTTCTTGTACGTTATCTAGTGATTGAAGTACATGATATAAATAAAGGAATATCCAATATGTTTCTTTTGTTTTTTCTTCTGTGAATTTTTCTTTAATTAAAAATATTAAATCATTTAATAATTCTTGTTCTTCTTTTGTAAGGTTTTTATAATTAAATGATTGACTATTCATATCTCTTACATTTTGATTTAATCTTGCTTCTACATTTTCTAAATATTCACTTGTCACTTTAATATTCTTAATTGCCTTTTCACTACCCTCTTCTATGTCAAGTAATTTAAGTAGTAATAATCTTTTTTCTTGTGGCCATTTATTTAAAGAATCTAATTCTAAATAATTATAAATCATTTGTCTTGAAACGCCTAAATACTTTGCTAATTTTACTTTTGATATTCCTATTTCACTTAATAATTCATTTAACTCTTTCATATTAACTCTCCTATCTATCTTACATTACAATTGTATAATACTTTACATTTATTTGTCAATAATTTTGTTAAAAAAATAATACATATTTTTATCATATCATTTTCATTTTTTAGATAGGCAATAACTTTTATTTATGAATTCCATTATTTCATTATCACTAATATTTTCATCTAATATAATTGTTATCCAATACTTTTTATTCATATGATATGCAGGATAAAATTTATTATTATCCAATAAATCTTTAATTTCTTCTGAATCTAATTTTATATTAATTATATATACTTCATCATTACTATTTATATTTAATTTATTTTTATTAATATTCATAATTATTGCATACCATTTTTTATTATCTTTATTTCTAAATATTCTAAATTCAGGAAATTTACTCCATAAGAATTCAGGTTCATCTTTATATTTTTCTTTTATTAATTTAGTTATTCTATTCATTTGATTGTTGCTATTTAAATTGGTATAACATTTATTTCTAATATCAAGTAGTAAATTTATAACTTCTTCCTTTATTTTATTTGCAAAAGATAAATTATCATTATTAATTCTAAAACTAATATATTCATCATTTATAGATAAATCATATACTTTTACACTTATTTTTTCTTTTGAATTTACTTCTATATTTATAGAAAAAGTATTATCAATTATTAGTTTAGTTAATTTAAACGTGTTTTTAGACTTATTAAAGCCATATTCTAGTAATTTTTGATAATTTACCTTATAACCATTAAAAATTTCATTTTCGATACTCATAATGCTCCTATAATTTAAAAAAGAGAATTTATATTCTCTAATTATTTAATATTAAACATACCAAGGATATTATCTCCTGCATATGTTGTAGGTAAATGACCATCCCATTTTTCAATAAATTGTTTTGCAACAAGTTCATCTGTTAGAGATTGTTTTAATAAATCATTTGCTTTTTTAGTTGCTTCTGCTTCTACAATTTTAGTTTCTGCTTCAAGTTTTGCTTTTTCTAAATTTTGTTCTGCTACTTGTTTTTCTTCAACTGCTTTTGTATATTCTTCACTAAAACTAAAATCTGTTAAATTAAAGTCTTCTACAATAATTCCATATTTTTCTACTTTTTCTTGTAAAACTTTTAAGCAATTAGTTGAAACTTCTGCTCTTTTAGTAGTTATTTCTTCAGCATTATATTGTGCTATTGCACTTTTAATACTTTCTTTAATCGCAGGTTGTAATACAGTTTCTTCATAACTACTACCTACTCTTCTATAAAGTTCACTTGCTCTTTTGCTATCAACTCTATAATTTACTGCAAGAGTAGTATTAACTATTTGCATATCCTTAGTAGAACTTTCAACACTTAATTCTGATTTTTGTACTTTAATATTAACTTTTACAATACTTTCAATAAATGGTATTTTTAAGTTAAATCCTTCATTTAAACTAGTATTTACTATTTTACCAAATCTTACCTTTAACCCTACTTCGCCAGATTCAATAGTTTGAAAACTACTAAATAATGTAATTAATAAAACTACACCTATAACAGCATAAATAGTAATTTTCTTCTTTGTTCTATTATCTACAAATATTCTTTTCATAAGTACTCCTTTCATATGAATTATTATATTAAATTTATAATAGGTTTTCAATATTATATATTTTCATTTTATGTAATTTATTTTTATTTTAAATACCAAATATCTTTACCATCTTTGAATACTTGTTTTATTATTCCACCCATTAGGCACTCTTCACCTGAGTATATTACACATGCTTGACCTGGTGTTACCGCTTTACCATCCCTATATTTTACTTTAATATGACTTTCATCTATATATTCAATTGTAACAGGTATATCTTCACTTCTATATCTAAATTTAGCAGTAGCAGTTTTAGGTCTTTTATCAGATATATAATTCATATTTTCAATTAATGCTTCATCACTAAGTAAATATTTTGTATCATCTCCATAAGCCACATATAATGTATTCTTTTTAGAGTCTTTACCACATACATAATGTCTTTTTTCATCTCCACTTAGTCCTACATTTCTTCTCTGCCCTATAGTATAATTCATAAGACCTTTATGAGTACCTACAACTTTTCCTGTTTCTACATCAATAATATCTCCACTTTTACCTTTTAAATAATTAGCAATAAATTCTTGATAGTGTCTTTCTCCTATAAAACAAATACCGGTAGAATCTTTTTTATCATAAACAGGAATATTATTTTCTTTTGCAATCTTTCTTACTTCACTTTTTAATAAGTGTCCAATTGGAAATAATACATCTTCTAATTGAGACTTAGATACTTGACTTAAAAAGTATGTTTGATCTTTATTAGAGTCTACTCCTCTTAAAAGTTTACCATCTTCCATTCTAGCATAATGACCTGTTGCTATTTTATCTGCACCTAATTTCTTTGCTTCTTTTTTAAATAAATCAAATTTAATATATTTATTACACATAATATCAGGATTTGGAGTTCTACCATTTTCAAGTTCAGTTAAAAAATATTTAAATACATCATCCCAATATTCTTTTATAAAATCTACTCTATAAAGTGGAATACATAATTCATCACATACACTTTTAGCATCTCTATAATCAAGTTCTTGAGGACATACTCCATCAGTAATACCCTCTTTATCATTATTGATGTTTGAATCCCAGTTTTTCATAAATAGACCAACTACATCATAACCTTGTTGTTTTAATAAATATGCTGCAACGGCTGAATCTACTCCACCACTCATACCAACTACTACTCTCATAATATCTTCCCTTTCTAGTTAGATATTATACTACAAATTTAATAATATTTGAACTAATATATATTTCAAATAAACTACTAAGTGTTAAAACAAAAATAAATATTATAAATATTAAAAAATAGTTCTTTATAAAACTTCTTAAATTGATTGATTTATTGTATCTAATTGCATTAATACTTTTATATGAAAAATTAATTGAATAATAACTTAATAATAAATATATAAATTCATTTATTAAAACACATGGAAACACTATTATTAAAGAAAGTATAACACCTTGAAATCCAAAATTACTAATTATACAAGTTATCATAAATCCAAGTGAAATACCTCTAAAAACAATTATAATTGGTACAAATACACTTAAAAAGAATATTATTCCAATCATCCAAATAATAAAAGCATATTTATAATTATAAAAAAGTGAGTTAAGTAAACTATGAAAGTAATCAAATTTACCATTATCAATAAGCGAGAAATAATTAATAATACTGTTATTGTTAGTTCCAATTAATATGTAACTAATAACTCCTAATAAAATTCCTACTACAAATAATGCTACTAATATTTTAAATATTCTACTTTTAATAATTTTCATACTAAATTATATTTACTTCTTTATTTTTTATGACAATTATATTATAATTTTAGTGAGGTATAAAAATATGGCAAAAAAGAAATTTAAATTAAATGCTAAGTTTTGGAAAAAAGTTATAGCATGGATTATGTTAATTGCTATGGTACTTAGTATTTTAACAATAGCAATTTCAGTACTTGCAAGTTAATATAAAAACACGATTAAATTTTAAAATCGTGTTTTTTAATGTTCGGGTTTATTTTATATTACTTAAAGGAAATCTATTAGTTATATTTAAAACATCTTTTTTACATTCTTTAAGTATTTCTTTATTATTATAATTTCTTAATGATTTTACTATAATATTTGCTATATCAATAAAATCTTTTTCTTTAAGTCCTCTTGTAGTCATAGCAGCACTACCTATTCTAATTCCACTAGTTACACTAGGTTTTTCACTATCAAATGGAATTGTATTTTTATTTACTGTTATACAAATACTATCTAATACTTTTTCAGAAATATCACCTGTTAAATTAAAACTTGTTTTTGTATCTATTAGCATTAAATGATTATCTGTTCCATTAGATATAACTTTTACATTATTCTTTTTAAACTCATTTGCCATTGCTTTTGCATTATTTATTACATTTTTAGCGTATTCTTTAAATTCTGGTTGTAATGCTTCATAAAAACATTGTGCCTTAGCAGCAATAACATGCATTAATGGACCACCTTGAATACCTGGAAAAACAACTTTATTTATTTTTTTAATTATTTCTTCATTATTTGTAAGTATTAGCCCACCACGAGGTCCCCTTAATGTCTTATGTGTTGTACTTGTAACAACATCTGCATACTTAGTAGGATTTTGATGTAGTTTTGCTGCAACTAACCCAGCAATATGTGCCATATCTACCATTAAATATGCATCTACTTTATCAGCAATTTCTCTAAATCTTTTAAAATCTATTGAACCACTATAAGCAGAAGAACCTGCTATTATCATTTTAGGCTTTTCTTTTATTGCTAATGCTTCTATTTTATCATAATCAAGTTTTTCTGTGTTTTCATTTATTTCATATCCAATGACATCATAGTCAATACCACTAAAATTAACTTTACTTCCATGAGTTAAATGTCCACCTTGATTAAGTGACATTCCAAGTACTTTATCACCTGGTGTTAATAGTGCTCTATATACTGCCATATTAGCAGAACTTCCACTATGCGGTTGTACATTTGCAAATTTACAATCAAATAATTTACAGGCATAAGAAATTGCTTTACTTTCGAAAATATCAATATATTTGCACCCACCATAATATCTTTTATTTGGATATCCTTCTGCATATTTATTAGTTAAAATACTACCTTGTAATTTTAATATTGCCTTAGAAACATAATTTTCACTTGCTATTAATTCTATATTATTTTGCTGTCTTTTTCTTTCTTTTTTTAACGCGTATTCTAATTCTTTATCCATAATATTACTTCACCTCATTATTGATTTTATCATAGAAAAATAATATTGTATATTAATATTTATAAAATAAAATTTTATATTAATGTAGAGCATAATAAAACTAAACTATAAATAAGTTTAGTTAAATTCATATGGTGGCCTGCTAGGGACTTGAACCCTAGACCCACCGATTAAGAGTCGGTTGCTCTACCAACTGAGCTAGCAGGCCTTTTCAAATAACAATAGAAAGTATACCATAAAATCTATTAAAAATAAAGTATTTTAATTAAAAAAATAAAAATAGCATAAACTTAATTACTTATGCTACTTATTATTTTATTATTTTCTTTATCATAATTCTTTATATCGATTAGTTTACTTACACTTACAACACTATAACCCATTTCATTTAAAGATGGAATTAATTTTTTTGTTGCTTCAATAGTTTCTGGATATATATCATGCATTAAAACTATACAACCATCACAAGCACTTCTAATTACATTATTATATATTTTATTACTATCTCTTAATAGCCAATCTTTTGGATCAATGTTCCATAATACTATATTATAAGGAAGACTTAATACATCATCATTATATTTTCCATATGGTGGCCTTAAATATTGTATATTTTTTGACGTTATTTCATTAAATATAATATTAACTGAATTTGTTTCATTAATTAATTCTTCTTGATCTAAATCAGTTAAATATTTATGTGAATATGAGTGTGATCCTATTTCACTATCAGAGTTTTCTATTTCATTTACTATTTCTTTATTATATTTCATTCTATTTCCTATCATAAAGAATGTTGCAGAACTATTATTTAATTGTAATGTTTTAAGTAAGTCACTAGTATATTCACTAGGTCCATCATCATATGTAAATGCTATGTATTTTAGAGAACTATCATTATTATCAATAGTAGTTGATGCTTCACTATTAAATAATATTGATACATATGGTATATAATCAATGTCTTTAAATTCAATATTATTAAAATAAACATCTATTTTATTATCATCAATTAAATATGTAAAATTATTAATTGTAGAACTTTTAACTTTATCATATATATCAGATGAATATTTATAATAAACTAAATTATTTATTTCATTAGTTAAATACTCTTCATCATACACTGAACTTATATAAGATAATTTTTTATTTTTTAAATCAATTAATATATTTTTATTTTTAATATCATTTAAACTATTTTCAATATTAAAAGTTATATTTACAAAATTTTTTAAATAATATAATTTATATGTAATTTCTAAACTTTTTTTACTAGTTTCATTATTTCTAAAATCTTTTGTATAATTATATATAATATTTGTTACTATTTTATTAATTTCATCATTATCAAATCTAGGATAATCAACTGATATATGTGTGTTTTCATCATCAAATGTTATAGTTGATGTTTGTACAAAATCATATGATTCTATTTCCTCTTTATAAAATATTTTTACAATTACAAATAATACAGTAAAAAGTAATATTATACTTATTAAATATTTTACAAATCTATCTTTATTTTCAAATAAATTCATATTATTTCATCTACTTTCTAAATTCTCTATAAATAATATATCACAAATTTAGAAAATTTAAACATTTTTTGATAAAAATATGTTGAAAATCAAATTTTTTTATGTTATTATTAATAAGCAGTGGACCTTTAGCTCAATTGGTTAGAGCATCCGGCTCATAACCGGGCGGTTGTAGGTTCGAGTCCTACAAGGTCCACCACTTTATTTTGCAGGTGTGGCGAAATTGGCAGACGCACTAGACTTAGGATCTAGCGGAGCAATCCATGGGGGTTCAAGTCCCTTCACCTGCACCAATTTGATATCAACTTGAATATTTCAAGTTAAACAAAAAACTACTTTTAAAAAATAAGTGAAAGTAGTTTTTATTTTGACAACTTATTTTAATGATAAAGTTTTGGCTTTATTTATAAATTCATCTCCTAAATCTAATTTTGTTCCAACACTACCTTTAAACATAATTTGATTAGTCTTTTTCCAATTTGAATTTAATTCATCAAGTGTTATTTCAAAATTATATTCTGGATCACTATCATATATTTTAGTACTTAATAAAGCATAGATAGCTTTCTTATAATGTTTAACAGTAACTCTATATTGTTTTATCTCTGCTAAAATGTGAGAATTATTATTTAATTCCATAACAGTTCCAATTGGATAAGGAAAAGTAACAGAATAATTTCTATTATAAGTCAAAATATCATCTCCTTTAACGATTATTATAACAAGTCTTATATTTTATATCAATATTTTTTTATTTTTATAAAAAATAACTATTTATTTAAAAATATGTTATAATGTTTAGCAAGTTATGAAAGTTTTTGAGCAATCAAAAAGTTTTATAACGCTATTGTACCTAATTC
>CANRJN010000004.1 GCA_947630945.1 uncultured Bacilli bacterium | reverse complement strand
AGAGACTGATATAATCAATCTCAAATATCTTTATTACCATGGATTGGTAACTTTACACAAAGTTTTTTACACTCTCAAAGTCCTAAAAAGGGCTTTTTTATTGCATAAAAAAAGTAAGATTTTTATCTTCCTACTTTTCTCCTTTAACTATATATAAGATATTATTATCATTTATAATAGTTAATTTAATACTATTTTGATAACCTAAATCTTTTTCATATTCCCAAGATAATGTAACTAAATAAGCATCATATTCTTTTTCATTATATGTATATTTAGTTTTAAACACATTATCAACATTTACTTTACTTACAATAGGTAATTCTTGATTTCTTTTTCCATCTATATTACTAAGTACATTTTTATATAAAGAAGAACCCATATTTTCTCTAAAATTTTCTTTAATATCTTTATGTAAGAATTCAAGTCCTCCTATATCTGTACTAGCAAGTTTATTATCAAGGGTAAAAACATCGATTATAAAGAGTTTTGATATAAGTTTAGCATATTCTTCATAATTAATATTTTCTTCGTTTAAAACACTCTTTAATTCGTTAAAAGCATCTTTATATACATCAGTATCATTTTTACTTAATGTATAACCATATAAATCTAATGATACTAACTTTTTATTAACAGTATTATTGTTAAAAAAATCTTTATAAACTTTAAAACCTAAAAATAGAATTAATATAACACCAACTATACTAAATATAATAATTAATTTTAAATCAGTCTTTTTTTTCATTTTATACATTCTCCTAACTTATCACTTTCTGTTTTTATTAAATCATGCTCTACTATTTCATTTGATACTTCTAATATATTATTTGCATATTCTTTTAAATTATTTATATAATCACTACTTATTGGATTAGAATTAAATGTTATATATTCTTCATATAAATCACTATAATATACATTATCTGTAAGTACATTTCCATTTGGAAATACAACAATGCCCTCTTCACTACTAAATATATCTTGCCCTAATGAAAATTTTTCTTTAAAACCAAACATATTTGCAATAGTTGGAAGTACATCATACATTCCCATTACTTTTGTAATTTCTTTACTATACTTTTCATCATTTGACCATATAATTAATGGTGTATTTCTAAGTAAATCATAATTATAATTATCCATACTATAATAGTTTTCATCATCTTCACTTAATAAACTATCGTTAATTGGATCATAATTATAAAGTCTTTCAAATTCTTTTTTAGGAAGTCTTGCTTCATGATCTCCATAAAATACAATAATTGTATTATCAAGTAGATTATTTTCTTTTAAATCATTAAATAAGTCTCCAATTGCTTCATCTGCATAATGAGCAGATTTTATATAATAACCCATTTCTGTATCTTCTAAATATTTTCTTCTTCCAACAATAGTATTCCCCTCTTCATCTGTATATTTATAACTCATTGATAAATCAAAATCACCAAATTTTTGAGATTCTTTATAAGGCGAATGATTAGATAATGTAATAATTGTACCAAAATAAGGTGTATTATTCTTTTTAATATCACTAAGTATTGGTATTATTTGTTTAAAGAATGATTTATCACTTAAACCAAGTCCAATATAATTCTCACTATTTATATCTTCTGATACTATGAAACTTTCTTTTGCATAAAATTTTTGATATCCAAGTCTTTTATACATTGATTCTCTATTCCAATAAGTTCTATCATTTGCATGCATACTGAATGTATAATATCCTAAATCATTAAAATAATTTGGCATTGCTTTATATGTATTTTTATCATAATTTACAAATACAGTACCATTTGTTGATGGCATAAGACCTGTTGTTAAAGTAAATTCAGTATCACTTGATGTACCTACACTAATTTGTGGATAAAATTTACTAAAATACATTCCTTCATGAGCAAGTTTATTTATATTAGGTGTTACTTCTTGATTATTAATCTTTAAATCTATTAAAAAGTTTTGTATACTCTCTGCATGTATAAATAATACATTTTTACCTTTAAATATATTAGTATATTCATTATCACTACTTTCTTTTTTACAAGAATAATATTCTCTAAATTTCATTGCTGCTTCATCATAACTACTTTCATTTTTAATTAAATCATAAAATGTATAAACATATAGACCATAATTCTTAACAACATATTCTTTATTTCTAAAATTTGAAAATTTAGATTTATCATTTTGAGTAAATGAGAATGTTAATATAACTAAAATTATTAATATAATTAAATACATTTTTTTAAAAAAAGTTTTTTTATTAAACTCTTCTAATTTACTAAAATAATCTTTTTTTATTAATCTTTTCTTTATAAGTATAAAAATAATAGGAAATAGTAAAAAAATAAATTGATGTATTTTTAATTTTGCAAATAAAGAATCATTTACTTTACCTACCAT
This sequence comes from uncultured Bacilli bacterium, assembly GCA_947630945.1. Taxonomy (GTDB): domain Bacteria; phylum Bacillota_I; class Bacilli_A; order RF39; family UBA660; genus CAG-1000. Next base: position 36,000 of record CANRJN010000004.1, on the reverse strand, counting down.
TGATGTAGTAGCAAGTAAACTAATAGATATAAATGAATGATAAAATTCATAATAAATTAAATCTGCTATTGATAATATTGAAAAGAATATTATCCATATTAAATAATAAACATATCTTTTATCAACTTTAATAAAATATGCAAATGAACCTATAAATATAGATACAAGTATGTCTGCTAGTATTGCTTTTAAATCTATATAAAAACCTATTGTAAGAACGCGTAATAAAAAACTTATTAATACACAAACTATTACAAATGAAACAAATAATTTATTATTTTTAATAAATTTATTTATTCTTTTTAATATTTTATTAATACTTCCTTTCATATAATTATCCTCTTACTAATTATAGCATTATGTAAGCCTTTTTTCAATTAAAAAAAAGAGTTCTTACAAACCCTTTACTTTTAATTAATTATTAGTCATTAGCATCTTTAACTAATGCTTTACATTCTTTTCCAAATGGTCCTGTTATACATTCCATACAAGTCTTATATTCATTATGACCAACTAAATTCATTATTACTGATACAATAACACCAATTAAGAATACGATAACAGCAGCAATTGCTCTTTTAATAAGTTTATTTTGTGCTTTTTTAATATCATCTTCACTTTTTTCAGCAACTGCTTTTGCCATATCCATCATACCTATTATAATTAAGATAATTGGTACAGCAACCATAATTCCCCAATAAACTATACCTACCATTTTTAATACTGGTGCTAAATCAGAACATAATGCTTCTCCACTACTATAATCTAATAAATTTATTAAATTTAACATGATATACCCTCTCCTTCACTAATTAAATTTTATATAATTTATAGTATTTTGTCAATAAAATTGTATATATATTTACACTTATAAGCCAATTTTACTCGCAAATTTTATTAATGACTCTATTTTTTCTTGTCTATCATCAAGTGCAGGTATTGCTGCAAAAACTTTTAATTTTGTTTCATACTCGAATGTAGCAACATCTTCACTATTTAATACACACTTATTTAATACAACTTTTTTATCTCTTAATGATTCTAATATTCCCTTATTTTTTCTAAGCATTTTATTTATCATTATTGTAGATGGCTCTATTAAATAAATAACATCTGTGCATATTTCTAAATCTTCATAATCATTTAAATCTAGTAATATTACATCACAATTTGCTTGTCTTTTCATTATTTCTTTTAATACATCTTGGGTATTAGAACTTGCCATATCTTTATCATTAAAATATAAAAAATCTACTTTATTTATTTCAATAGCATTAACTATTCTACTATTTTGTAATGTTTTCTTTAACATATAAATAAGTGATGTTGCACCCGCATGATTAGTAACATTTTTAAATCCTATTATTCTAAGTTTTCCACCACCACTATTATTACTTAGTGTTGGCCCTACATCACTTGGAATAAAACTATTTTGCATTGTAGCAGGAGTATTAGTTTGATTTATTTGATTATCTAATTCTTGAATATTATGAATATTAACAACATCTTTTAATGTATGTGGATGAACTAATAAATAATTTATACCATTTATATTTTTAGTAAAATTATAAATACCTAGTGATATTAATTTAGATATAAAAGCAGCATTATCAGTTTCAGGATTATCATCTAATAATAAAATTACATTTTCCATATTAAGATTCATGGCTAATTTTTGTAAATTATCAACATTTTGATAATCACGTATAGATGTAATATCTAGAATCATTTTATCAAAATAAAAATTTGTAAATGTATCTATTATTTCATCTACATTATAAACACCTTCTAATGACTTAATTACTTCAATATTTAAGCCTTTTAAAAGTTCTTTAAATTTATTACAAACCATTACATTCATATTAATTCCTCCTAATTTATTTTAGTGGAGCAGCCTTCATTTTTATTATCATAATAAAGAGTTCTTGTTTCACCAGAAACTGGTACTTTTATCATTACATTTATAACAGGTAATTTTATTGCTATAAATGTTGTAACTTTATAATAAACTCCTTCTCCATTATTTCCATTTGAACATACTTTTGTTAAACAATAACCTCCTGTTTTCATAGAAGCATTTAAATCTCCAGAATTTTTTGAACTATTACAATTTATATTTTCAGCAGTGGTATAATTATATCCAAGTGCTTTAATTTTTAAAAACGCAAGTGCTTCAACACTTCCATCTTGTTTTAATTTATCATCAGATGCATTATATATATCATTACCACTTTTGTATGTGGTAAATCCCTCATTCTGCTCAATTAAATTTATTATCTCATTTTTTGTGTTAAATGCTCTTGTATAACTTATAGAATATGCTAAAAAACTTGAAAATAATGCAATAAAAGTAATTACAATTCCAAATAACCAACTTCCACCTATTGCTTCTCTCATATATAACTCCTTTTATATTCTAACTATCTAAAAAAAACTATAAACTATAATAACTATAATTTATAGTTAATTCATTTAAAATATTATTTTTTTATTGATCTGCTGGTATACAACCTTGTTCAACTGTTGTAGCGTTTGGTGGACAACATAACCATTCATTAACCTTTGCATTAGTACCTGTACTAGTTGCTTCACCTTCAAGTCTTACAGCAGTCCAATCACTACCACTTGTTCTACAAGTTTGTTGTACTATCATTCTTTGTATCATAGGCCACATAACAAAATAGAATAATGCAGCCACGGCAGCAACTGCTATTAATGTAATTACTGTCATATTTAATTCACCTGTTGCTTCTTTCATTTATATAATTCCTCCTTTACTATCTATCTAAATTAATTATATAATACGTGTATTTTATAATCAAGTCTTTTTTCTATAAATTGCCAAACATTTGTAAAATAGAAAGTAACAATAACACCATAACCCCTGCACCTGTACCAACAAGCATTGTCATTGTTTTCTTTTCCATTTTATCAAGTCTTTCTTTATATTTTGTTTCTCTTGATTTTGCTTGTAAATTTGATATTGTTCTTGAAAAAACTATTAATTGTTCTTGTTTTCTTTCTTGACTACCAAGACTAAGCCTATATAGAAGTCTCATCATACGCATTGAATCTCTTACAGGGTATCTTCTTGCAAATGCCATATAAGGTTCTATTGTTGAGTCTCCTGCATCAATTGAAGCAATTAGTTCACGAAGACCAGGTTTAAACATTTCTGGTGCATCTTCTAAACTTCTAGTAATTGCAACTGGTACAGTATAGTGTTGAATTAATATTTCTAAACTTTTTAAATAATATGGTAATTTTAAGTTAATATCATGTAAGTGAACTTTATAATAGTTCTTAAGTTTATTATAATCATCTTTAAAAATTAAATACGTTACTGCTAAAACTAATACTATTTTAATTGCTATATTTATACCATCAACAGCAGTTATAACTAAAATTGATAAAAGAATAAATACAATAATTGAAGTTTTTACCCTTTTTTGATATTTAACATTAGGATCAACTTTATCACCATATCTACTGGTTACAAGAAAATCCCAATCATCTTCTTTTAATTTTCCAAAAACTACTTTATTATCATCAACAAACTTATTAAAACTAAATACTCCAATATAGTTAAATAAGAAAATTAATATGGCTCCAACGGCTAATATTTCTAATCCCATTATTCAGCACCTACATCCTCATGGTAATATTTTATACCAGTTACTAAGAAGAATGTATTAATAAATATTACACCATGAAGTAATATTACAACATACCAATCTTCTAACATTTTTAAATAACTATCGTTACCTAATAGTAACTGTACTAACAATACTAATAAATATAATGCACAACCAAATGTTAAGAATTGTTTATAGAATGTAGTTCTATCAATTCTATCACGATAAACGCTTTCAACAAGCATATCTATGTCTTGAAGCATACCTTCAAGTGCTTCACCTGAATCTTTTGAACCTTCTTTTGTAATTTGAATAAATAATTGATGCATATTTTTAACTACATAATAATCATATTTTTCATTCATGAATCTTACTGCTTCATCAATAGTACCATAATCATATGACATTTGTATCATTTCTTTAATATCACTAAGTAATGGATCTTCTAAAACACCTGAATCTCTTACACCTTCTAATGATTTTACAAATGATTGAGTTGTATTATATTCCATTATAACGTTAGTTGTATATACTTGTATTTGTTCAAATATAAATTCACTATATGCTTTTTTACATCTCATATAAGCAAGATATGGAATGAATGCTATTGCTGCACAAGCATAAACTATACTCCATATAATACTATAAAAATATAAGTATGATACAAATGCTGCTGCAACACCAAATATAATTACTTGAATTAAATATTGTCTTGATGTATATTCTTGACCTAATTCTTTTGCTTTTTCACGTACTACTTTAAAAGAGTATGGGGCATATTTTTCATATGTGTTTCCTATTGTTTTAGCAATAAATTTATATGAATTAGTACCTGTATTTTTTCTATAAATAAATACAAATATTAATATTGCCGCTATAATAAATATTTCTATATACATATTTTACACCTCCTATAAATTTAATACCTCTATTCCACTTTGAGAACTATTTGAATTATCACTATTTGATGTTATATCATTTATATTAACAAATAGTCCTGACATATCACTAGATGATGCTACATTATCTAATTCAGGAGTATTTGATTCATTACTAACTAATGATTCTGCTTGTATATTATTATCTACATTAGTTTGAGTATCACTACTTTCAGGTACTTCTGTATTTGTACTCTGTGACTCTATATTATTTTCAACTTGACTTGTAGTAATAATTTCTGTATTTTGAATAGGAGTTTCTACATTATTTTGTATCTCACTATTAATATCATTATTCTCTAATATATTTTCTTTTACCTCATTATTTTCATTTAAACTAGTATCAATATTTGAAGCATTATTATTTTCATTAACAACTTGATTTTCTGTTTTGTTATTAGTTTCAGTAGTTGGATTTTCTACTGCTTGAGTATCAACTATTTCATTTGTATTATTCTCTTCATTTATTGTGTTTTCAATTTGAGTATTATTTTCATCTAAACCAGTATTTTGACTTTCTGTTATTTCACTACCCTTTGGTATGAATGGATCTTCTCTCATTACAACACCTTGTGATGCTAGATAATCAATTAAATGACTAGTTGGATTATTATATTTTTCATTACCTGCTAAATCACGAGAATAAAGCACATTTACCTTTGCTTCATTAGCATCATCATCAACATAAAACTCAACAACTTGTGTAATTTCTCTTTGAAATCTATTATATTGTTTTGAATAAAAACCTTTGACATGTATTCCAAGTTGAATATATCTATGCATACCTTTTACAAATTGATCAATATCTTGACTAGATTCAAGCAAAGAATAAAGACGCATTGGAATACTTGATGCTTTATCAGAGTGGATTGTTGATAAAATATTATGTCCTGATGAAATAGAGTTACGAACAGCCATAACTGCTTCAGCAGAACGAACCTCTGATAGTAAAATCCATCTTGGGTTTTGACGCATACAAGCAACTAATACATCTGAGTATGATGCTATGTTGTTTGTTTTCATAGCAACAATATCACGAGTTGGATATATTTTATCTAAGTGAAGTTCTAAAGTATCCTCAATTGTAATTATTTTTTCATCTTCTTTTATATGACTTGCTAAATATTTAACAAGTTCTGTTTTACCACTACCAGTTTCTCCACTTACTAATATATTACAGTGTCCTTGAACGCATGTTATTAGAAAATCATGAAGTTTTAATGATACATAATCTTCTTGAACTAATTTTTCTTTTTGTAGTCTAATTTTAGCAGGTGTTTTTCTTATTAAAACTGCTATACCATTAGTGGCAATTGAATCATGAACAAAATTAAGACGCAACTCAGCACTTTCTGCATCAAGTAATGGGTGTGCCATATTAAAAGTTTTACCCATGACATTAGAGCATTGAAAAGCAAGTTTTTCCATAACATCATTATTAAGTCCTTCTATATGTTCTGGATATACACCTTTTGATAAAGATTTCACCCATAATTGTCCACCATTAGAATATGAGATATCTGTTATATCATCATTTTCTAACAAAGGCATTAGTAATCCAAAATCAATTTGCGAAAAAACCATTGCATCCATGTGTTTTATTCCTTTCTTATATTTTTTTATTATTTTATTTAATCTATAATATCTGGAGTAATTTGTTCTGTTTTACTTTCAATTAAACCTCTTAAATATTCACTAGAGATATTTGTTTCTTTATCATATGTTGCATTTCTTGGTACTGGTATTAATGATCCCCCATTTAAATACATTGCTTTTCTTAAAAGTAAATGATAATCTTCTGGAACAGAGAATATTAATGCAGATGCATTTCTTTGTTCTGCTCCTCTTTTAAATATGTGATTTCCTTTATCATCTTTAACTGCAAGTACCTCAATACCTTCAATTAATTTTCCTAAAACTAATTTATCATTTTCAAATGTTTGATAATATAAATCTATTTTATCTCCTGGAAATATTGAATTTCCATATGTAGTTGTTGAGTTAACAGGTAGTGATACTATTGTATTATTATCACTAATATTTGACCATGCAGAGTCTGGCATACTTGACCATTCTACAACAGCAGATGTATAGAATAAACTTCCTTCTGGGATAAAAGTATTATAATCAACATAATGATTTAATAAATCTTTAGTATTAGTAATTACATTATCTGTAATTAATGAAGCAGCAACTTTTATTGTTCTATATGATTTCTCAGTTATTTCTTCTCTTCCTTCTAATGTTTTAGCAGCAACTGGAACATTTATTAAATTTGTTGCCTTATTTATTCTATAATTGTAAGCAACAACCAATATAACTAAACATGCAATAAATGATAAAATTGTTACTATACTTTTATTTTGAAATAATTTGCCTAGTGCTTTCATTATTCATTACCTCCACTTCCGCCAATTACATTAACTCCTCCTCCAATTACTCTGTCTTGGCTTTCAACATCTATTGCTTTATCTAAAATATAATTTTGTATTCTAGAACTTACAACTTTTGTTTCTTTTGGATTATTTGAATATTCTGCATTTCTAGGAACTGGGAATATTTGTCCATCTAAATATGATGCCTTTCTTAATAATAAATGCATATCTTCTGGAACACTAAACATTAAATATGTTGGAGTTTTATTATCTTCAATTGTTTCAAATACATTATTTCCTTCTGAATCAGTTACTGATAATACTTTTATACTCTCAATAAATTTACCTAACATTAATTTTCCATTATCTAATGTTGTAACATAATATAAATCTATATAATTACCAGGGAATATTGAATTTCCATATGTACTTTCTAAATTTACTTGTAATGCAACAATTGTGTTTCCATCTGGAATATCTTCAAATAAACTTGATGGTAAATCTTCCCAATTAACAACCATATCAGAATAAAACAAACCTCCATTAGGTATTACTGCTTTATTTGATACATATTTTCCTACAATTTGTGATGTACTAGTAAGTAAATTTTTACTGTTTACTCCACCTGGTACTTTCCTTGTCGATACCATATCAGCAGTAATTAAAGTCCTAGGTGCTATTTCCATAGTAGCATATGGCACATTTATTGGTTCTGTTTGTCTTTCTATTCTATAGTTATAAGCCCAATATAATATACCTAATGCGGCTAAAATTGCTATTATTGTTACTGTATTTTTATTTTTAAAAAATCTTTTAATTCCAATTAAAATACTTTCCATCTTTATTCTTTCCTCCTATTTTCTATTTCATCTCTATTCTAAATAATTATAACATAATTTATTTTATATTTGCAATAGTAACGAACAAAAAAATAAATCTCAATAATTAAAATTATTTAATTTATCCTGAGTAACTTCACAGTTACTCTTTTCTGCTTCAACGGATTTTACTCCTCCACAGACCATATTTCCGAACGTCGCGCCCGTACTTCTTTTTATTTTTCCTTTTTATTTATTCATATCTATATTCTTTAAATAATCCCTCTGTCATAATATTTATGCTTGCATTTAAATCTCTGTCCATTTTTAATCCACAATTATCACATTCATATTCTCTTTTATTTATATCTTTCATATCTTTTTTTATTTTACCGCATCTTGAACATATTTGACTACTTGCATAGTATCTATCTACTTGATAATATTCTTTATTTTCCCAATCACATTTATATTTTATTCTTCTTATTATATCTGACATTGTGGAATTTATTATTAATTTTCTTAAACTTTTATTTTCTTTTTCTATCATTTTATTTACTTGTAAATTTTCACTTACTATTATATCATGACTTTCTATTATCTTCTTTACTATCTCCTCGTTTGTTTTTCTTCTTAATATATAATTATATATAAATCTTGATGATCCTATTGTTTTATTTATTAATTCTTCTTGTTTTCTATTTGGATATAATCTAAACTTATATGCTTTATTTATTTTCATTTTTCTCACCATCCTTTACTACAATCAATTTTATAACACAAACAAATGTATGTCAATACTGTTTTTCTTTTTCTTTAAATTTTCATAAAAGTAAATTACAAATAAAATTGTTTGTGTTTTATTTTAATGAGAACTTTCCTATTAAATAAAAAATATTTAGTGTATCTAAATATTTTTATTAATTAACTCCTGCATTTGTTTCTAATATTGCACTTATAAATGTATTTACATTAACATCAAATTCATCACTATTAACATTTGTAGAACCTGTATTAGTAACTATTCTAACTGTTGCTTTAGGTGGATATTCATGTATATCATAAAATTCTAACGTATATGCTTTTGAATTAGTTATACTTTCTGCAAATCGACGTATGAAAACTTCAACAAACTTTTCTTTAGACATTACAAGTTCACCTGTTGATCTATAAGCACCATAATCAATTGCATCTGCCATAGATGCTTTCATTATTTCTCTACTTAAATAATAATCCTCTTCATTAGTAGTAGTTAATCTTTGTACTAATAAAAGTATAGATATTATTACTAAACCTAATACTAAAATTAAATATCCCCATACTGATTCCTTCATATAATCCTTCTTTCAATGTTTATATCTTTATATATGTTAATTATATCAAAAAAAAAAGACATTTAAAAGTCTTTTTTCTAAAAATTTAGATACCATGTTTAAGTTTTCTATATTTACTACTATAAAATGCTGTAGAAAGTATTATAGTAACCAATACTAATACAAATTTTATTCCCCAATTCAATGCAAAACTTCTTATTTTACTATATAATGTTACATCTGAATTATTATTCTCTTGCTTATCAGCATCTTGAATAATTGTATTATCATAATTTTCTTTGGCAGTTTGTAATATTTCTTCTGTTACTAAACTAGTAGTAAATTGTGAGTTACACATAGTTAATTTATCTTCATATCCAACACAAACTCCAGTACCATAAAATTTATTATAATAAAGTAAATTAACAAATAGAGTTCTAAGAGTTGAATCACAATTATCATCTCCATATACATATATTGTCATATAAGTTCCTTCATCTACATTATCGATTATAACTTCATTATTAGAATTTCTTTCATATTTTTTACCATCATATTCTACATATAATCCTTTTACAATATTATATATGTTTATAGTATATTTTCTTTTATCAACATTAAAATCTGTATCATAATTTACATTATTAGCAAACGTAGCATATTCATCATGTTTATTATGATCACATTCAGCACCATAAACCACAAATGGTATTAACATTAAAATTATTAATAATATTTTTTTCATTTCTCTTCTCCTTTCAATAATACAGCATGTACAACTAGTCTTTTATTATTATTACCTGAACATGTAGATAATGTTAATATTTTATCATCTTCACCTACATCAGTATTAAATTTATAACTACTTCTTCCTTTAATTAATTTAATAAAATCTTTTTTTTCACTTTTAGAATCAAATTTTACTTTTAAATAATCAGTTGTATAGTCTACTTTATAAATAGAAAATATTTTAAATCTATATTTACCACTTTCTGTATCAAAAGATATTATTAAATTCTCTTCATTTTTTCTCCATGTAGAATTTAAAACTTTTTTAAGAGTACCAAACATTGTACCATTTGACATATTATGTCCATATATTATATTGTTATCATCTAGAGTTTTAGAATTATTTCTATAATCTAAATAAATCCATCCCATACTATTTCTTTTTTTGTAAATATCATATTTTAAATAATAATTATTATCGCTATGTTGCACTACTGGATAAGAAATATTTGTATTATTAACTATTAAATATCCAATAGTTTCTTTATTAATCTTTTTTAATGATTTAAGTGAATTTTCAAATGAATATTTAGATTTAATTTGATCTTTTTCTTCCTCTTCTTTTGGCTCAACTTCATTATCATTAAGTTCTAAGTTTTCACTAACTGTTGGTAAGTTGTTAAGAATTTCATCATCTTCTTCATCTGTATTTGTATTATTTGAAGCATAAGATTCATTTATTAATGTACTATTTAATGTATCAATACTAACTTGTTCAATATAATCATACGCTTTAACTATTGCTAAACAAACTAAACTAACATAAATACATAATACTGATATTAATTTTAAATTATTAAATGTTAATTGTTTAAATAAATTATTTTTTAAAAATGAGTTAGAATATATAATTCTAAATTCACAAGTATAATCTTCTCTACATTTATTACTTATTTTTTTTAACCAATCAAAATTTTCTTCTATAAAATTACCTTTATCATATCCTTGATGCAAAAATATAATTACATTTCTTGATTCATCATTTTTAACTAAATCAACAATTGATTCAATTAATTCTTTTGAATAAACATATATATGAATTGCTTTTAAATTATAATTTATCTTTAAAAACTCTTCTAAATCATTTATTAAATTAGGATATTCTTTCTTTATTTTAATAACTTTTTTATAATATAGTGTATCTATTTCAAAAGCATCTTGTTGATTTAAAAATTCAAAAGATACCTCTTTTAAATTACTTTTATATATTTTAGTTCCATTACTTTCAAACTTTTTAACTACTCCTCTTGGCATATAATAACAATATATATTTTTTAAATTAGTATTTAAAAATAACTCATAATCAGATAAATCAAGAGTTGAAGAGAAATCTAATATTAAATTTTCTATATTTAATTCATTTATTATTGGAATTACATATTTAAAAGTAATAAGTTTTAATATTCTAAAAGAACTTACATTTTTATTTAATTCTTTAATTAAATTAATTATTTTTTTTATATTTTTTTTATATTTTTTTAATGTATAATAAAGAGAATCTTTATATAAACTATTTTTATTTACAAAAACTTTTTCATCATCATTAATAGTTCTATAATCAAAGAATACTATATTATCTAAAATTGTAATTACAATATATTCTTTCATCTTAATTCTCCTTATTCTATATTAATAATAACACAATTTTAATTAAAAAAAAATATGAAACTATTCAATTCCATATTTATTTACTATATCGTCTAAAACTTTATAATTGATTAATTTAAGTTCACTGCTAACAGCATAAACACCCTCACCATTTTTAGTATAAATTAGTAAAGGCGCGCTTTCTATTTCAAATTTTACATTAGGAAACCTATTCTTTAATTTATCAATATACTCATTTTTATTATTACTTACATCTAAATATATTACTTTATCAATTAAATTTTTCTTTTTAATTTCTTTATATAATCTTTTTTCCATCTTATTTATTTGTTTAGATCCAGTATAACTTACATATAATATTGCATCATTTATTTCATTTAATGCATAATCAATGTCATCTAAATTAATTTGACTAATTTTATTATCAGAAAAAATAGATTTATTTATTTGTTTATCTTGTATTTTTAAATATATACCTCTAATGCAAAGAGTAACTACAATTATTAATATACTTACCATTAACACAAAAAAATAATTATTAGAAAGTTTTGATTTCATATACACCTCCACTTTTATAATATTATTGTATCATAATTTTTATTTTTTTAATATATGAAAAAAGAAAGATTTTTATATTAATTTAATCCTTCTTTCTTCTTTGTGTATTCTGATATACCATCATATTTTCCAACACTTGTATCTATACCAAAATTATTGCTTCCACTTCTAATGCCTTGTAAGAAATCACTTTTACAATCTATAAATATTCCATTTTCTATTGTACAATTTTTTAATGTATTATTTATATAACCCATAGAAGTTTTATTTGATATATTTGATGCATTATATAATTTAATATTGTTTATAACTTCTGGAGTAAGTTTTATACTATATTCCAAATAATCTTTTTCATTTCTATTAATACTTTCTGCAGATTCTTCAATTTCCTTTCTAGCATTTAATCCTTTTTCAGTAAACCAGTTTGAATTACTTGAAACATTACTAGGAAATAAATTTGTTAAATCTATATTTCTATAAATCGTTTTAGAATTTTTATTATCTACTTCAATTTCTGGAATATCAACATCAATAGTACAATCAAATTTTGTAAACTCATTACTTTTTACTTTACTAACAAATGAGTCTAACACTCTATTTCTATAAAATAATGATATATTACTAAATCTTTGAGTAATTGGACAACTAGCAATCTCACCATTTTTAGTACATCTATTATAGGCATTTTTTGACATTGGATAAGAATAATCATCTAATTTAGTATAATTACTATTTTCATTATCTTTAATTTTATTAACATTACCTGTATATGCCTCTGTTTCAAATTTACTAGAATTATAGAAATCTATTTGAGTAGTTATTTCAAACATAGCATAATCATTTGTTGGTAATTTAGTACTAATAATATTATTTAGTTCTTTAGAATAAGTATTTCCACTATTAGAAATAATATTTATTCCAGACTCACCTGTATTAAAATCACCAAATTTATCATCATATGTATATTTTTCATTTTTGCTGTCGTATTCTAAACATGTATATCCAAATCCATCACAATATTTAACATCAGAAATAGTATTACTAAAATCTTTTAAAATATCTATATCGGTCGAATTAGAACCAACAGTATTAGAACTATTAATGTATTCTGCCCCACCATCATAAGTAATATTATCTATCCATGTATTTTGAACATCACTATCTGCTATTAATCCATAATTTTTACTATACATTTTTGACATATAGTCATATAAATTACCAATAGTATCATTTTTAGGTTTTCTAATAGTAGATGGTATATCTTTTACAAAATTACAATTATATAAATCCCAAATAATTTCATTTAAGTTCTCTGTTCTTTGGCCTTCTTCTAATGATTTATTAAATAATACAAAGAACAAATCTCTCCAATTTCTAATTTGTTTATCATCACCTGGTAATTTTTCTAAATCTTTGTCTGTTATTCCATATAATCCTTTCCAATCAGGATTATTTTTAAATTCATTTTCATAATATATTTCTGATACACATCTTCTCTTTTCTTCAACGATACTTGTAAGAGTATTATCAGATTTCTTTAATATTTCACCTGGATTTATATCATATTTAAATGAGAATCCAGAAAAAGTATTTACTCTACCTGCTATGTAATAATCAACTTCATCACTACAATATACTCTACATAAATTAGTATTAACTTTAAAATGTTCACTATAATCATAATAATTTTTGTTTTCATTTGATCCCATATTTATTATACAACTTAGTGATGGATCTTTTACATAACCTGTATAATGTTTATTATATTCTTTTTGATTACTACATTTTGCTTCACTTGTTCTTAAATTATAATCTTTACATGCACCTGCACAATTAATATTAATTTTGTAATCATTAGATTCTGTTATATTTTCAGTAATTTCAGGACTTGTATCTTCCTTTATAATAGTTGTACTATCAAATGCATAAAGTACCTGATTTTGACTATTTGAAGTACATGCTACATATTTTTTTACACTTCTACTTGCAGTAGTTTTTTTATAATTAACAATTACTTGATAGTAATTGTATGTTTTACCTTTATCAACTTCACAAACTGCAAAAGGAATTACTTCAACTACTAATGTACCTTTTTTAGAATCATAAAATTTATCAGCATCTTCTTTTCTTATTTCTGTCTTATTTCCATTAGTATCAACTACATATACATGCTCTACTATTACATTACAATAATTAGATATGTATTCTCTTTGCTCTTTTGTTAATTCCGGATATTTACTTTCATCTTTTATATCATTACAATTGTATGTTTCCTCAGTTGTTGTATGAACTGATCTTTCAAAACTTAATTCTAATCTTGAAGACTCTTCAACAGTTTCAATTACAGCATTAATTGGTTTAGTATTTATATCTAATCCCACTAAATCATTTAAGTGTTCATGCATATATTTATTTCCAAGAACAGTATTAAAGAATAATGAGAATGCTTCTAAATAATTTTTTCCAATACCACAAATTACCCCTAAATCTGCTTTACTACAAGATATTTCTTCAAAGTCAAGTCTTGCTTTACTTGCATCTATATAATCTTTACCACTAAGTTTTTCTAAATATGTTTTCCATATATAATTATGAGTTTCTTTATAAATATTAACTTTTTGAATATAATTTACATATATATCACAATTTTGACCATAAACATTAGCAAGACCTGTTCTATCATATCCTCCTCGTCCAGAATGAACACCCCATAATCTAAGGGCTAATTGTGTTTGATGATCTGATATTTTATAATTATTTCTATTTGTCTGCCATGCACTTTCAATTAATATATTAGCAAATCCACAATCTATTGTACTATAACTACTTTCACAAGCATCTACATTAAAATCTGCTTCCATATAGTTATTTCCATTTGATAATTTAGCAGCAAAACCTTGATTTGGATTTACACAATACGCAGGATCGCCACTTACATTAAAAGTTGGAGCACATGCTTGTATTTCTTCTTCTTTTTCTACACAAGAAACAACGGGACACATAAATGTATAAGTTTTAGTACAAGTACAATTCGTTACACCATTTATAATATTACAATTAGATACAGGATTTTGTTCTGAAGTTACTGTAATAGGTCCTTCATTATATGTACCTCTTTCTGTTCTTGGACAAATATACCATTTTTTATTTTTTCGATCATAACAATGTCCATCTATATTTTTAGTATAACTACAACTAGCAGTATATTCTACTCTGGCATCAGACCTATCACATCTTTTTATCCATGTCTCTGTTATACTTTTATCAGCGATATCAGGAACTTCAACTTTAATCCACTCATCTTTAGTTGCTAATGCAGCAGAATATGAACTTTTAGATTCTAAAGGAGATTCTCCATTTTTTTCTGCTTTTTCAATATCACATATTGGAACTCTAACATTATATCCTGTAGCCCATTTTTTGATTTCATTCATATCGATGCTTACATTACATTCATCCATATTAAAACCAGCATTTATACTTGGCATTAAAAAGATAAATAAAAATACAAAACAAATTAATTTACATTTATTATTTTTCATACTATCTATTTCTTTCTTCTTTTTTTAATTTTACTATTTTAATAATATAATATATAGAAACTAGTGCTAATGGTATCAAAATATAAATACCATATTCAACTATTATTTTAAATATTTTACTACTAGTTAATTCTTTTCCTTTTATCTCTTTATCATATTTATCTAATATATCATTAAACTCAGTTTCTGTCATACTTTTAGTCTTATTTGTATATGTTTGACATAATTCATGATCTGGATAATTTTCACAATATTCACTTTTAATATAATCATTATATTGGGGTACGGTATATTTTAAAGTTTTTAATAATTCATTTGGACATGCACTATTCTCTTTACCATAAATTTCTATTATATATGTTTCATCATCTAAATTATTGTAGCACCCAACACCATATTCATCTTCTTTTTTACCATCATTATCTAAATCAATATTATATGATTTTCCTTCTGCAATATTTCCAGAACCATCAGTAACTTTAATAATAATGTCGTCTCTAATAGGACTAACAGATAAGAAATAAGCAAAGAATTCATCATTTTCAGATGAATTTTCACCCATAGGTACAAATCTTTTATCTTCTTTAAAAGAAACATTAACATCTACTGCCCATTCATTTAATTCTTCATCATAACATAATGCATTAACATCAAACATTATTAGTAAAGAAAATATTAATAAAAATGAGCAAATAAGTTTTTTCAATTTAATCACCTACTTTTACATTAATTAAATTATATCAAATATTTGTATATAATTCTATACAAAATAAATAATTTTAAAATATAATAATTTGTTGTGAAATGAAAAATTATATTTTAGATTATCAATATATTAAATGAAAATTTAATATTAAAAAATTCTAATAAAAATTCATTAACAATCATTTTTTTAATTGTTATTGTTAAATCTAATTTTACTCATTAAAACCCCATTCTTTTTACAAGAAATGGGGTTCATATCGACTTTGTAAACATTTTTATATACAACTTTAACCTTTTATTTAATATTTTTCTTTTCTTTTGTATATTCAGATAAACCATCTAATTTATTATTATTTGTTACATCTATTCCAAAATTTTCTTGACCATTTGATATATTTTGAATAAATGTACTTTTACATCCAAGAAATTTATTATCTATTATATTTTCTTCTTCACTACAAATTAATGTATTATTAGTGTATCCACCATTATTTTCCATTCTACGATTGTAACTTTTTATTTCTTTTATTGTTTCTGGAGTTAACACTATACGATATTCTAAAAATTTGTTTGTATTTATTAAATCAGAGGTTTTTTCTATTTCTTCTTTTGCTTTTATTCCATAATCTGTGTTCCAATTTGATTTATTATTTTTCATTGATGCATCATTTGGAAATAGATTTGACAAATCTACATTCCTATATAAAGTTGCTTCTCCTCTATTTATTGATTCAGCAGATTCATCTTTTTTTATTGTTATTTCAGGAACTTTAACATCGATATGACATGTGAATATTGTAAAATCATTACTTAAAATTTCTTTTTGAAATGAATCTGATATTTTATTTCTATAAAAAGTTGACATATTTATTAATTTCTGTGTTATATCACATCTACTTATAGTATCGTTTATTTTTTCACATTTATTATAAGCATTTTTTGACATTGGATATGAATATTTTTCTAAATCAATCAATGCCTGTGAATTAGTATTATCTTTTTTATTTAATACTTTACCAGTATATGCTTGAACTTGAAATTCACTTGTATTATAAAAATCCATTTGTATTGATGTATCAAACATTGCATAATCATTAATTGGTATTTTAATCTTCATAATATTGTTTAATCTGCTACCTGACAAATTAATTTTATTTATCATTTCATCTTCTAATGAATTATAAATTTTTGAACTTTCTTTTTCAAATCCACTATATTCATAGTTTTTTTCTGTTTCAGTAGAATCATAATTCAGACAGTTATCTCCAGCACAATATGTAAGATCAGACAAATACGATTTAATTGTTTCATCTACACTAATATCATTTGAATTGGCTCCAACAAATGTTGATTTGTTTTGTGAATTAATATATTCTGCTCCACCATCATATGTTATTTCAGTTGTTGTATTTTTTAATAATCCATAATTATTTTCCTTTTTAAATTTTTCTTCTAAATATTTGTATAGATTACCTATTTCATCTTCTTGAGGTTGCCTTACTGGTATATTTTTTAGAAAATTACAATTATATAAATCATATATTATTTGATTTATATTTTCATCTCTTCCACCTTCATTTTGTGCTTTAAATACTAACACTGTTAATAAATCTTTTATATTTTTAATTTCTGGTGTTGTATTTTCTAAAGCCTCCTTTAAATCTTTATCAGTAATTCCATATATTTTTTTCCAATTTATATTATCTGGAAAATTATTATTATAAAAGATTTCTGACACGCATCTTCTCTTTTCTTCTACTATACTTGATATTTTTTTATCATTTTGATTTAATGTTAAATTAATTGGATGTATATCATATTTAAATGATAATCCTGAGTTTATTGTTACTTTATCTGCTATATAATAATTTACTTCATCACTACAATATACTCTACATAAATTTTTATTTACCTTAAAATAATCACTATAATCATAAAAATTTTTAATATCTTGAGAAGCCATGTTAACAATACATTTTAATGATGGGTCTTTTACATAACCAGTATAAATATTATTATCTTTATCACCACACTTTGGAACAGAGGTTACTATATTATAATTTGTGCAGGTTCCATTACAATTTATGGTAAAACTATAGTCTTGTGTAGAATAATCTTTCACATCTTCGCCAGTTTCTATATTAGAATTAGAATTTTTATCATAAACAAAAGCAAACATAAATTGTTGTTTTTCAGGATTACTAGCACAAGAAAAATATTTTTTTATACTTCCAGATGATTTTGATTTTTTATATTTAACAGTCACTTGATATTTTGAATATCTATTTTTATTTTCAGAAGTACAAACCGCATAATATTTTGATTTTACTATTAATGTTCCTTTACTTGCATCATATACTTTATTATCATTATCCACATCTTTAGTTATTTCTTCTGTTGTTCCATCTGGATGAACTAAAAATAATTGATCAACTTTTACATTACAATATTGTTTAATGTAATTTCTGTCTTCTTTTTTTAATTCAGGATAATTTTTCTTATTATCAGGTAATTTTTCATCTTCTTCGATTTTACTGCAATCATACTGCTTTTTTTCTAAGTTTTTTATTGTTCTATCAAAAACTAATTTGATTTCTGTTGAATCTTTTTCTGATTCAATTTCTATATCAGTAGGTTTAGTATTAACTTCATTATTAAACAAATAATCTAAATGTTCAAACATATACTTATTACCGAATACTGTATTAAAGAATAACGCAAATGCTTCTTTATATGTATTTACTTTTCCACAAACTAAACTTAATTGTGAACTTTCACATGATATTTCAAAAAATAAGTTTGTTGCTTCTCTAACATCTATATAAGTCTTATTTTTTAATTTTTCACTATTTGTTTTATCTTCCATAAAATGTTGCCAAATATACTTTTCTGTTTCTTTATAAATATTTGGTGCATCTGATTTAAATGTAACATTTGGAATACAACTATCACCACTACCACTGTAAGAAGAAATTCCAATACTATCATATCCACCTTGGCCTGAATGTGCTCCCCAAAGTCTCATGGCTAATTCTATTGTCTTTTTACTTATATTATTATAATTTCCTTCAATTAAAATATTTGCATATCCACAATCTATTGTACTATAACTTGTAGAACAATTAGTTACATCAAAGTCTTTATCTACTTGATAATTTTTAGAACTATTTTGAAATCCACTCGTTGGATTTACACAATATGCTGGGGAACCATTATCTGTTTTAAAACTTTGAGTATGAACACCAATAGTTTCTTTTACATATCTAAGACATACAAATTTCTTACAATCAAGGTTATATTGTGGCCATCCACAATTACAAACATTAATTGGTGCATATCCTTTACCAGAAGGTATTTTATCTAATATTTCTTCACAATCTTTTTCAGCACTTTCTTTAAATTTTGTCCTACTATATTGGAAAGAACTTGCTACAGTACTATAGAAAAGATTTATTGTATCTGAATAACTACATATTCCATTGCTGTAAGATGTTTTTTCTGGACAAGCAGCATGACAAGTTAAACTAGCAGCATCAAATTGATTTGTTATTCCAGAACAAGTATAACATTTTCCTCCGGCTTCATGACTACCAGGTGGACATACTTTACTATACTCATAACATGTGGTTTTTTGACAAACTCGCAAATATTTCCCTTTACTATAAAAAATGACATTGGCAGTAGAATATCCAGATGGACACCCAGTATTAAATACATTTTTAGTATTAGTTCCAGAACGTGCACAATCGCCATTAACTTTAGATACTTCTTTTGCACTTGTATGTAATACCCCTCTCTTTGCACTCATATCACATGTAACATTCGCTGAAATTCTAGAATTTTCATCACTTCCACCACAATAATAATATGCAACGGTAACATTTCCCCCTTTATTACCTGCAGATGATGGAATTTGTGTATAATGTGCCTTATGTAATTCTGCTTCCACTGCTGAATAAAAATTGCCATGTGTTACACTATAAAATGTTCCATCCCATTCTGGTCTACAAACTGCAATATTTGTTTGAAAATTATTTGGTTCTGCGCAAGATGACATCGTTAATGTTTCACATACATCATTAGTTACACCTGCAAATACTTTAGATGTAAAAGCAAAAGCAAATAATAATATAATTAACGCAATTAATATCTTATTATTTTTCATATTTTTATTTCTCTCTTTCTTGCTTTTTATACTTTATAATTTTAGTTATATAAAAAACCGAAATTATTATAAAAGGAATTAAAACATACATACCATATTCAATAATTAATTTAAATATTTTACTTGTCGTTAATTCTTTTTCTTTAATTATTCTATCATATTCACCTAATACATCATTAAAATCTTTTTCTTCTAAATTTTTTGTTTTATTAGTATAAGTTTCGCATAATTCATGTTCAGGATATTTTTCACAATATTCAGATTTTATATATCTATTAAATCTAGGAACTGTATATTTCAATGTTTTTAAAAGATCATTTGGACAAGCACTATCTTCTGCACCATAAACTTCAATTAAATATGTTTCTTCTTCAGGATTTGCAAAGCACCCAACACCATATAAATCTACATCAGAATATTCTTTTCCTTCTGCCTTATTACCACTTCCATCTGTGACGATTATCTTTATGTCATTTCTTATAGGAGTAATAGATAAAAAATATGCAAAATATTCATTTTCAGAAGTAATTTCTTGTGTAGCGGCAACTGATCTTTCATCTTTTTGAAATAATACTTCTATATTAGTAGCCCATTCATTTAATTCTTCATCATAACAAAGTGCATTTATATTAGGACAAAAAATAAATATAAACAATATTATAATTAAAGTTTTAATATTTTTTGAATTCATATCTACCTCTTTATTAATTTCTTTATTATTACTTTTACTAATAAAATTATACAAATTATATTTATAAATATCAAGAGATTTTAATTTTAAATAGAAAAATTATATATAATGTTATATAATTAATTAGAGGTATTTTTATATGTATGAAGTATTTAATAAAGAGTTAAATTATATTAAAGATGAAAGAATTAGAAGGAGTTTAATTACTGTATTAAAATTATTACCAGATTATTTTTATGAAGTTCCTGCTAGTTCCACAGGTAAATATCATCCTGATTTTGCTTGTGGTAATGGTGGTCTTGTAAGACATACAAAAGCAGCAATTAGAATTGCAAAAGAACTTTTAGATAACCCTGCTTTAAATAATTTTAATCAAAATGAAAAAGATTTAATATTATTTGCATTAACAGTACATGATGGTCTTAAAAGTGGTAAAGTTAAAAGTGAATATCATTTATTTGAGCATCCACTATTAATGAGTGCATTTTTAAAAGAAAATAAAGATAAATTAGAACTAAGTGAAGATGAATTAAATTTAGTATGTAGATGTATTGATACACATATGGGACCTTGGACTAAAAATTACAAAGGTGAAGAAATTCTTGAAGCACCAAAAGATAAATATCAAAGATTTGTACATATGTGTGATTATTTATCAAGTAAGAAATTTTTAGATATTAAATTTGAAGATAATCAACTTATAGGTTAATTTTTAAACAAAAAACTTCTATTTTTTTGGTAGAAGTTTTTATATTAATCATAAAATTCTTTTTTATTTAAACTATTTTTTAAATTCTTAAATTCCTCTGTTTCTTTAAATAATTCTTCTGCTTTTTCACTTTCACAGAAACATTTTATATATTCTTTATAAATTCTTTTATCTTTTTTATTTTTATTAATTATTTGTTTTACTTTATCTAACATATTTTCACCTACCCATTTTGTACTTCAACAATTACTAAATTATTGTTTTTAGCAATACTCAATAATTCATCACTTAATACTCCTACTACTATTATAAACTCTGGTCTCATTATATTTTTTTCTATATTATCTTTATTAACTTTTATAATAGTTTTATTTTCATTAGTAGTAAATCTAATTGAGCCATTTTTTATTAATTTATTATATCCATATGTATTTTTATCAAGACTACTTACATCAGTACATAAATAATGAATACCATCATCATTAGTAGATGTTAATACTTTAAAATCTTGTCCTACTATTGTATAGACAATTGCTCCATCTTTTTCATTTTTAATTACTAAATCTGGTCTATTATTATATAATTCTTTTATTTCATCTAAGGATACTATCATATTATTTATAAGTTCTACTTTATATTCTTTTATTTTATTAAATAATTCATTTAAACTAAATATATTTCTTTTTACTTTATTTGAAATTACATTATTTAAAAATGATAATATTAAATCAAAATCATCCATAGAAAATAATAATTTAGTCATAGAAAATAAATTAACTTCATCTTCATCAAATATATTATTTCCATCTACTACAAGTGTTTTTAAAGTATCAACATCATAAACATCACATATATTTTTAATAGTATCTACTTCTAACCATCCTGTATTTCCTTTTTCATCATAAGATTTATTAAATAAATATTTACATAATAAATTTTTATATACATTTTCATCTTTAATATCTGATAATTCATTTACTATTTTTTTAATATAAAATGTATCATATGTTGATAATTCTTCTTTTTTAGTTATATTATATTGATTAAGTCCAGATGATAATAATAGAATTAAATTTTCTGTTTCTTCATCTGTTAATTCTTTATCTTTTATATCAATTAATATGTCTTTATAATATGTAAAATTTTCTATTGTTTTATATAATGATTCTTTATTTTTACCATATATTTCCATCATTATAAAATAATATTCTTTAAATAAATTATACATTTTATCTGATTTAATTATTAATAAAAGATTTGATATGTTAACAAAATTATATTTTGAGAAATCTTGTAATAAATCTTTATCTATAAAAGATAATTTACTATCGAATAATTCTAATGAATTTATATTAAATATATCTTTATTATTTTTAATTTTAGTTTTATATGCATTTGAAAGTATTTCATTTAATATATTAATTCTTTGTAATTTTATTCTATTATTATCTTTATCTTTATATAATATTGATGTACCCACAAATACAGATATTTTATCTACTGTATTAGATGTCATTATTTTTTTATTAAATAATATTTTAAATAATTCAAATATACAATTATAATCTTTTTCATAATCATATTCATCCATATTATCAATATAAACATTATATATTTTGTTTATAACTTTATAATAATATGAATATAATTTTTCTCCATAATAGTTTTTAAATACATTTAAACATCTATAATTACTATCAATAATTATTTTTTCTTTTACACTTCTTTCTTCATCTTTGTTATATAGAGGTACTACATATGGAAGTATATAGTTTACATCTACATTAATTAATGAAGTAATTTGATCTATTGTAAGTTCTTGAAGTAATTTAATTATTCTTTTTGTATATTGATAACTTATATCATTACTTTTAGTATCAAATCTATATAATTTTCCTTTTGCATTTAATAAACATTTATTAACTAATATGTTTACAAGTTCTTTTGATGATACTGTTTCTATATTTTCTAAAATTCCACATACTACTTCTTGTGTTTTATCTTCTTTATTTTTAAGTGTTGATAAGTTTACATATTTTATTAGTTCAATATCATATTTTAATAGTTTTATTAATTCTTCATCATTAATATAATTAATCATATATGGATATCTTTTTATATACTCTTTTTGTATATCAATATTCATAGTATTAAAAATAGTAAAATCGTTTTTTAATTTATCAATTTGATTATTTATATATTTTTCTCTTGCTTCTCCATTTAAGTATGTTATAAATTCTTCTTTATCTGTATATCTATTTTGTATATTTTGATTTGCATATTTTATAAATATTGGATCTACTTCTAATATATATTCCCATTGTTTATCTGTTAATTTATCTTTAATTTTTTCTATTACATTTTGTGTTTGTTTTATATCTGTACTTGCAAGTACTGTTATAACTTTTTTCAAGTCTTCCATATATAAAAGTGCTACATCTTCTGGTTGATTAAAATAAAGTTTTAAATAATTATTACATTCTTCTTCATCAAATCCAACAACTAACGCGTTCATAAAGAACTTGTTTGCATGTATCCATGAACTTACTAATTCTTTTTTTGCTTCTTTTGAACCTAGATTAAACATAGTAAGATTACTATTAATTCTAGATTTTTGAAATTCAAGTGGAAGAATTCTTATTAAAGAAGGATGATTAAAAAATAGGTAACTTAAAACAATTTCATTATTTGCAAGTTCTTTATTGTCTAAATATGCTTGTTCTATTTCTTTTTCATTTTTCTTTTTAAGACTTGCTATGAAATTATTTGCTTTTTTTTGTATTTGCCTATTTTTCATATCATTAAGTATTGACATAATTAAACCTCTTTATTCTATTTTTACTATAAAAATTATAACACAAGAAAAAAAGAAAAGAAACATTTCTTTTCTAATTAACTTTTTAACGCGTTAAATATCTTAGTCCATAATTTACTGGATGAATAATTTAATATTCCTACTTTATATACTTTAAGACCATATTTATATAATAACAAGCATACTACAATAAGTAAAAATATTGATATTAATAATCCATAAATACTAATTTCTCCAAGTGTATACATAACAGGTGCTAAAATACCTGATATAAATGGAATATATGACATTATTTTAATAAATAATGAACCTTGATATATTGAAGAATATATTGCTAAGAAATAACCTATCATTAAAAATACCATAACAGGAGTTTGT
The DNA here is from genome assembly GCA_947630945.1 of uncultured Bacilli bacterium. Lineage (GTDB taxonomy): Bacteria > Bacillota_I > Bacilli_A > RF39 > UBA660 > CAG-1000. The sequence continues at coordinate 10,961 of CANRJN010000004.1, read as the reverse complement.
AATTGATTATAATCTTCCATATTAGTAGTAATACTAGCAAGAATTCCAATAAGTAATGAATATGCAAGAAAACTTAATAATATTAACACTATAAATAAAGGAATACCACTTACAAGTTTACTAGCCATATCACTATCTAGAAACATTTTAATATAATTATTGATTGTACCAAGACTAGTAGTATTACCAATCGTATTATTTATTAAGTCATTCATTCCAGAAGAAGTAAACACTCTAATTACAATACCGACTAATGAATAAACAACTAATAATACACCTTGTACAATAGCAAATACATTAGCAGATACTAATTTTGACATAAAATGTGCTTCTGGACTTACACTTGATATAATAATTTCCATACTTTTTGAAGATTTCTCTTCATTAATTTCTGCTCCAATCATTTGAACAATTAATAATATTAATATAAAGAATGGAACTACAAATATTAATGTTATCGCGCTACCAATTAATTCCATAAATTCTTCATTTTCTTTTACATCTTCATTTAATACTATTCTATTAATTTCTGCACCTTTATACACACTAGATAAAATACTTTCATCAATATTAGCAAGAGACATTGCTCTACTTATTTTAACTGTGTTAATAGCATTAACTATATCTTGATATAATATTGTATCTACATATTCATATGATATAAAATCTACATCAAATACATTATCATATGTTAAATTTTCTACTTCTTTTATATTAATTATTATATCTTTCTTTTCATCATCTTTTATTTCTTTTTCTAATTCTTCGAGTGGTTTAGTAGCCTCTTCAATTTCTGCATTATAATTTTCTAAAACATCTAAATAACTATTGTCAATAATTTGTTTAAAATCATCATAAACACCTACTTCATCTATTACATAAATATGTACAAGTTCATCAAAATCTCCACCAAATAATTTAACAATACTATCTAAATTTATAAGTGCAACTATAATTATAAATAACGCTAAATTTATTAATTTAAAGGCCTTAGTATTAATTTTACTTTTAATACTTTCACGTGTTAAAAATTTAAACTTCTTCATCATAAGATTCACCTACTTTGCTTACAAATATTTCACTTAATGTTGGCTCTTCAACAACAAATTTACTAACACCTTTATATTTAGATATTTTTTTAAATATTGTACTTACATATTTTTCATCTTCAATTTTAATAGTATATTCATCTTTATTCTTTTCAACACTAACAACACCATCTAATTTTTTTACTTCTTTTTCATCTAAATCTGCAATTACTTTTATATTTTTTCTTCTATAATCTTTTTTTATTTGAGTTAGTTTTCCTTCAAGTACACTTTTACCTTTAACTAATATAACAAGTGAATCACAAAAATATTCTATATGTTCCATCATATGAGATGAAAATATAATCATAGTATTATTTTCTTTTAATCTTAAAATAACTTTTTTAAACATTTCAACACTAATTGGATCAAGTCCACTAAAAGGTTCATCTAATATTAATAATTTTGGTTCATGTAATATACTTATAATAAATTGTATTTTTTGTTGATTACCTTTTGATAACTCTTTTATTTTTTTATTTTTATAACTTTCAATATTAAATTCTTTCAAATATTTATCAAGTCTTTTTTCAACTGTTTTTTCATCTAAACCTTTAAGTACTCCATAATAAATTGCTTGCTCTAATACAGTTTTAGATGGAAGTAAACTTCTATCTTCTGTTAAAAAACCAATTTTATCAGTAACACTATAATCTATTTTTTTACCATCTAATGTAATTTCACCTTTTGTTACATCTAAAAGTCCCATAATCATTCTAAATGTAGTAGTTTTACCAGCACCATTAACACCTAATAAACCAAATATTTCTCCTTCATGTATTTCAAAAGATAAATCATTTACTGCTCTAAATTTATCATAATATTTAGTGACATGTTCTACTTTTAACATATTTTAACCCTCATTCCTGTCTCAATATTTAAATTTTCAGCATCATCTTTATTTATATGCATTTCTAATTTACATGTTTCATCACTTTTAATAGTAACATTATCAAGTATTATTCCATTTTCGCATTTAACACTTACTATGTCTCCCTTATTTTTATTAAATGCTTTTAAATCTTCACTACTCATATGTATATGTCTATTTGATACAATTGTTGAATTTACTGCTTCATACTTTCCTTTTGGTCCAATTATTGTAACCATTTCAGTATTATCTAAATCCCCACTAGTTCTAGTTGGTGCATTAAATCCAAAGAAAGCATTATCTCTTTCTAATAATTCAACTTGTGTATATTTTCTTACAGGTCCAATTATTCTAACATTCTCTAAAACTTTACCATTTCTTTCTAAATTAACAGTTTCTTCACATGCAAATTGTCCTAATTGTACTAAATCTCTTTTTTTAGTAAGCGCATATCCTTCTCCAAATAAAATATCCAAAACTTCTCTTGTTAAATGTACATGATGATTTGATACTCCAATTAATATATCCATAAAAATTCCTCCTAAATGTTACTACTAAAATAATTATAATATATCTTAAATAAAATTAAAAGTAGATAGTTTTTTATCACAAATAATAAATTCAATCATTAAATACTAATAAAGGGGGAATATATTAATGAATGGTAGTTATTATCAAACACCGGTATTTATAAATGATATAGAAAGGGATACAGAAGAACCAAAATTATATAACACAACTTATCCAATGGAACAAAGTTATATAGAGAATATTTTAAGAAATAATATAGGTAAAAAAGTAAGAGTACACGCGTCATTTAGTGACTCTGTTGAATGGAGAGATAGAGTTTTTGTAGGTATAATTGAACATGCAGGAAGAGATAATTTAGTTATTAATGATATAGATAATAATAAAAACTATTTAATATTAATGATATATGTTGATTTTGTAGAATTTGATGAAACAATAACTTATGCTAAATAAACTTTTAATTAAATAATTTTTTTGATATAATTAATAATGGTGAATGAAATGACTAAATTAAATATAATTATACTTATTATTACTATATCAATTATTTTAATAGCATTATTTGTTATTTTATTTAAAAACTTTAATGAAAAATTAAATAATATTTTAAATAAATTAACTGATTCAGAAAATGAAGCATTAGAAAAGTTAAAAGAAAAACAAGATATAATTATAAAATTAATTAAGGTAACTGAAACTAAATATAAAGTAGAAAGTAAAGTATTTGAAGATGTTAAAAAATTAAAAATTGATTCATTAAATTCATTTAAAAGTGAAAAAACTTTAAATAAATGTTATAAAGAAATATTACAAATTAAAGAAGATAATCGTACTCAAAGAGAAACTAAAAACTTTAAAGAGTTAATTAAAAATTATGAAGATAATGAACTTAATATAATTGCTCTTAGAACTTATCATAATAAATATACTCTTATATATAATAATTTAATAAAAAAATTTCCTTACAATTTAGTTTCTAAGATTAAGAAATATAATTTAAAAACTTTAATTGAAGGAAAAGAAATATCTAATAATTTTAATAATGATTTAGAAGTATAGTGAAACTCATAATTTCACTATTTTTTATAGTTTAAAATTTACTTCTTTTATATTATTTGATTTTAAAAAATTATTTGCTTTTGAAAATGGTTTGCTTCCAAAGAAACCATATCTTGCTGAGAATGGACTTGGATGTGCACTTTCAATAATTAAATGTTTTTGATTTGTAATGTATTTCTTTTTTTCTCTTGCGTAATTTCCCCATAGTATAAATACTACCGGTGTTTGTTTTAAATTTAATAATTTTATTATATGGTCTGTAAGTAATTGCCAACCTAAATCTTTATGAGAGGCAGGTGTGTCTTTTCTAACTGTTAGTACACTATTTAAAAGAAGTACACCCTCTTTTGCCCAAGATGTTAAGTCTCCGCTTTCCCCATTTTGAATACCTAAGTCATCGTAAAGTTCTTTGAATATATTTTGTAAACTAGGTGGCAACTTTACACCTTTTTGTACACTAAAAGAAAGTCCATGTGCTTCCCCCTCTCCATGATATGGATCTTGTCCTAATATTACAATTTTAGTATCTTTATAACTTGTTTGTTTTAAAGCATTAAATATATTTTCATATTTTGGATAGCATGTATAAGTGTTATATTCATTTTTAACTACATTCATAAATTTATGAAATCCTTCACTTTTCCATACACTATCAAGTACTACGTCCCAATCATTTCCAATCATATATTAACACTTCCTTATAAGTTTAATTATACTATAAGAATTAATAATAATCATAATAAATATTAAAATATCTATATATTTCCAAATATAATCATTATTTATAAATATTCCACTAAGCACAATTAATATAAAAAGTATTTTAGATATATAACTTATAACTCTATTATTAAATAAGTAATCAATATTACTTTTAAATATATAATATCCTCCAAGTAGCGCGGTAGAGCCAAATAATATAAATATTATAATTAATATGTAATTTCCAAAATAACCATAAATGTAATTAAATATATTACTTATTAATATATTATAGTCATTTGTAATTATATTTTTATTTAAATATATAAGTATTAAACATGTTATTAACAATGTATTTATAATTGTAACAAAATAAACACTAAATAATTGATATTTAATAGACAAGTTAATGTCATTTTTATCAGTTGCAGAAGATACGCTAGTAGTACCAATTAATATTTCATTCATAAATATACTTCTTTTAACACCTATAATTAAACCTACAAATATTGATTTTAAATTAAATATGTTTTCAATTAGTAAATGAAAACTATTACTTAAATCATTATAATGTGTAATTATACTAAATATACAAACACTAAAAAATAATATACATTTAATTGGAACAACTTTATTCATAATATTTTTAGTATCATTTAGTGATAATCTTGTTGTTACAAAAAGTAATATTGCCATAGATATAAATATATAAATCTTTTTAATTTTAAGTGTTTTTCCTACTATATAACTAATAGAATTTACTTGTATCATTTGAAATAAAAATGAATATAAAATTATTAATACAATTAAACTTATATATTTTAAATATTTACTTTTTAGTCCATTTTGTAATATAAAAAAAGGCCCTCCAATATATTCTTTATCATTTATTTTTTGTTTATATTTATTTCCAAGTAATGCTTCATAATATATTAGGGATGTAGAAATAAAAGAAAAAATTATTATCCAAATTACAGATGAAAAACCACCTATTATAATAGATGATAGAGTACCTACAATACTTCCTACTCCAAGTCTAGTACCAAGTGTCATAAATAAAGCAGATTTATCATTTTTTATTAGACTTTTTATATTTAATTTGTAATTATTAAATTTTGATTTTATAGTAAGTATTATTGAAAGTAAAAATATAAATATTATAAATACTATCCACACATTAAATTATATTTTAAAATTAAAAAGTTACCACTTATTTATGGTAACTTTCATTGTTAATAATTTTAAAACTTCTATATATTTGTTCTAATAAGATTCCTCTAAAAAGTCCATGTGGAAATGTTAATTTTGAAAATGATAGTAATTTATCACATTTTTCTTTTACATTTTTATTTACTCCATTAGAGCCACCTATTATAAATGTTATTGTCCCATTTTTATTTGTAAATATATCATTAATCATATTAGATAATTCTATTGAATTATAAACATCCCCATTAATATCTAAGTATATATTGTATTCTTTTGAATTAATGTGTTTTAATATTTCATTTGATTCTGTTTCTATATTATTATCTTTGAGTTCTATAATTTCTATTTTATGATATTTTGATATTCTAGTTTTATAGTCATTTATTAAGTCTGTTAAATATTTTTCTTTTATTTTACCAACACATATTATTTTTATCATCTATATAGGTTAAGTGGGTTCATTAGACTACCATTTTTATAAACAGTTAAGTGAAGGTGTGTTCCTGTACAAGAACCTGTACATCCCATTATTCCAATCAATTGCCCTTTATCCACTTTATCTCCTTTTTTAACAAGCATTTTACTTAAATGCATGTAGACAGATGAATAACCATTTCCATGATCTATTCTAATATTAGTACCAGCACCACTATTCCATCCTGTTGCTGCAACAGTCACAGTACCACTTTGAATAGCAAATACATTTTTAGAAGATGTACCTGTAATATCTACACCCGAATGGAAATGTTCTTCTCCTCTAATTGGGTGAACACGATAACCATAATTTGAAGATATTCTAAATGGTTTAACTGTTGGCCAAGCCCAATATGTTGTATTTCCATAATATACAACATTTTTAGCGCCATATACCATTATTCTATCTACTGCTTCTGTTATAACTTCATTACTAACTTGTGCACTACTTAAAATAACACCATTCATTTCTTTTGTTGCAAATGTAACTTTTGAAAGTCCATTAGAACCTTGTTGTTTTACATATGATTGATCAGCATTCAAATTTTTATCAAATTGTATTTTTGTTTCATAAGCAATTTTTTGATATTCTGTATCAAATGATTCTACTACTATATTTGATAATGGTTGAACAGGCGCTACTGTTACTTCTTGTCCTGCTGCAAGTAAAGCATTTTCTCCTGCTATATCAGGGTTTGCTATTAAAAAGTCTTTAACACCAAGTTCATTTTTATAAGCAATTGTTTCTATTGTATCACTAGGTTTTACTTTATATTTTTTATTAAGTTCTGTTGTTCCAAATAAGAAATACATATTTAATTCATTTGGATCTGTTATAATATTTTCTTCTGTTGATACTAATGTCTTTTTAATTGTAACATTACTATCTAAATATATATCTGTAATTTCTCTTCCTTCTTCTGTTACTTCTTCTTGTTCTCCATTTAAATATTTTTCGTATGCATCTTCATCTACAAAAGCAAGTACAGTATTTCTAATAGCAGCATCTAAATCATCTTTGTTTAATATATAAAATACTGTTTTTTCATCATCTTTTGTTATAGTTATTTCATAACCTTCAATTGTAAATGGATCTAAATCTTTTATTTCATCATATACTTCTTTTGCACTCATAAGTTTATTATTATAAGTTGCAGTTTGTCGTACTTCTAAACCTGATGGACTATATACTTTATCTACTTTGTATTTATCTTTTATTTCTTGCTGTTCTTCATCTATTAAATTATATAATTCTTCATCTGATCTAATTAAACCTATTTTATCTGCTCCTAAATATACTTGATAATAATTATGAATTTGTCTTTTAACAGGCTCAAAAACAACACACATAAATATAACTAGTGTTGAAAGTAAAAAACCTATAAAAATTGACCCAAAGGACATTTTTTCTTTATTCATATGCTTCTTCCTTACTTGCAAAGTTATCAAATGAACCTGTGTTCATTTTAAATACTAAATCAACAGAACCTGTATTACCTGCTCTATGTTTAGCAATTAATAACTCTATTTTTCTATTTATATTTCCATTATATGTACCATATTCATCACTGTGTAAGAAAAGTACAATATCGGCATCTTGTTCAATTGATCCTGATTCTCTTAAATCTGATAATTTTGGTTTCGCGTCCCCACCTTTTCTTTGTTCAACACTTCTTGATAATTGTGCTAATGCAATAACAGGAATATCTAATTCCATAGCAAGTTTTTTAATATCTCTTGATATTTCACTAACTTCTTGTACTCTTTGACCTGCATATTTAGCAGAACTTGATAATAATTGTAAGTAATCTATTACTATTAAATCAAGACCATCTTGTGAATTTTTAAGTTTTCTACATTTTCTTCTTATTTCACTAACAGTAAGACCACCAGAATCATCTATAAAAAACTTTGTATCTCCAAGTACACTCATTGCTTCATTCCATTTTTTCCAATCAGTATTTTTAAGTTTTCCTGTTTTTAATACGTCTCCATCAATTTTACCAACGCATTCAAACATTCTTCTTGTAATTTCTTCAACACCCATTTCAAGTGAAAAGAATGCAATACTTTTATGTTCATTAATTGCTGCATTTAACGCGACATTAAGTGCAAAAGCACTTTTACCACAACCTGGACGACCTGCAATTATAATAACTTGTTTATTTTGAAGTCCTCTTGTCATATTATCAAAATCATAATAACCTGTTCTAATACCTGTAAACTCTGATTTTGATTCAGCAAGTGCTTCCATTTGTTTTTGCATTTCTGGTAATACATCTTGTATTCTTTTTATATCTCTTCCAAGTCTATCATTGTATACTCCAAGAATATTTCTTTCTGCATTTTCAACTATATCAACAATTGGTTCTTGTTCTTCATAGCAGTCTTCTTGTATTTGAGTTGCTTTTGAGATTAAGTTTCTTAGTATACTTTTTTCAAATATTATTTTAATATAGTAATTTAAGTTAGCAGTACTTGGAACAGAATTAATTATTTCTGTAATATATTCTACACCACCAACTTTGGATAATGATTTACTTTTATCAAGTTCATTACTTACAGTCGCGGCATCTATTGGAATATTGTTAGTATGTAATTCTTTCATAGTTTTATATATTATTTTATTTGCTTCACTATAAAACATATCATCACTAACTTCATCCATTATTTTATCAAGTGCTTCTTTTTCTAAAAAACCACATCCAAGAACAGATATTTCTGCATCAATGTTTTGAGGTTCTTTTCTTGCCATACTACCTCCTATTTAGTTAATACTACATTTATGTCAAATGTTACTTTTTTGTGTAAACTTATTTTTACTTTATGTGTACCTAATGAGTTAATATCACTAGTAAGTGTAATTTTCTTTTTATCAATGTCAAATCCTAATTTTGAAAGTTCTTCACTAATTTGTTTAGTTGAAATACTTCCAAATACTTTATCTTTTTCACCTGTTTTTACTTTAAAAGTAATATTCTTGTTTTCTAATTTTTTTCTTATTTTATTACATTCTTCTATTTTTTCTTCTTCCATGTCTAATCTATTTTGTATTTCTTTATTAAGCACTTCTACACTTCTTGTTGTATATGGTACTGCTAACTTTTGTGATATTAAGTATGCAGCATATCCATCTTTAACCTCTTTTATTTCATCCTTTTTTGCTTGTTTTTTTACATCTTGTAAAAATATTACTTTCATAAAAACACCTCCACATAAATGTATAATTATTATACCATAGTTTAAATGTAAAAAAAATGAAATTGAAAAAATATATCAAAATTAAACAATAATAGTATAATTTAAAATTTAATAAATATAATTATAATGTCAGGTATATTTGACAAAAAAATCAATATATGATATATTTTAGTCACTCATCTAACTAGTTTAGAAGGAGCATCAGATTAAGGATTGGTTTAGACCAATCCTTTTTCCGTTTTCACTTATATTTATTATATTCTTTTAAAATATCTTCTTTTCTATCTTTTCTATCAACAACATATGCAGATACTAATTGATAATAATTTGAACGTTTTTCTAAAATAACAATATAATTATCTTGCTCATAATATAACTTAATTCTTTCTATTTTTCCTTTATATGGTGCAGACCATATTTTTATTTTTAAACAAGTTTTATTAGAACAAGTTTTGCACTTATTATAGTTTTTTATTATTTCAGCAATATATGGAACATATTTAATTCTATCTTCTTTATACAATCTCAGACCTAATGTTTTATCTTTTTCTGATATAACATGAAAAAAGCCTTGTACTTTATTATCTTCAATAGGTAATTCTCTAACTTTAATCAATTTATCATTATATTTTATCTCATTGTCTATTAAACTTTTTTTAAAAATAATATATGCTTTTTCAATATAATCATTTAAAGTTTCATCATTTTGTTTTTCTATTGTTACAAAGTTTATTTTATCACATTTCATCCTTTTTACTACTCCAATGAAATATATTAATTTTTTTACTATTCCTAGACGAATTTAAAAGATAAGATAAATTAAACTTCTTTTCAATATAATTTACTAATTCTAATTTTGCTTTACTAGTTTTTAAATTTCTCAATTTATAACTTATAGAACCTATTATTAAATCAGTTAATTGAATTAATTGAACTTCATCAGAACGAATTGATTGCACTTTATTAACATTATATATATTATAATGATTTAAAATTTCTTTAAGTTTTTCATTTTTTAAACTTGAACGAGTATCTTTAATATCTAAAAAAATATTATAATTTATTATACTTTCTGAAATAATATAATTAAAAAGATAATAATACATTTTGTAATACCAATCATCATAAGTTTGATTAAAAAAATCATGATTTAAAGATTGTTTATCATGCGCAATCCAGCCTCTAAACGAAATGTTTTCATTATATAATAAATCTATAAATTCCTTATACATATTGATTTTTGATAAAGAAACTTTTGTCCATTTTATTTCAGTCGTTGGCTTTAATCCATACTTTTTTTTAATATCTTTTATCTTATTAGTAATATAATTTTTATCTTTTTTTAAACAATAAACACAACCCAAAACCATAAATTCAACATTATCATGTTCCATATGACAACTTTCATCTGCATAAACATTTATTTCAATTTTTTCTTTCACAAATACTCTCCTTTCTAATTTATACAACATTTTAATATTTATTATATCACAAAAAAGTTGTAAAAAAAGATTGTTTAGTATATAATTTATATAGAATAAAGGATATGATAAATATGAAAAATGATAAACCTAGTAGTAAAGAAATTAATATAAAAGATTTTATAGAAAAAACTAATAATAAAGTAGAAGAAAAAAATGAAGTAATAAATTCAAATGTAAATAAAGATGACGATAGTGAAAAAGTGTTAAAATTACAAAACTACCAAGAATTAAAAGAAAGATTTGAAAGAGGAGAAAATCTTTCATTCCCGAGTTTGACAGATGAAGAAAAGAAAAAAGTATATTTTTTATTGAAAATAGGCTTTTCTTTTTATGCAAAGTGTG
>CANRJN010000003.1 GCA_947630945.1 uncultured Bacilli bacterium | reverse complement strand
CAGGAATTAGGTACAATAGCGTTATAAAACTTTTTGATTGCTCAAAAACTTTCATAACTTGCTAAACATTATAACAATTATTTTATAATAAATTTATATATTACATGAAAGTTTACAATTAAAAAAGAAAGTTTTAATCTTTCTTCCTAATTGAATATTTGCATCCACAATAATCTTGTCTATATAAATTATATTTTTTAGATAATTCAATTGATTTTTTATATCCATCTTCTTTTTTAAAATCACTATATAACCATTTAATATTATATTTTTGTTCCATTTCTTTTCCTATTTCATTTATTAATTTTGAATTTTTATATGGACTTACACTAAGTGTTGAACAAAAATAATCATAATTTAATTCTTTTGCTATTTTAGCAGTCTTATCAAGTCTTAATTTAAAACATACAGTACATCTATCCCCTCTTTCAGGACAATTTTCTAAACCTTTTATTGATTTTTCATATAAATCATTATCATAATCACAATCAATTATATCTAATTTATTTTCAGTTTTTAATTCATTAATTAATCTAATTTGTTCTTCTTTTCTTTTATCATATTCTTCTTTTGGAGATATATTTGGATTATAGTAAAATATTGTAATATCAAAATATTTTGTTAAATATGTTATTACATGACTACTACAAGGAGCACAACAACTATGTAAAAGTAATTTTTTAGGCTCTTTTATTTTACTTAATTCATCTAATTCTAATTTATAATAAGATTCATTCATACTGCCACCCTTTTAAATAATTTAATTTATATTAGTATACTATAAAATTAATAAAATGTAACATTTTTTAACTAATTTTATTACATAGTAATAGTTGTATTTATATTATATTTATTCACTATATCATTATATACTTTTTCAATATTATTAATTGTATATTGTTTATCACTTATAAATTTAAATAATATTTCTCTATCATAATTTTCATATATAAAATTAAATAATAAGTAATAATTATAATAATCTATATTTTCTTGATTTAATAAACTATCAAGTTTACAATTAAATTTATTATAATCTATTTCTGTATATTGATGTCCTATAAATAAAGCAAGACCTTCATTTATACATCTTAGTGACATTTTATCATTAGTATATTGTGAATAAACATAATGTGTACATTCATGTATTAATACATTTATATAATCTTCATATGTGTCATTAATATGATTAGTATTCTTAAAATCAGAAAATGATAAATATATTATTCTATTATTGTGATAAAAACCAATTGAATTTAAATCTGGCTTAAATTTATGAATATCAAAGAACACTTCATCAAATTTATTTTTTGTAGATATAATTTCAATATTAATTTTATTATCTAATTTCTCTATTTTAAAAAAATCAAAAATTCTTGAAATATTCTTTTCTAAATCATTAATTAGATCATTTAAATATTCTTCATATACATCATATTTTATAATAAAATTATTAGATTCAATCATATAAATCACCAAATATATTATTCCTTTCTTTTTATATACTATATTTCTGCATACTATTTTACCATTTAATTATAAACTATTTAATAAAATTTTTGAATTTTTTTAGTTAATCCATCACAAAATTAAAAAAAATCTATTTTTTTGTAATTAAGATGCCCATAAAATAAGGGATTGTGCTTCAATATTCAAAGTGCAGGGGTTCGATGTTGCAGACCGGCACCCCACAGTTAAAATAACGTATCTTTTCTCATTAATATCAACTCCTTTACTATCTTAGAAAAGATAGTTTAATTATATCAATTAACAAAAAAAGAATTGGTACAAACTGTCCAATTCCTACATTGACTTTTTTGTCCAATTCTATATTACCATTTACATATGGTAATTGTATCATTATAAAAAATGTAGGAAAACCAACATTTATTTTTACCATTTTCCTACATTTTATTTTACCATTTACACAAATCCGTCACTAAATTAAAATAAAAAGGTCTATAATTAATTAAAATCTTATTTTTATTAAACATATAAAAATTAATTTTTTTAATTTGTTTGCTAGTTTTATAATTTTATATGGTATATAATTTCAATAGGGAATATCAGTTGTTGGATGTCTACCTCCAATCTTATAAAGAAAGGAGGTTTGAAGAAATGAAAAAACGTGAATACATTATTTGCATTCTACGTTTCATCTCTATCATTTTATTTCTCCTTATCATTATGATAGTAGTAATAAAGAAAGACATCTAATCTTTATGATTAAATGTCAAACTAAGTAATTAGGGTAGACATTCAACTTGGTAAAACTGAATGTTCCCTTTTTATTTTATGTAAACTCTTTTAATAAATACATATTAGAATTTATTAAAGTTTAACAAACATATTTGGAGGAACCAGCCAGATTCGAACTGGCGATGACGGTGTTGCAGACCGGGGCCTTACCACTTGGCTATGGTTCCATCGCATATAAATGATTATACCAAATTATATGCTATTTTTCAAGATAAATGTATATTTTATGCCCCTAATTAGCAAAATTAATTCAATTTTATTAGAATTTATAACTTCTTGTGGTATTTCAAAGTAAGAATATTCATTTTTAAATATATCTGTATTTATTTTATCAAGTTTAACAGTCTTATATTTACCCATATATCTATATCTAATAAAACCATAATAATTAAATAAATCTTCTGGATATTTTATAAGTTTATTTACATAAACACTTTTATCCATATCGAGTGTAGTTTTTAATTTTAAAACTGCTAGTGAACCCTTATTAGTAGATTCTGGTATTATAGAATAAGTTGTTACATTACAATCATCATTTACACAATAATTATATTTTTCTTTAAATCTATCATTAATATCATATGAATTTATACTTAATTTAGATTTACCTAATACAAGATCATCAAATGATATTTCATTTGGTAAAACTAATGTACCTTTATCATTTATTTTAGTTAAATCAGTTGGAGCAACTAAAATATCTTTATAATTAGAATCAACTGAACTAGTATTATTTATTTTTAATATATATTCACTACTTAAATCTTTCTCATCTATTTCAAATATTACATAAAACTCTTTATCTTCACCAGATTGTATATCACCAGGATTATACATATCACCTAAATCTACAAATTTATCATTTACATTAAAGTTTGGAATTAATAACTCACCATTAATATCTAATCTAAAAGTTTGTCTTGTTAATGTTACTATATTTGCATATTTATTACTTACTTTTACATTTATTAATAAATAATATTTACCATCTTTTATAACATTATTATTCATATCAGTATTAGTAATATAACAATTATCTTTTACATTGAAAAATGCACTACTTGCTAGAAACTCACCATTACTATATTCAACATCTGGAACATCAAACTTTGATATTGCATAAATAGATACTCCAAAAATAAATACAGAAATTATACAAATCATAAATAATTTATTTTCTATCATTATATATTTTAAATACCTTAATGATTTTCTAAAAGTTCTTGCTATTTTATATGTATCAGTACCAAGTGTAACCTCAACCTCTTCATAATCACTTTGATCTATTTGTAATTCTTCTAAATCTCTTTTAAAATCAAATTGTTTTAAATTAAAACCTAATGTTCTACCAAGTATAATAAATAAGAAAACTATTTGTGGTAACAATACAATTACACTTATATCTCTTAATGCACGGACACTTTCTACATCTAATGATTCTGTTTCTAAGCCACCAAATACAGATGACATATAAGCAAAAAATATAATTAATATTACTAAATATATAGAAATTGCTAAATATATTTTTGTACTTTTTTTCTTTAATGCCAATATAAAATATATTACAAGTGACACTACTAACGCGACTATTGCTGCTAGAAACATTAAAAATGTTACATTATCACCTGCTAAATTTGATGTATTTATATAATAATGATTAGTAGCATAATCACTAAAAAATGAATATATGCCAAATGTTTTCATAGTTAAATATAAAAGCATAGCAAAAAGTACGGCATGAATTAGCCTAAAATTTCTTATTAAAAAAGCATATGGTTTCTTAACTACCACTCATACCAACTCCCTACTATATAAATTATAGCACGACTAAATTAAAAAGACTAGTATTACTATTACCTAATAAATAAAAAGTATACACTTTTTTGTATATACTTCTTATCAAAAATTATCACTTTTACCACATTTAATCTCTTTTATAATAAATCATTTGACCTGGCATTAAATATATAGTCTTATTTTGCTCAACAATTTCATCTTCCTTAACATCAAATATATTACTTACATTACCTAATGTATCTCCCTCTTTTGTTATATAATAACTAACATCTTTTTTAGGAACTAATAAAGTTTGTCCAGGATAAATATAATCATCTAAATTAAGACCATTAAGTTCTGCAAGTAACTTTGTATTAACATCATAATATTTAGATATTTTATATAAAGTATCTCCACTCTTTATTTCATAAGTTGTATAAAATGGACTTTCTAAATCTTTCTTTATATTTTTTTCAAACATTTAAATCACCTAAAATATTATATGTTAAATATCTAATTAGGTTATTTTATTAATTTATATACACAAACATAGTATTATCACTATTAAAAGTAAGTTCATAATTATAGAATATTAAATTATTACCATTATAAGGATCATAAGTATAAAAATTATCTTCAAAATTATAATATAATTTATTATCATTTTCTTTTATAATTTTAATATCATTATTATTAATCTTTTGTAATAAACTCTTATTTTCATTAATAGTTTTATAAGTACCATTATTTATTGTATAGTTATATTTAGAAGTTTCATTATTATATTTAATTTTATTTACTTTATATTCATTTTTACTACAACTTATAAATTTACCATTATCATATTTAACATAACCTTTTTCATTATTAGCAATAATTTTTACTTTTTTATTTTTAGTATTTATTTCATATAAAACAGCATATTTATTATCAAAAATATATAAATTATTTTTAATATTTCCTACTATATATGAATCAAAATCTAATGTATATCCTAAATCAATTTTATCTTTACTTAAATTAGTTAAATTTAAAGTTATAAGTGATGTAAATTCATGTTCTTCATCATTATTAGCCATATAAATTGTATCATTTAATAAATATGCAAGAGAATTATCATATTTATCTTTCTTAAATAATTCTACATTTTGATATGATTTACCATTCATAACAATATAACCTTTATAATTCCATACTGCTACAAACTCATTTTTAGAAAGATTATTATAATAAACAAAATCTTTATTTGCTTTATCTACATTAATTGTTTCTTTTTTATATTCTAATAGTAATGGTGAATCAATTAAATTGTAATCAATAAATTCATTATTTGAATAACATAATGGATAAGTATTTTGATTTTTAATAGTAGGATAAATACAATTGAAATTATCATCTTTTATTTCTTTAATTTTACTTATTTTTGTTTTTAAAAAACTTCTTTTTGAATATATATCAAAGTTATATATTGTATTTCCATCTTTTATTTCATAATAAAATCTATTATTTTTATATATTGTTTTTATATTATAATTATCAAGTTTATAAGTTATTGTATAATTTGAAAATCCATATTTTATTAATATTAGTAGAATACTTAATATTATAGAATAAATTAATATTTTTTTCATATACTTCACCTAATTAAATTATACTACATTAATAAGGTAAAAACTAGTTTTAATACTTTTTTATGGTTACTAAGTATAAATAAAATCATACAATTAATGTATGTAATGTGAAGATGGTTATGGAATAATTATTCACAATTTATACCATCTGTTAAATTTATATTTGTGCCATATTTAGTATTATTTTTAAGAGTTACTTTTGAGGTATAGTTTATAGTACCAGAATTTCTTAAATCATATGTGACACCGCTTATTTCTCCTGAACATATATTTATTGTTCCGGTTGAATTATTAAAAATTCCCTCTTGTGTTTGCCCTATAAATGTACCTGAATATATATTTATTGTTCCATTACTACTAGAGAAAATTGCAAGTTCTTTTCCTGTTAGTGTTGAATTATATATGTTTCCACTTGAAGCAGAGCCAGAATTTAAATTAATTGCATTATATACTGTTCCAATTATTTCACTATCATATATATCAACTGTTGCTGTTTGAGGCGCTATTCCTCCTATTCCATATGGTCCCTCTATATGGCATTTTTTCACTATTAATTTACCTCGATTATATATTGTAGAATATTGTTTTTCTGTGTCATTACAAAACAACTTAACATTATCTAAGTTTAAAGTAGCATTTTCGTTATTTCTAATTATTTCTCCATTTGATGTAATAGAAGATTCCACTTCACTACTATTTTTAATTATTAAATTTAAATTATTAGTAATAATTGGAGAAGTTAATGTAGAATTGATTAATTTTCCATTCATATCTATTGTAAGCGGTTTACTTATTGTAACTTGTTTATCTATATTTAAATCATTTATTAAAAGTATATTTTTTTGTGTTTCTTCTAAATTATTTACTAAATTACTTAAATCATTACTAAATGTACATATTGAATTATTTAAAACATTACTTATTTTTAATTTTCCATTCTCTTCTTTTACTTCTACTCCATTATTACAAGTTATTAATGCTAAGTCGCTTTCTTTGTCTACTCTAGTAGTTGTATTTCTTCCCATTTGTACTCTTTTTATTTCTTCATTATCTTTCTTTAATACTAGGGCTTTTTCTTCACTTTCTTGTTTTAGTGCAGTGCTATCACAGCCTACTATTGTTGTTTTACTATCTACTGCTTGTACTATATATTTACTCCCTATGTCTGATTTATTTATTCCATTTTCTTCTGTAACAATTAACTGATATGATTTATCTGCTACTTTTACCTCTGTTACTTTTCCTTTATTTGTAAGTTTTATTACATATACTAAATCATCTCTACCTGTCATATCTAATTTATTTGTCTTACTATCAAAACAAGTATTATTTCCACTAAGTAATGAGGTAGTCAAATACTTATCTTCTGCACTCCTTACTAAATTTTGTACTTCATTTGTGAATGTATTTTTCTTAGCATTTCTAAACATACTTAGCACATTTGGTAAAGCAATTATTACGAGTATTGCTAGTATTGCTATTACTGCTAGTAGTTCTACTAATGTGAAACCTTTTTTATCTTTCATATATAATACAACTCTCTTTCTATTTTTACCACCTTATTATATCGTATATATATATATATCAAGAGGCACTCTACATTTTTTACAAATAAACTTTACTAATATAACAGATAAACTTAAAGATATTTTTCGAATATCTTTAAGCCTTTACACTATCTTAATATAACAAACTTTTAAGTATAGAAACTCACAAAAAAAGCAGAAATTTTATCTGCTTATTTGCTTTCACCAAGTGTAACTTTAAATACTTTATTTTCTTTACCTCTAATAACTGTAATATCAACTGTTTCATTAGGTTCATGTTTATATAAATAATATCTAAGTTCTGCTACATTACTAACTTCTATATCACCAACTTTTACAATAACATCTCCTTTTAAAATACCTGCTTTTGCTGATGGGCCTCCACTCGTTGACTCTAATACAATTACTCCTGATGTTATAGATTTATCTATTGTAATACCCTCTCTTCTTAAATAATATGATGGAGTTGATATATCTGCCATACTAATACCTAAATATGCTCTTTTAATTTCTTCTTTATTAACAATTTTATTAGCATATTCCATTGCATCTTCAATTGGAATAGCAAAACCTATTCCCTCTATTTCTGATTGAACAATTTTCATTGAATTAATTCCTATTACTTCACCATTAACATTACAAAGAGGACCTCCACTATTTCCTGGATTAATTGCTGCATCAGTTTGCATAACATTCATTATCCAATCATTAGAAGATGAACTTACTGATACCTCTACCATTCTATTTTTACCACTAAGTATTCCTCTTGTAACTGTTCCATAAAAATCAGCACTCATAGGAGAACCAATAGTAAACACAGTATCACCGAGTTTAGTTTTTTCACTACTACCTATTTTAGCAATACTAGTTGCATATTGTTTATCTATTTGAATAACTGCAATATCTGCATATTCATCACTTCCAATTAATGTTGCATCTAATGTTTCTCCATTCATTAATAAAACTTTAAGTTCACTAGCATCTTCTACAACATGATGATTAGTCATTATATATCCATCATTACTATATATAAAACCAGAACCAATACCTGCTAATGTTGACTTTTGATAATTTTCAACTACTACAACAGAATCATAAATATTTTCAATTCCATCTGCTATACCCTCATCTGTTACAGTAACTTCTTTTGATACCTTATTTACTACTTCTTTATCTTGTCCTTTAATTGGAACATATTCTATTACAACATACATTAAACCTGCGCCTAAAAATATTGATAATATAATACAAACAATATATGATAAAGTTTTTTTCATAATCCTCCTATTCTATATAAGATATTTGTTTATAGTTATCTGGAAATCCCATTCTATATAATACTTTTTGTACATCAATACTTTTTAATTTAGATGATAACCAATCTATTTCATATTCTATTTCATTCATCATCATTTTAAAATCAGTGAATGTTAACATTTCTTTTAATATAATAATTAATGCAAATATATCATTTTTACCATAAATATATTCATCTTCTACTTTTGGTATATCAAGTTCAAGATGAAATCTAGTATCATCAATAGATTTTTGTGTTACATGATTATATAGTATATCTTCATGAGCACATAAGTTTCTATAATTTGATAATATTGATAAATAGTCTCCAAGTGAACTAGAATTTATATTAGTATAATAACTTGCTATTTCATCTTTATCATCTTGTTTTAATATAGAAAATAATTCTCCAATTAAACCAAAACTTAATACTTTAACTCCTACCCATAATGGAATATATCCATAATTGTTTATATAGTGAGATGTTGCAGCATGTTGATATCCATTAATTCTAATTTGTCTTTTTACTTTTCTTATTAAATCATTAATTTGTTTATTTTTTTCTTTAATTCTATCAAAGTTATCTGGATTTAAATAATCTTTTTCTTTATAACCATATTTTCTACTTAATACATAACTAAATATTGATTTATAATTATTTTCAACTATAAGTATATTTTTAAAAATAATATTTCTAAAATATCTATCAAAAGTAAATAAAGCATATAATTCTTCAAATGTAGATCCATCAATAAATCTTTTAGATCCATTAACTAAAAATGGAGATCTATACCCATTTAAAAAGAAATAATTTTCTCTTAGTAGAACATCTTTTGCTTTGTCATAATCATTTATAGTAAGACCTTTGCTTTTTAAAATATCTAATTGTTCTTCTATTGTTTTAAATACTTTTGCTGCCATATCACACTCTCCCTATGATTAAATTATAACATTAATATATATGTTTTAAAATATTTTTTTAGAAAGTTAACACTCTAAATTATAAATTAATACAAATTAAAAAGCCAAATAATAGGCCTTTTATAATATTGAATATATTAACTACTAATAAATTATGTAGAAAAAGAATTAATCATTTAAGATAATTTTCTTCTTTTTTGTGTGGGTTACTTGTGGGTTACGAACTAAATCTAATGAGATTTTATGAATATCTTAACAAATAAAAAACCCCATAAACACTGAGTTCATGAGGTATAAAGAAACATTGTTATTAACGCTTACTGAATTGTGGTGCTCTACGGGCTTTTTTAAGTCCATATTTCTTTCTTTCTTTGATTCTAGCATCACGAGTAACCATTCCATTAGACTTTAAGACAGGTCTATTTTCAGCATTAGCAAGAAGTAATGCTCTTGTAATACCTAATCTAATTGCTCCTGTTTGTCCTGAAAATCCTCCACCTTTAACAACAACATCGATATCATATTTATCTTTTGTTTCTGTTAATTCTAGTGGTTGAACTAAATCCATTACTAATGTATCATAAGGCATATAATCTTTAACATCTTTACCATTTACTGTAATGTTTCCTTTTCCAGGAGTTAATGTAACTTTTGCTACACTTCTTTTTCTTCTACCAATTGCAGTATATTTATTTTTTTCAGCCATATTACTTTACCTCTAATCTTTCTGGTTTTTGAGCACTATGTTTATGTTCACTTCCTGCATAAACATATAATTGTCTAAACATTTCTCTTCCAAGTCTATTTTTAGGAAGCATTCCTTTAACTGCTCTTTCAACCATTTCTACTGGATATTTTTCTTTCATTACTTTGGCAGTTCTTTCTCTTAAACCACCTGGATATCCACTGTGATTATAATAAATCTTTTTGTCTAATTTGTCACCAGTTAAATTAACTTTTTCAGCATTAATAATAATTACATTGTCTCCACATGCTAAATGTGGTGTATAAGTTGGTTTATGTTTTCCTCTTAATACATGAGCAGCAAGAACTGCAACTTTACCTAAATTCTTACCCTCTGCATCAATAACATACCACTTATGTTCAATGTTTTCTTTTTTTAACATAAATGTTTTCATAATATTTCCCTTCTTTAATATTGATGCTATCATATTTGCAACTATGACATTTCTATCCCACAGAAACTGCATCTCCATTAAAATGTACCGTGAATATTATATAAAAAGTATATTTTAATGTCAAACATTTTTTACTATTTTTACAGTATTTCTTTAATTTTTATTATATTTTTGATTAATTTTTATTTAAATATAATATTTTTCAACAAAATTCGACAAAACCTATTATGTTAGAACACTTGACTTTATATAAGATTAATTATAAAATTAATATATAATAGCAAGTATACGGAGGTTATTTAATGAAGAATAAAATTGGGATAGCAATAATTGCATTATTATTTTGTGCAAGTACCGCAGCAGCGGCCACAGGATATATGTATGATCAAAAAAGAAATGATGATAAGCCAAAAGAAAATGAAAATAAAAATTTAGTAACATATGAATATTATTTAGATGATGTAAAACAAGATACAATGCCACAAAAAGAAGATATTATTGATGAATTTGGAAATCCAACAGGTAGTCAAAAATATATGTTTTCAAGATTCAATTGTACTAATAATATAAGTGGAACATTTGATGAAGATAATTGGAATTTTATTCCTAATGATGAAACAAAAGAAAGTGTATGTAGTTTATACTTTGTAAATTCTCAATATAATGTTACAGTTGATGCAAGAGGTGGAATAGTTACAACTGATAATCCAAGTGTTGTACAAAGAGGTGCAGATGTTCAATTTAAAATAACTCCTGATGAAGGATATGAATTTAAAGGAACTGAAATAGTTTGCTCTAATAATAAAACTGCTAGTTGGGATGAATCAACAAATACACTAAGCGTAAATGGTGTTACTGAAAATATGGCTTGTACTATATCATTTGAGATAAAAGAGTTAAGAGTAGATATAACTGTTAAAAATGGTACAGGCAATACTACTGAAAATACAACTTATGGTGGAAGTATTTCAGCAATAGTAGAACCAAAAGATGAATATGAAAATCCTACTATTAGTTGTACTAATAATCAAGAAGCACAATTCAAAGATAATAAATTAATAATAGATAAATTAACTGATAATACAACATGTACAGTTACATTTAAAAAAGTAACTCCTAATAGTTATAAATTATCTCTAACTGATATTCCAGAAGAAGTAACAGTAACAAGTGGAAGTAATGAAATGTCAGTTGTATCAGGAGGCACTATAACATTCTCATTAAAACCAAATGAAGGGTATGACGTAAATGTAGATTGTGGATCTATAAAAGAATCTTCAAAAGATCAAAAAGAAGATGGATCTGTTACCTATAATTTCTTATCTGTTAAACAAGATATTAATTGTAAAGTTACAGCAACTCAAAAACCCGTAGAACCTGCATCAAGTAGTACTACTGAAAGTACAGATACAAATAATTAAAGTTTTCTAAATTGAAAACTTTTTTATTGCATTTCTTTTTTTTAAATGATAAATTATCTATGAGGAAAAAATTATGTGGAAAATTGGTAATGTAAAAATTAATAATAGAATAGTATTTGCGCCTATGGCAGGAATATCAAATGAAAGTTATAGAAAAATTATAAAAGAAATGGGTGCTGGACTTATATATAGTGAAATGGTTAGTAATATGGGTATTATTTATAATAGTAAAAATACTCTTGATTTATTAAAAATAAATGATGAAGAAAGACCAATAAGTATTCAAATATTTGGAAATGATGTAGATTCTTTTGTGGCATCTGCAAAATATGTATGTGAAAATATAAAACCAGATATTTTAGATATTAATATGGGGTGTCCTGTACCAAAAGTTGCTTTAAAAAGCCAAGCAGGTTCAGGATTACTTAAAAATCCAGATAAAATATATGAAATAGTTTCAAATGTAGTTAAAAATGTAAATATACCTGTTACTGTTAAAATAAGAGCAGGATGGGATAGTAAAAGTATTAATTGTGTAGAAGTTGCTAAAATAATAGAGAAGGCTGGTGCTAGTGCTATTGCTATTCATCCTAGAACAAGAGAACAAGGATATAGTGGTAATGCAGATTGGAATTTAATAAAACAAGTAAAAGAGGCAGTTAATATTCCTGTAATTGGTAATGGTGATATTAAAACAATATATGACGCTAAAAGAATGCTTGATGAAACAAATTGTGATGCAGTAATGATTGGAAGAGCAACAATAGGTAATCCTTGGTTTATAAAAGAATGTGTAGAATATATTGAAAATAATAACATAATAGATGAGCCTTCATATAAAGATAGAGTTGATATGATAGTAAGACACTATAATTTATTAAAAAATAATTGTGGTGAAAGAAAAGCAATTCTTGATATTAAAACACACGCGTTAGCCTATCTAAAATACATACCAAAAAGTAAAGAATTAAAATGTGAACTAGCAACATGTAAAACAGAAGAAGAATTTATGAAATGCATAAGTAAAATATATAAACACATAGAAACAATATAATGAAATTTATATGAAAAATACTAGCAAATTCTTGTAATGTTAGTGTTTTTTATTATATAATAAAATTAAGGAGGAAAATAGAAAATGAAAAAAACAGGATTATTTAAAATAATCACATTCATACTACTTGGAATTGTAGTATTGACTTGGATTTTTTCTGCAAGTTATTTACCTGCATCAGGTGAAATTGCTGAAATGGGATTTGAATATAAAATTGGATTCTTTGATTTCTTCCAATTATTATTCGGTTCATTCTCATTTGCTTATTTCACTCAAATAGCAATATTAATTCTTTCTGTTGGTGCTCTTTATGGTGTACTTGGAAAGACAGGTGTATATAGAGCTTGGGTAGAAAAAATCGCAAATAATATGAAAGGAAAGGAATTAATATTCTTAATCATAGCATCATTCTTAATTGCTATAATATCATCAGTATTTGATTATGGATTTAGTTTATTTATATTCTTACCATTTATTATTAGTATAATACTTGCTATGGGATATGATAAAGTAACTGCATGTATAGCAACTTTTGGTTCTATGTTAATTGGTACTATTGGAAGTACAATAGGATATGCTACATCAGGTGTCATAAATAATGTACTTGGTGCTAGTTTAAATAATGCTATTATTTATAAAATTGTTTTATTTGTATTAGCATATGCTTTACTTGTATTCTTTTTATACAAAGCAAAACGTACTAAAAAAGTTAATAGAGACGAAGAAGATTTATTATTAGGTGAGAAAGTTAATAGTAAACATTCTATTCTTCCTATTATCATTGTATTTTCACTAGTATTTGTACTATTAGTACTTGGATGTACAAATTGGGAACAAACATTTGGACTAACATTCTTTACTGACTTACATACAAAAATTACAGAATTTGCTCCAAAATTACCATTCTTCCATATTACTACAAATGGATTTGAATATGGTATGGAAGAAACTGCAATATTTGGTCAATTATTTGGTAAGAGTATTGCTGCTTTTGGTTCATGGAGTTATGGTGAAATGGCAGTTGTATCTATAATCGCAGCATTAATATTAGGTTTATGCTATAAAATGAAATTAAAAGATACATTTGCTAATATGTATGAAGGTGCTAAAAAAGTATTAATACCCGCTTTATTAGTAATATTCGTTTATACTGTAATATACTTTGCTGGTAACACAATGTTCTTTACTACAATTGAATATTCTATATTAAAATTAACTAGTAAATTTAATATTTTAACTAGTGCAATATCTATGATGTTAGGCTCTGCATTAAATGTAGATATGATTTATGTAGTAAATTATGTTTTACCATCAATTATGGCTAAAACAGATAATGCTGTTGTTGTTGGTTTATTAGCACAAGGATTCTATGGTGTAACAATGTTAGTAGTACCAACTAGTGCTGTATTAGTATTAGGATTAAGTTACTTAGGTATTTCATACAAAGATTGGATTAAAAATACTTGGAAGTTATTACTAGCATTACTTGCATTAGTATTAATCGTTACTATTGTAGCAATGATTATATAAATTAAAAAAGTATTAAGAGTGCTTTATTTCAAAAGCATTCTTTTTTTTGGAATTTTTTAAGATATTTTACTCATACTATTAGTATGATAACTTATGATAATGAATTAATTAAATATTTAAAAAATAGTGAAATTGAAGCAATTAACTTAAATTATAAATATGTCGGAACTGAACATTTTATATTATCAATTTTAAAAAATGATAATGATATTAAAAAACTATGTAATAAATTAAATTTAACATATGATAATTTTTATAATGAAGTAAAATCTATTAAATTAAAATCTAAATCAAATATTATTTTATATACTCCTCTTTTGAAAAGAATATTACTTATGTCTAGTGAAGATGGAAAAGTTACAGTAAAAAAGGTATTTTGTAGATTAATTGAAAATGGAGAGGGGATTGCTTTTACAATACTTAGTAATTTAAATATTGATATTAGAAAATTATATAAAGAATTAAATGATAGTAATAATAAACTTTCTTATGGAATTAATTTAAATGAAGAAAATAAATTGTATCATGAAAAAGTAATATGTAGAGAAAAAGAAATTAATGAAATAATTGAAATATTATGTAGAAAAAATAAAAATAATCCTATTTTAATAGGTCCTGCTGGGGTTGGTAAAACAGCAATAGTTGAAGAACTTGCATATAGAATAAATGAAAAAAAAGTACCAGATGAATTAATAAATAAAAAAATTATTTCAATTAATTTAGCAGAATTAATTAGCGGTACTAGGTATAGAGGAGAATTTGAAGAAAAGATGCAAAACATGATAAAAGAATTTGAATCTAATCCTAATTTAATTCTTTTTATTGATGAAATTCATACATTAGTTGGTGCTGGTGGAGCAGAGGGCGCAATTGATGCTTCAAATATTATGAAACCATATCTTGCAAGAAATAAATTAAAATGTATTGGTGCTACAACCAATGAAGAATATAATAAATCTATATTAAATGATAAAGCTTTAAATAGAAGATTTTATCCAATTGAAATTAAAGAACCATCTTTTAATGAAACAATAGATATTTTAAAGAATACTAAAAAGTATTATGAAGATTATCATAATGTTTCTATTAATAATGAACAAATTAAATTAATAGTTACTTTATCAAAAAAATATTTAAAGAATAAATTTGAACCTGATAAAAGTTTAGATATTTTAGATAAGATTTGTACAAAAGCAAAATTAATGAATTATAAAGAAAAAAATGATAAGAGAAATTTAAAATTAAATTCTTTATTAAAAGAAAAAGAAAAATCTATTAAGAATAAAGATTTTAAAAATGCAACTAAGTTAAATAATGAAATAATTAAATTAAAATCTAAAAACAATAAAATAATTGTTAATAATATGTTTATTAAGGATTGCTTTAATATTGAGAATAGTAATTATAATATTGGTTTTAAAACTAATTAATATATAAATTAATTCATAAAAAAATAATAGTCCATTGAAACTATTATTTTTATTTTAAAATTTATAACTATTTTGTATATGGTAATAAAGCCATATATCTTGCTCTTTTAACTTGATTTGCAATATGTCTTTGATGTTTAGCACATGCACCTGTCATTCTTCTTGGTAATATTTTACCTTTTTCATTTATATATTTAGATACAATTGCTACATCTTTGTAATCTACCGGTTTTCCAGCACACATTTGACATACTTTTTTTCTTCTATAAAATTCAGCCATTATTATTTTCCTCCTTAAAATGGTAAATCATTGTCACTCAATGATACCTCTTTATCATAATTTTCATATGGATCTGAATTTGGAATATCAAATTCTGGCATTACATCAATTGGTGGTTCACTTGGTGCATCAATGTAATTACTATTATCATTTGCATTAAAGTTACTACTAGAATTATCATTCTTTCCACCAACAAATTCTACATTTTCTACTACTACTTCTGTTACATATCTCTTTGTTCCATCTTGAGCATCATAATTTCTTACTTGTACTCTTCCATCTAAACAAATTAAATTTCCTTTTTTAAAATATTTTGATATGAAATCAGCAGTTTGTCTAAATGCTACACATGGTAAAAAGTCAGCATCATAATTTCCATCTTTATTCTTAAAATTTCTATTTACTGCAACTGTGAAATTTGCTGTTGTAAAACCAGCTGTTGTAGTTCTTAATTCAGGATCCCTTGTAAGTCTTCCAACTAAAATAATTTTGTTCATAAATTACTCCTCTTCTCTAATGATAATATGTCTTAAAATATTCTCATCGATTTTTGCTTTACGATCAAATTCTTTTACTGCATTTGCTGATGCTTCTACATTTAGAACATAGTAATTTCCTCTTAGTTGTTTGTTAATTGGATATGCTAATTTCTTTTGTCCCATATCCTTTGTATTAACGATTTTTGCTTTCATATCAGTAAGAACTTTTTCAAAAGTAGAAACTGTATCTTTTTGAGTCTTTTCGTCAATATCTGTTCTAACAATAAACATTATTTCATATTTGTTCATTATTACACCTCCTTTTGGTCTATACGGCTTCAAAATTGAAGCAAGGAACTTTTCGTTCGAAAGTATTATAGCACATATACTTTCATTTAACAATATTTTTTTCAAAAAAAAATATCAATAAAATTGATACGTTAATTATTTTTGAAAGTGCACAAAACACGTGCAATTACATTTGAAAGAGTATAAAATAAGGAACAAGGCAATTTATTTGTCAAAAAAGGAGGGAATTTATAAAAAATGACAAATAATTATTGTCAATTAACGTATGAAGAAAGACAAAATATTGAGGATTTATTAAATAATGGTAAAAAAATAACATACATATCAAAAAAATTAAACAGATCACATTCAACCATTATAAGAGAAATTGAAAGAAATAAAATTTATTCTAAACCTTCTTCATGGAATAATTATCATGCAAGATGTAAAAATTTTTCTATTTGTAATAGATTAGATAAATATATGTGTGATGAAAAGAAAGAATGTTTTGTAAGAAATACGTGTAATAGATTAAATAAATCTCCACACGTATGTAATGGTTGTAAATCAAGAAGCGGTTGTAGAAAAGAAAGATTTACTTATTATGCAAAAGATGCTAATAACTTATATAAAGAATCTATAAGTGATTGTAAAAAAGGTGTTGATTTAACTCAGGAAGATGTTTTTAATATTAATAATTTAATTACTCCACTTATAATGAAAGGTCAAACTGTTAATCATATTTATATTAATCATCCTGATATTTTAAATTTTTCTAAAACTTCTTTCTATAATTACGTATCATTAGGTTTATTTGAATTTAAACCTTCTAATCTTCCTAGAATGGTAAAGTATAAAAAAAGAAATAAGATTAAAAGAAGATCTAGAAAAGAACGTGAAATTTTAAATGGTAGAACTTATTCGGATTTTGTTAATTTTATTTTTAATAATCCTGATGCAGAAATTACTGAAATGGATACTGTTGAAGGTCTTAAATCTGATTCTAAATGCTTATTAACTATTTTTTTCAGAAAGTCTAACTTTATGCTTATTTTCTTATTAGAAAGTCAAACTTCTGATGAGGTTACAAAAGTATTTGATTATCTTCAAAAAACCTTACCTCAAAGCGTTTATAAAAAACTATTCCAAGTTATTCTTACAGATAATGGACATGAGTTTTTTGATGTTATTAATATTGAATGTAACCATACTACCGGTGAAAGAATTACTAATGTATTTTATTGTGATCCTTCTGCTTCTTATCAAAAAGGTGGAATTGAAAAAAATCACGAATTCATTAGATATGTTTTACCTAAGAAAACTTCTTTTAAGGATTTAACACAAAATGATTGTAATATTCTTATGAACAATATTAATAGTCTTTGTAGGGAATCTCTTAACAATAATTGTCCTTATAAAGCAATGTTGTTTATGTGTGATGAAGATATTTTACATTTATTAAATTGTTTTTATATTGAACCTGATCAGGTTCAACTTAACAATAAATTATTAAAAAAATAGCTATCTATAAATTTTAAAATTTATAGATAGCACTGACAAATAAATTGCCAAAAAACTCTACAAAAAAATTTTACAAGAATGTGCACTTTCATTTTTAAAGCCAACTATTCTTGCATTTTGTTATGCAATAAAAATTGCTTTAACGTTGTTAATATACCATATTTTTTTATTTTTGTTAATATTTTTTATTCATTTTTGTGCAATTTTATTGGGAATTTCTCTATATTTTAAAAAGTACACATTTCTGTGCACTTTCATTTTAATTTAACCAATAAAATTGATACTTTTTTCACTATTTTGACTTTATTTTCTTTAATTCTTCAAAATACATAATTTCTGCTGTTTGCATATATGGAAGAACCCAAATATATAATATTCCAAGAGTTAGAGCACATAATAATCCCCAACCAAAGAAACTTAATTGAAATACAAAATAATCCCATTTGTATCCATCCATTAGTTCACTACTTTTTTGGCGTATATTTTCACTTTCTAATTCCTTAGAAGTTGCTTCTGCTAGTAAGAACGTTATCATTGCATATTTTAATGCATAAATAATTCCAGGAATTACTAATAATAATGACATTGCCATAATTATTAAATTTGCTAAAATTGTTGTTGAAATTATTTTCCATAAGTATTCTTTTTGATATTTTGATAATAAAGTTTCTTTTAAATCTACTTTTTTACCTTTAACTACTTGAATTAAGTAACTTACTAATCCAACTGACATTGGTAATAATGCTAATTCTATTAATAGTGTTAAAAGACTATTTAACGCGCTATCATCAGGTATTCCAAATATTCCTGATAAAAATCCTACAACTAAATTAATAACGGCACTAATTAATCCAACAATTAAAATAGGTTTCCATATAAGCCATTTATTGTTAAATCCAAATTCTTTTGCTCTTTCTTTAATTTCCTTTCTATCCATTTTTTCACCTCCTTACTGCATTAACTACTATAATAATATTATACAATATATTACATTTTTTTACTATATTATGATAAAATAATGTATATAAAATTGTAATTTTTTTAAAATAAATTAAATATTATATAAGTATGGTGGTGGGTGTATTTTTGACATTTTAGTTAAAATATGCTATAATTTTATTTGTGTGGAGCATTATGCTAGTCAACCATACCACTAGAAGATGGGGCTAAAAATCCATTAATTGTGCAAAAAGAGACTTTATATATTTTGCTTCTTTCGCCCAGATTGGGGTGAATATATAATTTTAGGTTTAAGGAAAATATGCAATGGCATGTATATGTATCCTTTTATCAACTCGTAAGTGATGATAAGCACATGTCGTGAGTGATTTATTGGGATAACAAATTGAAAAATAAATTGCAAAAGCGAATAAAAGTGTCATATGTTTGTTTGGGAAAACCTCTAGTGTGTCTTTATTATAAAGATTGGAGTGCGGACTAAGTGGTGATCGAGTGATCATTTAAGGTAACTAATGGTTAATATTTTTAAAGAGAAATCGCCTACGGGTAACTAAGGGTAAATATTAGAGAAATTCAACTCGACCAAAGCCGTAAAATTAATTTATAATAATCCATACAATATTTATTAAAGGGAGTTTATTAAAAATGAAAAAAGATAATTGGATCATTAAGGCATTTTTAATGACTTTTTTTATAGCTTTAATTTTTAATAGCGTATCAAATGTCATTACTAATAAATGCAATAATATATTAATTTTAATTATTGTTAATATTTTCTTTATATTTATAGGAATAATATTCGATATAATAGGAACTGCTGTACTTACCGCTAATGAATCTACATTTCACTCTATGAGTTCAAGAAAAATAAAAGGTTCAAAAGAAGGAGTTTACTTAATCAAAAATTCTAGTAGAATTGCTAGTATTTGTAATGATGTAATTGGAGATATTTGTGGAATAGTAAGTGGTTCTGTTAGTGCAATTATTGGTATATACATTTCAAATAAATTAAATATTTCAGTAATTATTACTACACTTGTTATAAGTTCAATAGTATCATCTCTTACAGTAGGTGGAAAAGCAATTGGTAAAAAAATAGCAATTAAAAATAGTGATAAGATTATATTTCTAGTTGCTAAATTTATGAATAAATTTAAAATTAAAATAGGATAACTTATTTTTCAATTATCCTATTTTTTTATTATCTATGACTTCTAAATCTTTCTTTTTCATCTAGAATTTTCTTTCTTAATCTTATCGCGTCAGGTGTTACTTCTACAAGTTCATCATTTTCAATAAATTCAAGTGCCTCTTCAAGAGTAAATGTTCTAGGTCTTGGAAGAGCAATTGCTTCATCACTACTTGTAGAACGAGTATTTGAAAATTCTTTATTTTTACAAGGATTTACATTTAAATCATTTTCTCTATTATTAATACCAATAATTTCTCCTGCATATACATCTACTGATGGCTCTACAATCATAGTACCTCTATCAAGTAAATTATATAACGCATAACCGAATGTTTTTCCACTTTCCATTGAAACTAATACACCATTTTTACGACCCATTATTTCACCAGCATATGGTTTATAAGTATCAAAACTTCTAACCATAATTCCTTCACCTTTTGTATTAGTTATAAAGTTACTTCTATATCCAATTAAACCTCTTGTTGGTACTGAAAATTCAAGTCTTACATAATTTTCTTCTGCTGGTTCCATTAATTCCATTGTACCTTTTCTTTCATTTAAATCATTTATAATAGTACCAGAGTATTCATTTGGAACATTTATTATAACTTTTTCATATGGTTCTTGTTTTACTCCATCTATTTCTTTAAAGATTACTTCTGGCTTAGATACACCAAGTTCATAACCCTCTCTTCTCATATTTTCAATTAAAATTGATAAATGCAATTCTCCACGACCAGATACTTTAAATCCATCACCATTAGGTAATTCTTCTACTTCAAGACCTACATTTCTTTCAAGTTCTGCCATTAATCTATCTCTTAAATGTCTAGATGTTACAAATTTTCCTACTTTTCCTGCGAAAGGACTAGTATTTACTAAGAAATTCATTGATAATGTTGGCTTTTCTATTTCAATACTTGGTAGGGCTTCAACATGGTCATTATCACATATTGTATCTCCAATTGATATATCAGGACAACCTGCGATAGTTACAATATCTCCATAATATGCAACATTAACTTCTTTTTTCTTAATTCCCTCATTTACAAATAATTTAGTTATTTTTTCTTTTACAATTGTGCCATCATTTTTAGAAATTGTTACACTTTGTCCAACAGATATTTTACCTCTATTAACTCTACCTATACCAAGTCTTCCAATATAATCATCATAATCTAATGATGAAATTTGAAATTGTAAAGGATCATTTTCATTTCCCTCAAATGGTTTAGTAGTTTCAATAATTGTATCTAAAAGTGGTGTAATATCATTATTGTCATCGTTCTCATCATATTTAGCAATACCTTCTTTTGCTATACCATATATGATTTTAAAATCTAATTGTTCATTAGTTGCATCTAATTCACAAAATAAATCAAAAGTCATATTAACTACTTCTTCACTTCTAGCATCTTTCTTATCTATTTTATTTATAAATAAAATAGGTTTAAGTCCATTTTTTAAGGCTTCTTTTAAAACAAATCTTGTTTGTGGCATTGGTCCTTCTGATGCATCTACTAATAATACAACTGTATCTACTGTTTTTATAATTCTTTCAATTTCACTTGAAAAATCAGCATGTCCAGGAGTATCAACAATATTCATTTTATACCCTTTATATCTAATAGCACAGTTTTTAGCAGTTATAGTAATTCCTCTTTCTCTTTCTAAGTCTCCACTATCCATAACACAATCTGCTACTTGTTCATTTTCTCTAAATACACCATTTTGTTTTAATAAAGCATCAACTAGTGTACTTT
This sequence comes from uncultured Bacilli bacterium, assembly GCA_947630945.1. Lineage (GTDB taxonomy): Bacteria > Bacillota_I > Bacilli_A > RF39 > UBA660 > CAG-1000. The sequence continues at coordinate 21,204 of CANRJN010000003.1, read as the reverse complement.
TTCCAGCATCAACATGTGCTACTACTGCAAAATTAATTATTTTATCCATTTTTTTCATCCCCTTTGGTACGCGGTATTAATAATACAACATTTTTATATTATTTTCAAGAAAAAAATAAATATTTGTCAACTTTATTATTAATAACAATATTTTATCACTCACAGTAAATGGTTAAAATTTTTAAATAATGGCAAAATAATTATAGTAGGAGAATGTCATGGAAGAGAAATATGTATTCAAAGATGAAAAGGATTTATATTCTACAATTGGTAAAAACATTAGATATTATAGGAAATTATATAGCCTTAATAAAGATGAATTAACACAAGAAAACTTGGCAGAACTTGCTAATGTTTCAACATCCTTAATAGGTAATTTAGAAAGTAAAAAAACTTATCAAGGGATAAGTATTTATAATTTGTATAAAATAAGTAGTATATTAGAAGTTCCAATAGAAAAGTTTTTTATAGATAGATAACTATTCTTTATCTTCAATAGATTCAAAAAATTTATCCATTGTAGTATTTAGAACAATTGAAATTTTATATAAAGAGGATAATGATAATCCTTCACTACCTTTTGTACTTTCAAATTTTCTAATAAATTCTGGTGATACTCCTATATCTAATGCTAATTGTTCTTGCGTTATTTTATTAAGTTTTCTATACTTAATTACATTATAAGCAACTGTTTCTATAAAGTTATCATCAAAATTAAAATCTCTTTTAAATCTTGTCATATTTCCACCCAATTTAATTGTACACATTTTCAGAAAATATTAATGTAATGTAATACTATACACTTTTAAAAAATTGTTTTATAATTAGGTAGGTGGATATTTATGAATCAACAGGAACTTTATAAAATTATTGGAAAAAATATAAAAAAATATAGAAAAATTTATAATAAAAATGGAAGAAAAATGACTCAGGAAAGACTAGCAGAAGAAGCAGATGTTTCTGTATCTTTAATAAGCAGTCTTGAAAGTGAAAAAACTAATAAAGGAATTAGTATAGTTAATCTATATAAAATTTCTATAATATTAGGTGTTTCCATAGATAAATTTTTGGAGAATGAAGAAAATGATGATTGATGAAATAATTAATAAAAATTATATTAAAAATAAAAAAAGAATTTTATCTATTATTAAAGATAATAATTTTAATTCTTTAATAAATAAAATTGATAAAAATAAAATGATTAATGTTCCTTATGAATCTGTTTTTAATTCTAATCAAATAAGTTTATTGGAACTATTTATTTTTAATTTAGATAATTATATTACATTTCTTAAAAATTATTTAAATATTTCTTCTAATGAACTTACTTATATAGTATCTTTAACTATTAATTGTGATAATAATAAAATATTATATGATGAGAGTTATTACTATGATAATATAGGTAAATATGAACGTGAATTTATTAATTTATTTATGTTTAATTATAATAAAAATATAGATTTCCTATCTCATTATATGTATATAAATAAAAGAGACTTTAAAAGTCTAATTGATAATATGAATAAGAAGAAAAAAAGAGTGTATATTTATTTTGAAAATATCACTCCTGAAAATACTAACTTCTTTATTCCAATCATTTGCTTTCTAGAAGATATTAATTATTGATAAAAACATCATACATATTTTTATAACAGAAAGTTACTCTCTTTGTACCTTTCTTTTTTTCTTTAATTAAATATCCTTGTTCTACTAATTTATTTAACACTTTATTAACTGAATTTATATGTAAATTGCATTCACTTACTAAATCATTAGTTGTAAACACAATCTTTTTTACTATAATTGGATATACTTTATATATTGTAGTTCCACCTATTGTCTTTTTAAATTCATTATAATCATTATCATATATTTTATTTAATTTTTTGATTTTTTTAATGTTAATATTGCATTGTTCAATTATGCACTCTAACATAGTTTTTATAAATTTATTTATATCTTCTTCTACTTCTCCACTAAGTAATGTAAAATATGTATTTTTTAAATTATCTAAACTTTGAGAAATAAATAATATTGGTGGTTCTTTTTTATATAAAGAGTATTGTATAGGAATAAGTAATCTTCCTATTTTACCATTACCTGATACATATGGATGGATTTTTTCATATTGAAAATGTGTAATAATTGTTGATATGAAATATGGATCTTTATTATCATTTATGTAATCAAATACATTTTTCATTAAATCATTTATTTCTGTGTAAACAGGAGGTACAAACGACACACTTGAACCTGCTATTCCAGGTTTTAATAAATAATTTTGTATTTTTCTAAATTTACCACTGCCTTTTGTTTTGTTATTTTTTTTACAATTTTGAAATAATATTTTATTTATTTTATTTAACATTTCTATATTTACATTTCCATTTGCTGCGGCAGTTATTCCTAATAAAAATGATTTTCTTAAATTATTTAATTGTATGACATCGTTATTTTCATTCATATATGGTATGTGAAACATATATTCTTTTTCTATTTTACTTCCATCTAATTTAAATGAATAATATGCATCATTTGTAAAAGCACATTCTAGAAATGATTTGTAATCATATGACATACTTCTTAGAAAACCTTTGTATTCTCCATATATTTCTTCTGTTTCACATAATAATTTTAATAATTCAGGTGTAAGTTCATATTCAAGTGGTAATTTTTTTGCTTTGTATGGTTCCATATTTCTTACCTTATATAATATTACTTTACATATTATATCCTTTCTATTAATATCATAACATAATTAAAATAAAAAATATACATATAATTTAAAAAATATGTATATTTATTAAAAAATTAAGTTAATTATTAATATGGATTTGGAAAACTTTGTAAACCAAGTCCCATTCCATTTGTCCAATATATTTTATTATTTTTAATTTTGAAATCATATATAATTGTATATTTTGTTTCATTTTTATCATTAGTATATTTAAATGTAATTTTACTTGTTCCATTTTTATTTGGTATAAAAGTCCATTTATTTTCTGTATTATTTTTTAATATTAGATTGTCATTGTCTATATTATAATTCCAATTATAATTTTCATCATTATAGTTATATTCTATATTAACTTCATTATCATATTTTGCTAGATATTGTTGTGGATAAAATATAATGATTAAAGATAATATAATTGTTATTCCAAATATTAATATGTATTTCATAATTACTCCTTTATTATACACAAAAAGCAACCAGTCCTGATAAAACTTGATTGCTTCGAGTTTCTGAAAAAACGATTATAATCATTTATATTAAAGTGTTGCTTTAATATAAATACTTCTAAATATTATCAGTATTTAGCATAATCACTTATCATTTTGAGTTTTACTTTCTCAACGATATACCATTTGTCCTTAGTAGATAAGCATTCTATATCTTAAATTAATAAGATTTATATTTATTTTCTATAAATATATTTTTTATTACTATAACTATTCATATATAAATAATTAACAAGTTAATGCTAACTATAAACATATAAATTCATTATAATATTTATATCTATAAGATAATAAATATTTTTATAGAATTTTTTCACTATGATAATATTAACTTTATATATCATCAATCTAAATTAAATATTTAAATTTAATAAAGATATATAGATTATAAATTTTAGTATTATCTTTATTAGGACAATTATATTTTATCAAGTATATTTTATAATGTCAACCACTTTTTTAAAAAAAATTAAAAAAAGTAGAATTTTGTAAACTTTTTACGAATTTTCTACTTATTATTTAATAAATTACTTTTATCAGAATATGATGTATGAAGTAGTTTGAAACTTTTTTCACTTAATGGATTTTGTAAATATTCTTTATATAGCATCTTTATTTCACTGTTATCATGAGCACTTCTTACTGCTCTTTTTTTATCTATATCAAAAAGTCCTTTACTTCTTTTTAATCTATATTCATCTAATTTAGGTATTTGACATAAAGGTTGTCCACCTCCACCAATACATCCACCTTTACAATTCATAACTTCAATTAAATGAAAATTTTTATAATAATCATTTTCTAATAATTTTTCTAAATTTTCCATCTGTTGTACTACTGCAACTTTAACATAATAATTATCTATTTTTATTTTTGCTTCTTTAATACCTTCAAATCCTTCTAGATTTTCAAATCTTAAATCATTTTTTGAAAGATTTTTATTTGTTACAATTTTATGTAGTGTTCTTATAATTGACTCGCATACACCACCAGAAGAACCAAATATTACACCAGCACCACTACTTTCTCCCATCATTTGATCAAAATCTTTATCTTCAAGATCAGGAAGTTTTATTTCTTCTTCTTTTAATAATAATTCTATTTCACTTGCTGTTAAAACATAATCTATATTTAATGTGTATTCTTTTGCTTCCATTTTTTTAGCAGTACATGGTGTTATTGCTACTGTTACTACTTTATCTGGATCAAATCCTTTTTTCTCACAAAAATAACTTTTTATAATTGCACATTGCATACCTATTGGACTTTTACACGTAGATAAGTTATCTAGTAATTCTGGATGATATATTTCACAATATTTAACCCAAGCAGGACAACAACTTGTAAACTGTGGTAATACTTTTTTTGTTTTAAGTCTTGATGCAAATTCTGCTACTTCTTCAAGTACAGTTAAATCTGCACCAAAGGCAGTATCAAATACAAAATCAAAACCTATTTCTTTTAAAGCAGATACTAATTTCTTTTCTGAATTAACTCCTGGCTCTAAACCAAAACACTCACCAATAGATACTCTAACTGCTGGTGAAATAATTGCAACAACTATTTTGTCATTTGTATCAATTATTTCTTTTACTTCTTTATATTCATATTTTGGTGTTAGTGCACCTGTTGGACAATTTAATATACATTGCCCACATGATATACAGATTGGCTCTTTACATTTATTTAAATCATATCTTAAATTAACTATATTTTCACATGTCTTCTTACATTGTCCACAATTTATACATTTTTCAGGTATTCTTGATATTGCAGGATTATATTCACTTATTCTTATACTTTTTTCTTCTTCTATTTCATTTATTATTTTAGAATCTTTGCTATTAATAGTTGCATCTTCTATAACTGAATCGATAATTGCATCAATTTCATTTTCAGCAAGTTTTTCTTCAAATACTTCAAAACTTTCTTTACTAGATGCACATTTTGGACAAACATAATCTTCTTCTAAACTTTCTTTTGTCTCAATATATCCACAATTTTTACATACATATGTTTTCATAATTTCTCCTAAATATTCTTTTTTCTATTATAGCAAAATTATTTTGATTTGTTAATCTCAAAATAAAATGTTGTTCCCTTTCCTTTTGTACTTTCTACGCCATATTTATATTTATGAGTTTCTAAAATTGTTTTTACTATTGAAAGACCAAGTCCTGTACCAAAGGCATTTCTTTTATGTTTTTTATCATTATGATAATATTTATTCCATATTTCATTAATTTCTTCTTTTTCTAAGCCTTTACCTGTATCTTTTATTTCTACTCTAACATTATCTTTATTTTCTATTACTTTTATATATACTTTTTTATCTTTCCCTGTATAGTTTACTGCATTGTTAATAAGATTATATATTACTTGTTCTAATCTTTTTTTATCTGCTTTTACTAATACTTTTTTATTTTTAAAGTCATTTTTATTAAATTCAAAAATATAACCCTCACTATCTATTAGTATATAATATCTTTTAATTATATTTTTTATTAAGTCAATCAAATCAAATTCTTCTATTTTTAATTCATATGTATTTGATTGTAATTTAGATAAATCTAATATATCACTTACAAGTACATTTAATCTATCTGTTTCTTCTATGATTATACTCATATTTTCTTTTCTTTTTTCTTCTGTTTGACTCTCTAAATCTCTACTCATTTCGGCATATGCTTTTATCATTGTAAGTGGTGTTCTTAAATCATGACCTACATTTGCCATTAAATCTTTTCTTAATTCATCTGTTTTTGAAAGTTCATCTTTTGCTAGTTCTAATGTGTTTGCTAAATCATTTATTTCTTCTATATTACTTGTTGTCTTAAACTTAACATCAAAATTGCCTGTCGCTAGTTTTTTAGCAGAATTACTGATGTCTATTATTGGTGTTGATATTTTTTTTGATATAAAGTATGCCATTAAAACTGAAAAAATAAATAATATAAATACAATATATCCATATTGACTTTTTAAAAGTGTGATAGATGAATCAAGTGGTTCAATAGATGTATTTAAAAATAAATAAATATCATCACTATATTTTAAGGCTTTTATTAATGTTTTATTTTTGTATCTATTATTTTCAAGTAAGTATGTTTCTTCTTCAAGATTACTTTTTATAAATTTATCTATATAATTATAACTACTTTTTTTATCACTAAATATACATCCTTTATTATATATAGTTGATAATGGGTCTTTATTACCATGTTCTACTATTGATATACAAATACCATTATCATATGCAATATCTTCTAAATATTCTGTACTTATATTTTTATCTTTTTTTATAGTATTTACTATTGATTCTAGTTGTTTAGTTTTATATATTTCATAATATTTATCAAGTGAAACTATTTGTATCAAAAAAAGCAACAATAAGATTATTGTCGTAAAAATTATAAAAGATGTTAAAACTAAGTTTCTTATCTTACTAATTTTATTTATTTTCTTTGATTTCAAATTTATACCCCATTCTTCTTACTGTTGTTATTAAGTCTCTATATTCTCCTAAATTATTTCTTAACATTTTAATATGTGTATCTATTGTTCTATCATTTCCTAAGTAATCATAATTCCAAACATTATTTAATAATTGTTCTCTTGATAATGCTATTCCTTTATTATTTATGAAATATACTAATAAATCATATTCTTTTGGTGTTAACATTACTTCTTCATCTTTAATGTAAACAGAGTGACCTAAAAAATCTACTTTTAAATCTTTATATGTAAAAATATTATCCTCACCTTTATATCTTTTAATTACAGCATTAATTCTTGCCATTAGTTCTTTTGGACTAAATGGTTTAGTCATATAATCATCTATTCCTAAATCAAAACCTGCTAGAATATCATATTCTTCTCCACGAGCAGATAACATTATTGTTGGTGTATTATATCTTTCTTTAATAATTTTATATGCTGAAAAACCATCCATTTTTGGCATCATTATATCCATAATTATTATATCGGCATCTCCTGCTTTATCAACTGCTTCTATACCATTTTCTGCTTCAATAACATCATATTTGTTTCCAAGACAATACTCTTTGATGACATCTCTTATTAATTTTTCATCATCAACAATTAATACTTTCATTCATCCACCTCTACAAATATAATAATATTATATTATGAAATTTTAGTGAAAATATAGTGTTTTATTGTTAAAACTCATTAATATTGTATTGATTACAATTGAAACCATTACAATGTAATTCATATGTATCTACTAACTTATTATTTTTAGTTATTATTATTCTTGGATAGATACCATTATAAAAATTTATATCATTTAAGAATTTATTATCTATCCCATTTAATTTTAACATTAAATTATTATCTAAATTAGTATAGTCAAAATAATACATATTATTTGTTTGTGTATTATTTTTTTCTATGATATCAAGTGCTAAATCACAATCAACACTTGTACAGTTATCTGAAATAAATACTATTTTTGAATATTCATCTTCTTTTATTACTTCTAATAATTTTTCACTATTTATTTTTATAGTTTCTAGTATTTGTGATTTTTCTTTTTTATAATCAATCATACTTTTTCCAAAAGCAAGTTCAAATTCATAATTTAATGTATCTTCAATATTTTTAAAGAAATTTATAGTTTTATTATCTAATTCAATAGTTAATTTGTCATTAGTAAAACTAACTATCTTTAATTGTTTATTACAATTTAATGTTAATGTTTTATTTAATTTATTGTATTTGTAATTAGTACAATTATCATATTTATTTGGATTATTTGTATTATCTGCTTTTTTATATGTAAAACTATTTTTTGATAATTCTAAAATATCATAATATCCATTTGTATTATTGTAGTGATACCATTTCTTATTTAATATATCTGTATCAATTGTAGTAGTACCAAATCTAAATAAATACATAATTACTATTATTAATGCTATTAACATAAAACCAATTATATATATTATATTCTTATTTTTCATATTTATATGATAACAAAAAAGTATATTTTTTTCAATGTAATTTATATTATAAAAAATGATTTTTATTTATGAGTATTGTGATAATAATTAAACTCATTTATTTCTTTTGATATCATATCTAAGTCATCTGCATCTTCTTCATCTAATACTTCATCTATTTGATAAATTAGTTCATTAATACTACCACATTTACTAGCATCAATTCCATATTTTAATAATACTTCTACTTGATAATCTGATAAAAATATACCTTTATTTATTTCTTTATGCATATATTTTTGATTAAATAAATCATCTATATTAACATCTTGATTATTAATTTTCATAATTTACCTCTTAAATAAAAAATCACTATTAATCAGTGATTCCATATTTGTCTTTAAATTTTTGTACATTTCCAGTTTTAACTGTTTTAAATTTTCCTGTATAAAATGAATGACATTTATTACAAGATTCTAATTGTATTTCATCTTTTGTTGATTTTACTTCAAATTCATTACCACAAGCACATTTAACTTTACATACTTTTTGTACTGGATGTATTCCCTTTTTCATATTTTTTATCCTCCTCGCCATAACTAATTGATAGTTATAGAAATAACTTCATTTGGTATTATACAGACATTTTACTGAAAAATCAAGCAAAATCGTACTTTTTTGTTTTCTTTTCATTATTTTTAGTTGATTTTTTATAATTAATTTTCATTATTAATGATATTATTTAAACTTTTATATATTTGAAATTCATATTCTTCTGTGTTTTTATTTGGAATATTATATAAATCAACAAATCCTATTTTTTTATTTTTTAAAGTAAATTTAGTTTCTTCTTTTTGATTTGTTTTACAATAATTTCCTATTACTATTATTTTAGCGGTTGATATTTTCTTTATTATATTTTCTAAATTATTTATATCATTATTTATAAAATCATTATAATTTTTAATTATACTATCATTTTTTCTACATTTATTAAAATATTCTTTATTGTTAGCATTAATTATTATGTATTTAGATTTTGCTATTAACTGATTTAAATATACTTCTTTATTTTTAATTATTATATAATCATTTGATTTAATTTTCTTTAACATTTCTTTATATGTAATATTATCATAAGTAAATGTATTTATATTATATTTGTCTTTATCAAAGTTATCTAAATATGATTTATCTTTTATTGTTAATAATAAATTATCTCCAAAAACTAATATATTCTTTTTAGGATTTAAGGTTATATTATAAATCAAATATGATATTGGAATTAGTAATAAAAAAATAACTAGAAGTATTCTTTTCATAGATAATCACCTATTAAAGTTTACTCAGTTATTTCAATTTTAGCACCAATTGATTTTAATTTTGTAGTAATATGACTATAACCTCTTAGTATTACATCACAACTTTCTATTTCAGTAGTTCCTTCTGCTATTAACCCAGCGATTAATAAGGATGCTCCGCCTCTTAAATCTGTTGCTATTACTTTTGTACCTTTTAATTTTCTAGGTCCTTTAATTTCTAATTTATGCATAGATAGTACATTAGTTATTGCACCCATTCTATTTAAATCGTATGTATTTTTAAATCTATTTTCATATAATGTTTCTTCTATTATTGATTTTCCATTTGCTTGTGTCAATAAAGTTGTCATTGGTTGTTGTAAATCTGTTGGAAAACCTGGAAATACAAGAGTTTTAATATATGTAGGTTTAATACTATTACATTTTGATATAGTCATTGTATCATCTTCAATTACATATTTAACTCCTATTTCTGTTAATTTCATAAGTAAGGCTTCAATATGTTCTTTTATAATTCCTTTTATTTTTAATTTATTACCTAAAAGTGCACCCATAATGATAAATGTTCCACATTCTATTCTATCTGGAAATACTTCAATAACACCTTCATTTACTTTTTTACTACCCTCTATTTCAATTCGTTTAGTACCTGCTCCTCTTACTTTAAATCCCATATTGATTAAAAAAGATGCAACATTTACTATTTCTGGTTCCATTGCAGCATTTTCTATAATAGTTGTCCCCTCTGCTCCTGTGGCTGCTAACATTATATTTATAGTAGCACCTACACTAGGAAAATCAAAATATATTTTTTTACCTATTAACTTATCTGCTGTAATTATATATCTATTTTTTATTATTTCAACTTTTGCACCTAATTCTTCAAAACCTTTAATATGTATATCTATTGGTCTTGCTCCAATATTACACCCTCCTGGAAAAGATATTTCAACATGACCAAATTTTGCAAGTAGCGCGCCCATAAAATAATATGAGGCTCTCATTTGAATACTTAGTTCTTCTGGTATTGGTATATTTTTTATATCACTTGTATCAATATAAAGTACATCATCTTTATGCTCTATTTTACAATTTAAAAGTTCCATTATTTTAATTAAATAATCAATATCTTTTATTTCAGGTACATTATAAATTATACTTTTCTTATTAGCAAGAATTGATGCTGGAAGTAATGCTACTGCACTGTTTTTAGCACCACTTATTTTAATTTCACCAGATAATTCATGCCCACCTTCAATAGTTATTTTTGACATAATTCACCTTAATGCCTTTCTTTAATAATACTATACTATTAAATAAAAGAATAATCAATGAATTATATGTTTTTTAATATATTTTTGACACTAAAATATCTTTTTAAATAAGTCTACTATTTTAAATTTATATTCTATTTTATTTTCTTCATTTAAATTTGATTTTTCAATACTTTCATTTTCTTTTGTTTGCATTTCTTCATAATCTAACATACATAATGATGGATATAATATACAAAAATAATTATTTCCTTTTGCATCTCCTATTTCAATTACAAGTGATTTATATGTACCAGCAGGATATGTATTACCTCTATATACTTTTTTAGGAAATTCATTTAATCCATATGATATATTAAATGTTTTGTTATAATTATTTTTTTCAAATAAATTATCTATTCTATTTTCTATATTTTTTAAATTTGAATATATATTTTCACTTGTTTCTTCTTCTGTATGAGTTTTATCAAAAAGTATACCTGATAATTCATTAACTACTTTTTCTTTCATTGCTATATCTTTTATAGAATTACTATTAGCAATAACTCTAAATCTTATAGAGTCTTCTCTTACATTATATTCATCATTACTCATAAAAATTATAAATATTATAATACTTAATACTAAAATTATTTTTTTCATTTTAAAATCAACCTTTCATTGTAATATTGGTTGATTTTTTTATTTTTTATTCATTTATTATAAAAATATATCTATCTTTATTAGATAAATCTTTTTCTAAAAGTATTTTAGCATAAGGAAAATAGTATTTAGCAATGTCTATTATATCTTTTCCTTGCATATATCCTATTTCAAAAGAAATAATAAATTTTTCTTTTACATTATTTACTGCTTCTTTTAATATTTTTTTGTAAAAATATAGTCCATTATCACTTGCATATAAAGCAGTATGTGGTTCGTATAATTTAACACTATCCATTATTTCTTCATTTTCTTTAATATATGGTGGATTACTTATTATAATATCAAATTTAGTATTAATATTTTCTAGCATATCATTTTTGATAAATTTAATATCTACATTATTTTCTTTTGAATTTATTTTTGCTATTTGTAGTGCATCATTTGAAATATCAATTCCTGTTATATTAGAATTTAATTCTTTTGCAAGAGCCACCGCGATACATCCACTACCTGTACCTAAGTCAACTATATCTATTTTTTTATCTTTAAATATTGTTTTACTATATTTAATTGTTTTTTCAACTAAATATTCTGTTTCATATCTTGGAATTAATACATTTTCATTAACATTAATTTTATTACCATAAAAATTAACATACCCAATCAAATATTGGATTGGGTATTTTTTTAACAATTTTTGATAATCTTTTTCTATGTTTTTACTTACTTTTATTAATTCTTCTGCTTCTAATTTAGAAATTCCAAGTGAAGTAATTTTATTCTCCATCATGTTCTCCTAAACGTGCTCTTTCATCTTCTGCGATTAAGGCTTCAATTAAATCTTCTAAATCGCCTTCCATAATTTTATCTAAGTGCATTACTGTGTAATTTATTCTATGATCAGTAAGTCTATTTTGTGGATAATTATAAGTTCTTATTTTTTCTGCTCTATCTCCTGTACCAATCTTGCTTCTTCTTTCATTACCAAGTTTTTCTTCTTGTTCTCTTTGTCTTAAATCATAAAGTCTTGTTTTTAATATCTGCATAGCACGTTCTTTATTTTTTATTTGACTTCTTTCAACTTGACAATAAACAACTATGTTTGTAGGTAAGTGTGTAATTCTAACAGCAGAATCTGTTGTATTTACACATTGTCCTCCAGCTCCACTACTTCTTGTTATATCTACTCTAATATCACTATCTTTTATTTCAATATCTATTTCTTCTACTTCTGGCATAACAAGTACAGTTGCAGTAGATGTGTGTACTCTACCTTGTGATTCTGTTTCTGGTACTCTTTGTACTCTATGTGCTCCACTTTCATATTTTAATTTAGAATAAACACTTTCTCCACTAAGCATAAATTCAATTTGCGCATATCCTCCACTTTCACCAGGAACTTCATGTGTTACTTCTAATTTCCATCCTTGTTTTTCAGCATATTTAGAGTACATTCTAAATAAGTCACCTGCAAAAATATTTGCTTCATCTCCACCTGCTGCTCCACGGATTTCCATAATAACATTTTTTTCATCATTTGGATCTTTTGGTAAAAGCATTATTTTTAATTTTTGTTCTAACTCTTCTTTTTCTTTATGTAATTTTTCTAATTCTTCATCAGCAAATTCTTTCATCTCAATATCTTTTGACATTTCTTTTGCTGCTTCTATATCATCTAGTACACTATTATAATGTTTATATGTTTCTACTATTTTCTCTATTGAATTTTTTTCTTTTGATACTTCTTGCATCTTTTTATAGTCTTCATAAATTTCTGGTTTTAAAAGTTCTTCATTTAAATAATTGTATCTTTCATTTATAATATCTAATCTTTCTTTCATTTTAAATTTTCCTTTCTATTTTTTTATTTTTAAGAAAGTACTTCTCTACATATCTAAATCGTCTTCATATCCTTCATCTACTATAACTAAATCTTTTAAATCATCTTCTTCTTTATCATCATCCATATCATCTATATCATCATAGTAATCTTTTTCTTCATTTTCATCTTCTTCATCATCTTTGTCTTCATCAACCATGATATCGTCTTCAAGTTCATCTTCTATTTCTTTTATACTAATTTGAGCAGTGTGATTTTCTCTTAAATCCCAATAACCTTTTTCTAATTGTATAAATCTTTTTTCAGTTGCCATTAATGCAAAAAAATCACCCATTTGTTCTTCATATGCTCTTTCTCCTAAATTTAGAGTGTCACATATTATTTTAAATATATCTGCTATTTTCATTTTTTTGCCTTTTTCTTTTAAAATTATATATGCAATATCATCAAATGATAATGTTTCTAATTCTTCTTTACTTATTGTTTTAAATTTCATTTTAAAAAATCCTCCTCAAAGTTCTCACTTCTTCCATTAAAATTATACTTATTTTTTATAATAAATCAAGTATTTTTTATACATTTAATTACATAATAATATTGGGTACTTATATTATGAAGAAAATTGTATTTATTATTAAAATATTTGTTTTATTATTTTTTATTACTATTATAGCAAGTTTGAGTTTTTATGTATATGCTTTTATCACGCCTAAATTTTCAATTAATACAACTGATAACATTACATATTATGATAAAAATGGAAATGATATATTCGATAGTACAGAAAGTAATTATGTAGAACTTGATGAGATTAGTGATTATGTTAAAGACGCGATGATTAGTATTGAAGATAAAAATTTCTATACGCATAATGGTTTTGATTTTATGAGAATTTTAAAAGCAATATTTATAAATTTAGTAAGTGGTGAGATTAAACAAGGTGCTTCTACTATATCTCAACAGTATGTTAAAAATTTGTATTTAACTTTTGATAAGACTTGGAAAAGAAAAATGGAAGAAGCATTCTTGACTATTGAACTTGAAACTCATTATAGTAAGGATGAAATATTAGAGGGGTATTTGAATACTATTGATTTTGGTGCTGGAAATTATGGTATTAAGAATGCAAGTAAATATTATTTTAACAAAGAACCAAAAGATTTAAGTATTGAGGAAGCAACTATTTTAGTTGGTATTCCAAGAAGTCCTAGTTATTATAATCCTATTACTAATTTTGACAATGCTAAGAAAAGACAAAATGATGTACTTGTTAGTATGTATAATAATGGTATTATTAAAAAGAATGAAATTGATGAAATTTATAATAAAGAATTAAATTTTTATGGTAAATATGATAAAACTGAACTTTCTAGTATTTATTATTATAAGGATGCTATATTAAGTGAAATGGATAATATTAAAGATATTCCTGATTCATTATTAGATATTGATGGTCTTAAAATATATACAAATTTAGATGTTGATGTGCAAAAATTGTTAGAAAATAATGTTTCAAAAGAAATGAGTGACACTACTTTACAGGTGGCATCTATTGTTGTAAAACCTGAAAATGGAAAAATTGTTGCTTTAATTGGTGGTAAAGATTATTCAACTTCTCAATTTAATCGTGCTGTGTCTTCTCATAGACAAGTTGGTTCTACTATAAAGCCATTTTTGTATTATTCTGCGTTAGAGAATGGTTTTACTCCATCTTCAACTTTTCTTAGTGAAAGGACTACATTTAATTTAGGTAATGAAACTTATAGTCCTAAAAATGCAAATAATATTTATGCTAATAAAAACATTTCTATGTTAAGTGCTATTGCATATTCTGATAATATTTATGCTATGAAAACTCATTTATTTTTAGGAACTGATGTTCTTTCTAATACAATGAAAAGAGTAAAAATTAATACAGAAGTTCAAAATGTTGCTTCTTCTGCTCTTGGTACTACTGAAATTAATATTATTGATTATAGTAATGGTTTTATTACTCTTGCTAATGAGGGGAAACATGAAACTCCTCATATTATAGAAAAAATAACAGATAATAAGGGAAATATTCTTTATGAATATAAATATAAAAATGAATATGTTTTGAATAAAAAGTATGTTTATATTTTAAATAATTTACTTACTTCTACTTATGATTATAGTTTGGTTTCTTATGCATCTCCTACTTTGGTAAGTATTTCTAGTTTAATTGATGGTAAGTATGCTATTAAAAGTGGTAGTACTGCAACTGATTATTGGACTATTGGATATAATAAAGATTATTTAGTTATGGTGTGGGCTGGTAATGATGATAATTCTAATGTTAAAACAACTGATTCTAAAATTAGTAAACGAATATGGGCTAATACTA
The DNA here is from genome assembly GCA_947630945.1 of uncultured Bacilli bacterium. GTDB lineage: Bacteria > Bacillota_I > Bacilli_A > RF39 > UBA660 > CAG-1000. The sequence continues at coordinate 5,548 of CANRJN010000003.1, read as the reverse complement.
TAAATAATATAAAAGATAATAATAAAACTTGGTATGATATACCAACGGGTATAACAGCAGATACAATAGATCCAATTAGTGGTGAAGAGAAAATCAAAGGGTATTTATGTTATTATGAAAAAGGTAGTGAGCCTAGTTATAATTATGTGGAAAATATAGAAAATTAAACTATTATATAAAATTTAAAAGTGCTAATTTCTAGCACTTTTATCTATTTCTATAACTATTTTATATTTATCAGGTAAATCCATTTCTTGTGTTGTAATAATATTAGTTTTATTTAAATCACTTACTAATTCTCTTACTTTGCTAATCATATTTGGTAAAGTAATTTTTTGATTTGTAATTTCTTTTTGTAATTCTTGTTTTTCTTCTTCAATATTTTCTATTTCTTCGTGTAATACATTATTTTCTTCTTTTATATTATATCTATCTTTCATCGCGTTATTAATTATTTCATCATAATAACTGCTATCTTTTTGATTTTGAAGTTGTTCATCTATTTTTCTTATATTATTCTCAAATTCTGCTTGGAATGGATTTAGTGTTTGTTTTTCTTCTTCTTTATCGTTTTTCTTTTCTTCTTTTGGTTCATCTTCAATATTTACAACTTCTGGTATATTTAATTCGCTTATGTGTTCTATTTTTTCTTCTGCTTCTTCACTATCTTTTTTCATTTCTTGTTCTAAGAATTTCATAAGTCCTTCTGGAATATCATTATCAATAGTTGATTTATTTAACATTTTACTTATTTCTTCTTCTGTTTGTCTTACAGTTAATCTTTCGTTTATAATTCTATTTAATAATTCTAATTGACTATTAGAATCATTTAGAGATAATAAACTTCTTGCATGTCTTTCACTTATTTTATTATATAATAACGCGTCTTGTACTTCTTTTGGTAAACTTAGTAGTCTTAATTTATTTGCTATTGATGATTGACTTACACCTAATTTTTTTGCTATTTCTTCTTGTCTATAATTTTTATCAAGTAGTTTTTTATATGATTGTGCTTCTTCTATAACTGTTAGATTTTTTCTTTGTAAGTTTTCTAATAATGCTATTTCAGAACTAGTATTATCATCTGTATTTTTTATAATTGCTGGTACTGTTTTTAACCCTGCTAAAAGAGAAGCCTTATATCTTCTTTCTCCTGCAATGATTTCATATTTTGAACCAATGTTTCTTAATACTAACGGTTGTATAATACCATATCTTCTAATTGAATCTGCAAGACTATTTAATTCTGTCTCATCAAATGCAAGTCTTGGTTGAAACCTATTTGGTATTATATCTTCAACTCTTATATTTACAATTTTTTCATTTTCTTCCATATACATTACCCTTTTTACTTCTATAACAATTTTAATCTATTTTTCTAATTTTATCAAGTACATTTTGTATTTTATGTTAATATCTTGTTAAAAAAATAAACACAAATATTTTATCTTATTTGTATTTATTTAAATATTTTATCTTATTTGTATTTATTTTATACTTTCTTTTTTTATAATATTGTAATTTCTTGGATACTTTAAATCAGTGATTTTATATTTTTCAAACATTAATAATGTTCTTTTTGATTTTTCTATTGGTAATTCATAATCAATTTCTTTTACTAATTTGTAACTTAATTTATCAATATTTTTTTCACATTTTTCTAATTCTTCTAATACATTTGATTTCATAGGTATAAATTTACCATTTATTTTTAATAATGAGGAGGATAACTCTAATATTATATTTAAATTAGATACTGCTCTACAAGTTACTATATCAAATAGTTCTCTATTATTTTTACCATAATCTTCTACTCTTGTGTTTATTATTTCTACATTTTTTAAATTTAATTTATTTTTTACTTCTTCTAAAAATGTTATTTTTTTATTATTTGATTCTATTAATGTGAAAGTGGAACTTTCAAATATTATTGCAAGTACCATTCCAGGAAAACCCGCGCCTGTTCCAAAATCACATATTTTTTTATTATTTAAATCTATTATTTTTACTAAACATAAACTATCATAAAAGTGTTTTAAATAAATATCTTTTTCTTCTATGATTGTTGTTAAATTAAATTTTTTATTCCATTCTATTAATAAATCTTTATATGTTTCTAAATCATTTAAATTTTTATTAGTAAGATTTATTCCTAGTTTACTACAATTTTCAATAAATTCATCTTTATTCATTATTATATTCCTTTTTTAAATATACAAGTAGCATTGTAATATCTGCTGGATTTACTCCACTTATTCTACTTGCTTGACCTATTGTAAGTGGTCTTATTTTAGATAATTTTTGTCTTGCTTCTGTTGCTATATTTCTTACATTATCATAGTTTATATCTTTTGGAATTTGTTTTTCTTCTAATTTCAACATTTTATTAACTTCATTTTGTGTTTTTTTGATGTAACCTTCATATTTGATATTTATTTCAACCATTTCTGCTATTTCTTTATTGTAATCGTAATTTAAATATTTAAGTAAATCAACGATATTTATTTCTGGCCTTTTTATTAGTTCTATTAATTTGATTTTAGAAGTTATATTTGATGAACTATATTTATTTAAAAATTCATTGTTTTCTTTTGTTGCTTCTAAATAATTATTTTTTAAATATTCTTCTAATTCATTTATCATTTTTAATTTATTTAAATATATGTTATATTTTTCATCATTAATTAGTCCTAATTTTCTTCCATATTCAGTTAATCTAATAGACGCGTTATCGTGTCTTAATAATAATCTAAATTCTGCTCTTGATGTAAGAAGTCTATAAGGTTCTGTTATTCCTTTATTTATTAAATCATCTATTAAAACACCAATGTATGCTTCATTTCTTTTAAGTATGAATGGTTCTTTATTATCAAGTTTTAATACTGCATTTATTCCTGCCATTAAACCTTGTGCTGCGGCTTCTTCATATCCACTTGTTCCATTTATTTGACCAGCAGTAAATAGTCCACTTACTTTTTTAGTTTCTAAATTCATATTAAGTTCAGTAGGATCTATTGCATCGTATTCAATAGCATATCCATATTTTGTTATAACTGCATTTTTTAGTCCATCCATAGTATGAATTAATTTTTCTTGAATTTCATGAGGCATTGTTGTTGAAAAACCTCCTACATAATATTCAATATCATCACTTCTTTCAGGCTCTAAAAAAATTTGATGTCTATCTTTATCACTAAATTTTACTACTTTATCTTCAATAGATGGGCAATATCTTGGTCCTACACCTTTAATCATTCCACTATATAAAGAACATTTATCTAAATTGTCCATAATTATTTTATGTGTTGTTTTATTTGTGTAAGTTAAATAACATGGTCTTTGATTTTTAACATCGTAAGTAGGTTCATAGAAGTTACTAAATGATAGTGGTTCCATGTCTCCTTCTTCAATAGTTACTTCATCAAAGTTTATTGAACTTTTTAATATTCTAGGTGGTGTTCCTGTTTTTAATCTAATTATTTTAAGTCCATTTTCTTCTAATGATTTACTTAAAAACATAGAATTTTTTTCCCCGTGAGGTCCACCTTTATAACTTTCATGTCCACATAATATATCCGAATTAAGGTAAGTTCCTGTTGTTAATATTACTGATTTACATTCAATAGTTTTACCACTTTCAGTAGTAATTCCTTTTATTTCATTATTTTCTACTATTAATGATTTTACAAAGTCTTCAAGTAATTCTAGATTTTCTTGATTTTGTAATGTATTTAGCATTTCTTTTGGATAATTAACTTTGCATCCTTGTGCTCTTAATGATCTTACACCTGGACCTTTTTTAACATTTAACATTTTTATTTGTAAAAGTGTTTTATCAGTGTTATAGCCCATTTCTCCGCCTAAGGCATCTATTTCTCTTACAACTATACCTTTTGCAGAACCTCCAATTGAGGGATTACAAGGCATATCTGCTACATTTTTTAAATTACCTGTTATAAGTAGTGTCTTTTTACCCATTCTAGCACTAGCAAGACTTGCTTCACATCCTGCATGGCCACCACCTACAACTATAATATCAAACTTCATATTATCATCTACTTTCCAAGACAAAATTTACTGAATATTTCATCCAATAATTCTTCTTTATATACACTACCTGTAATTTCACCTAGTGTTTGCCATAATTCTTGAATATTAATTTCAATTAAATCAACAGGTATCTCATTTTTTATTTCTTCATCTATTTTATATGTAATTTCTAAACATTTTTTTAAAAGTGAGATTTGTCTTGCATTAGAAATATAGGTAAAATCACTATTAGCTATATCATCTAAATTTAATATTTCAATTATTTTTTTCTTTAATAATTCAATTTTATCTGGCTCTTTACTTGAAATTTCTATACTATCAAATTTTTCTAATTCTTTTATTTTTTGTTTTGCTAAATCTATTTTATTATATACAACTAATACTTTTTTATCTTTTAGTGTATCTAATACTTTTTTATCTTCTTCTTCAAATTTACTTGATGAATCTATTACAAATAGTATTAAATTTGAATCATCTATTTTTTTAATGCTTTTTTCTATACCAATAGATTCTACTAATTCATGAGTTTCTCTAATTCCTGCTGTATCATATAAGTTTACAAGTATTCCATTTAATGTAATAGAACCTTCTACTATATCTCTTGTTGTACCTTTTATATCTGTAACTATTGCTTTATCTTCTCCAAGTAAACTATTTAAAATACTACTTTTACCTACGTTTGGTTTGCCTACTATTGAAATGCTAATTCCATTTTTAATAATAAGCCCATTATCACTTGTATCAACAAGTTCTTTTATTTTTGTTTGAATATATGACATTTTTTCTTTTATTATTTCTCTTGTTACAACAACTGCATCTTCATATTCTGGATAATCTATATTTACTTCTATATTTGTTATTATTGGTAAAATATTATCTTTTAAATCATTTATTTTTTTAGATAATTCTTTACTAATACCTTTCATAGACATTTTTCTTGCTGCTTCTGTGCTTGATGAAATCATATCATTTATACTTTCTGCTTGTATTAAATCTATTTTCCCATTTAAAAATCTTCTTTTAATAAATTCACCAGGTTCTGCAAGTCTTGCTCCATTATTAAGTAATAGTTCCATAATTTTATTTGCTGCTGTTTTTCCACCATGAGTATTTATTTCAACTATATCTTCACCTGTAAATGATTTAGGACTTTTAAATACAGATACTAAAACTTCATCTATTTTTTCATCTTTATCCATAATAAAACCATAAGTTATTGTATATGTTTCTTTTTTAGTTAAGTCTTTATTAAACAACTTATTAACAATATTTATAGATTCACTACCACTTACTCTTATTACATTAATAGAACTCTCTCCTACAAGTGTTCCAATTGCACATATTGTATCTTCCATTTAATAGTCCCTTTCTTTCCACAAGATTATAGCACAATCACTTTATTTTGTAAATAATTATTAATCAACCACTAAATAAAAAGTTAATTTCCCAATATTTTATGAACGGGAAGTTACATTTATAAATAACTTGTATATTTAAA
>CANRJN010000002.1 GCA_947630945.1 uncultured Bacilli bacterium | reverse complement strand
TTGATGAAGAAGATAAAAAATTTGAATCACATTTTGAAAAACTTAATTTTAATGAAAAATTAGATGTATTTAGTGAATTAGTTATAAGATGTGATAATGATACTTATTTAAGTACAAAATTATTTTTAAATACATATTTAGAATTAGATGGATTTGATATAGCAAAGCAAATTCAAAATTTAAAAATTAATACAATCTAGGGAACTCAATAGAGTTCTTTTTTTCTTAATGAAAGTAAGATAAAATAATAAAATTTAGTGAGCAACTTAATTATGAAGTTGAATTAATTTTAAATAAAAATTTATATAAAAATATTAATGAAAGGAATGAGTGTATTATGTTAAGAAAAAAATATATTTGAAATGATAAAAGTGGAGGTGTTTAGTGATGAAAAATAAAATTTTACAAATTAATTTCAATGTTAGGGCATATACATTTATTGGGGTGTCCTATGAAAAAAGAATATAAAGTAAATAATATATTTGATGAAGCAGGTATAACATTTAATGAAATAGTAAGTACATTTTTAATTTCTTTTCTAGATAAAGAGTTTAATAATTTTGAGAATAATGATATAATGAATAACGATATAATCTCAAACTTATAGATTGGAGTGATATGATAACAGATACAACCTATAAGGTAGGAATATATTTAAGATTATCTAGAGAAGATGAAAGGTTAGGTGAAAGTGGTAGTATCTCTACACAGAGAGATTTATTATTGAATTATATTAGAGATAACAATTTATTATTTGTTGATGAATATGTAGATGATGGAGTATCAGGAACTACTTTTGATAGAGCAGGATTTAATCGCATGATTAAAGATTGTGAAACAAAAAAGATAAATATGATTATTACAAAAGATACATCAAGACTTGGTCGTGACCATATTGAATTTGGATATTATGTTGAAAGATATTTTCCAGAAAATAACATTAGATATGTAGCAGTAAATGATGGAGTAGACACTTTTAATCGTAATAATTCAGCAAATGATATGTTGGTATTCAAGAGTGCTTTTAATGATATGTATGTTAAAGATATATCAAATAAGCTAAGAAGTTCACTTTATACAAAAAAAAGAAATGGTTTATTTGTTGGCTGTTATGCACCTTTTGGTTATAAAAAATCTAAAGAGGATAAACACAAACTTGAAATAGAACCTGAATCAGCAAGTGTTGTAAGAAGAATATTTGATATGTTTATAAGTGGTAATAGTTTGACAGTGATTTGTGATACATTAACAAGTGAACATATTAAAACACCAAGTATGTATAAAAATATGAAATTAGGACAAGGAAATCTTCACTATGGGGTATGGTCAATAAGAACAGTTGATAGCATTTTAAAAAATCCAACTTATATTGGTAATTTAACTCAATGTAGAAATAGAAAAGTGAATTATAAATCAAAAAAAAGAGTTCATACAAAATCAAATGATTGGATTGTTGCTGAAGGTGCAGTAGAACCTATTATTGATAAAGAAACTTTTGATTTAGTACAAAAAATGTTTAATAGCAATAAACATCGTTATATTAAGGGAAATGGTATAACAGATAAACTATTATTAAGGGGACTTATTTATTGTAAAGAATGTCACCATACTATAGGATTTAGAGAACATTTACAACAAACACAAAAATATGGATTGGTTCATAGAGTATATGGTAATTGTAATTATTGGGCAAAAAGAAAAAAGCAAAATGTTTGTACTCCCCATTCTGTAAAATATCAAGTTATAGAAGATATAGTTTTGAAAAATTTAAGAGAAATGGCAATGAAATATTTAGATAAAAACAACTTAGAAAATATAATTAAAAATTCTGATAAATTAAAAAAGAAAAAAAATAGTATAAAAGATGAGATATTTAGATTAGAAAACAATATAGAAAATCTTAATAGAAAGATAGATATTTGCTATAACGATAAATTAGATGGTAATATAACTTTAGAAATGTATAAAAGAACTTATAACAATTTAACATTAGAAATAAATGAGTCAAAGCACCAAAAAAGAGAATATGAAAAACTTTTATATGATTTGGAAAATAATAAGTTAGTAAATGATGATTATTATCTAGATAAGATTAAAGAATTTATGAGTATGAAAAATCCATCTCGTGCATTAATTAGTTCACTAATTGATAGGATAGAGATAGATGAAGAAAAAAATATTGATATATATTATAAATTTAAGTTAATTTAAGAAGGTATGGGTGAGTCAAAACAAACTAGAAACAATTTCAAATTTATTTGAGGACAAAGAAATAAGAAGTGTTTGGGATAAAGATAAAGAAGAACATTATTAGATGTAATTAGTTCATTAACTGATAGTGATTATACTAAAGCTAGAAATTATTGGTAATGGTTAAAAGGTAAATTGAATGAAGAAGGTAGTGAACTGGTTAGTATTACTAACCAGTTGAAAATGAAAGCACAAGATGGAAAGTTAAGAGAAACTGATACATTGGATACAGAATGAGTATTTAGACCTATAGACTTCTAAAGCTGAAGAGTTTTGTACAGAATGGCATTGCTGTTTTAAAATATGTTTTCTACTATAAGATTCGTGCTAAAAAAATAGAAATAATAATTTTGTAGACATGTCTGCAAAAATTAAAATGGAGGAAATAAAATGTTAGAAAATGAAATGAAAGATTTTAAAAATATCGTAGAACAGATAAAGCAAGAGATAAATAAAACGAAGTATGAAATTTTTAAAAATGCTAATATGAATTTATTAAAATTATATTATAATATTGGAAAAACAATTAATGAAAATTCTAGTTGGGGTAATAAATTTATTGATGAATTAGCAATAGAACTTAAATTGACATTTCCAAATATTAAAGGTTTCTCTGTACGAAATTTAAAAAATATGAAGAAATATTATATTGAATGCTCTAAAAGTGAAAAAGTGCAGACATCGTCTGCACAAATTCCTTGGTCACATAATATGCTTATTTTAGACAAGATTGAAGATAATATTCAAAGAGTTTGGTATATGGAACAAACACTAATTAATGGTTGGAGTTATGATGTATTAGCTTTTCAAGTAAAAAGCAAATTGTATGAAAGGCAAGTTCTTGGAGACAAGCCAAATAATTTTTATGAAACTCTACCAAAACCTCAAAGTGACTTAGCAAAAGATATGATGAAAGATCCTTTTATTCTTAATTTAACTGGATTAAAACAAAACTACATTGAAACTGAATTGGAACAAGCTATGGTTGAAAAAATAAAAACTGTATTATTAGAATTAGGAAATGGATTTAGTTTTGTTGGAAACCAATATAAAATAGAAGTTGGAAACAAAGAATATTTTATTGATTTATTATTTTATCATACTAAACTTCATTGTTATATTGTGGTTGAACTAAAAAATACTGAATTTAAACCTGAATATATAGGAAAAGTTAATTTTTACCTATCAGCAATAGATGATTTAGTCAAAGATAAACAAGATAATCCAAGTATAGGATTAATACTTTGTCGAGATAAAGATAAATTTTCGGTTGAGTATGCTTTAAAAGATATACACAAACCTATTGGAGTGAGTTCATATGAATTATCAGAATATTTACCACCTGAAATTTTAAAAGAATTACCAACTGAAGAAGAATTAAATTTACATATTGATTTAGAAAATAAATAGTGTCATATTGGTTTAAATAGAGAACCATTTAAATTATGGTTTGCTAATTTAGGAAGTCAGAGAGTTGATGAATATACTATTCTAACTAATGAAATTTATAAAGAATACTCAGGAATGAAAGCAAGTGAATATAAAGAATTTAAAGGTATTCGTAAAGAATCTTTAAGAGATAATATGACAGATGTAGAAGTTCTTTTAACAGACTTAGGTGAAACAGCAACAAGAGAACTTGCTAATGAGTATAAGCCTTACAGTTTAAATCAAAATAAAGAAATAGCAAAACGAGGTGGAAAAATTGCTAAAAATACTCGTGATAATTTAGAAAAAGAACTAGGAAGAAGTGTACTTTCTAGTAATAGTAACTTAAATTATGAATATATCAATAAAAAAAGAGATAAAATAAAAAAGTAATTAAAATTAGTAAAAATAAGATACTATATAATAAGGATAGAAGTTTAAAACTTTGGTGAGTTATAGTTGTAACTCCAAGTCTTAATAAAAGTTTTAAATTTCAAAGTGAGTGGCCTTTTAACAGTAGTCAAGCATACATATTATCATCACTCCTTAAAGATTTAGAAAACGATTCAAATGTTGTATTTGAAGAAAAAGATGATAAATATATGTTATCATCAACAGTAAACTATCCAAATAATAGTGCACTTGTAAGTCAAAAAATAATATTTAATAAAGATATGGTACCAGAACTTGTAGAAGTATTTGATAAAAATGGTACAGAAAATATAACATTTAAAATATCTAAAATAGAATTTGGAAGTAAACTTGATGATGATTATTTTGAAGTAGAAAATACTGCTAGTGAAGAAGAAATAAATACTTCAAATACATTAGATGAAATTGTATATCCTATGTATTTACCAACAGGTACTAAATTTAAAAGTGAAGAAACAGTTAAAACAGATGAAGCAGAAAGAGTTATATTAACATTTACAGGAGATAAATCATTTATATTAATAGAAGAAGCATCTGCGTGTCCAGATCAATTTGAAGTTACGACATCATCTGGTGAACTAGTATTCTATGAGAATGTACTTGGAAATTTAACAGAAACATCATTAAATTGGTCTATGGATGGAAAAGACTACTACATAATAGGAGATAATCTAACAAATGAAGAATTGTTAAAAGTAGCATCATCAACCTCTGTTGTATCTTTAACAAAATAAGTATTAGGAAAACTAATGCTTTTTTTGTGTTTTTATGGTATTATATTTTATAGAATAGAAAAGGAGTTATATGAAAGATAAAATTTATTATTCTATTATGATTATAGTATTTATTTTATTAGTAGTAGCATCTACCATTACTTTTTTAGTAATTAATAATAGTGAAACAGGCACAAGTAAATTTATTAAAAAATATTATGATATTATGTTTGTTAATACTACATTAAATAATAATGATATGATAGTAAAAGTAGATAATGATAAAGATTCTATACATATAGAAATTCCTAATTTAAATGAAATAAACAATAATACATTTAGTTTAGATGTTAAAAATATAGGAAATGAAGATGTTATTGTAAATAATTATTCACTTAGTAATATTGATACAAATATTAATTCAAATGATATAGAAGTATTAGTTTCATTAAATAAAGATGAAATAATTAGAGGAAGTAGTGATAAAAAATTAAATGTAACTATAAATTATAAAGGAAATGATAAAAATATAACGCCTTACTATAACTTCAATATAAATTACTTATTTGATGAAGTAATTTATACTGAAAATAATTAAAAATATAATTAAAAAGTTAGATAAATAAGTAGTAAATCATAATTAAAAATTATGTTTTTTAAATAAACTTTAAAAAAAATATAATATTTGATATAATGTTAATAGATTATAAGGAGGATACATGAAAGAAATAATATCAAGTTTAGATATAGGTTCATCTACTGTAAAATTAGTTGTAGGTGAAGTATACAATAATGAAGTAAATGTTTTATCAGTATCCGAAGTAAAATCTAATGGGGTAAAAAAAGGAATTATAGTAAATCCTGAAGAAACATTAATATCAATAAAAGAAGTATTTTCAAGATGTGAAGAGACACTTGGTATAAATATAAATAAAGTAATATTAATAGTGCCATCATATTATGCAGAATTTTTAATAACCGATGGAGTTAGTACAATAACTAATCCAGAGGGAATAGTTGGTAGTGCTGATATTGTAAGAACATTACAAGCGTGTGTTTATAATAAAGTACCAACAAATAAAGAGTTTATAGCAGTAACACCAATTGAATTTACAATAGATGATGATGAAACTAAAATATTAGATCCAAAAGGTATGAAAGCAAATAAACTTAAATGTAGAGCAGTATTAAGTTTAGTACCTAAAAAGAATGTATATACAGCAGTATCTTTACTTGAAAATATTGGAGTAAGTGTAGTTGATATAAATTTTGGAAGTGTTGCTGATTATTTTGAATTTAAGACAAAAGAATTTGATAAAAAGAATAGTGTAGTAATAAATATTGGAATGGAAAAAACAGAAGTAAGTGTATTTAAAAAAGGAATACTAATAGACACAGAAAATATAGAAATTGGTGGTAAAAATATAGATAGAGATATTTGCTATATATATGATATTAGTAGAAAAGACGCGATAATGATTAAAGAAAAATTTGCACTTGCTCATAAAAGAAATGCATCAACATCTTGGAGTGAAGATATGCTTACAAATAGTGAAGAAAGTATTAAAATTAATCAATATGAGGTAAGTGAAATTATATATTCTAGAATCAAAGAAATATTAGAACTTGCTAAAAAACAAATAAATATCTTAACAAAGTTAGAAATTAGTTATATAATATTTACAGGGGGAACTAGTGAATTAAATGATTTTAATTTAGTAGTTAATGAAGTATTTGGTGAAGATAAGAGTGTTTATAGAGTAAAAGAAATCGGATGTAGACATAATAAATTCTCATCTGCTCTTGGTTTTATCAAATACTATCATGATAAGTTGTCTTTTAGAAATAAACTTGCATACACAGTAGATGAACAAGAACAAAATGAATTAATTAATAATAAAAAAGGAAATAATAGTTCAATACTTGGAAAAATATATGGATATTTTTTCAATAATTAAGGAGTGAAATATGAATAACAAATTAGAGATGGATCAAATTGCTGATATTAAAGTTATTGGTATCGGTGGTGGAGGATGTAATGCTGTAAATAGAATGATAGATTCAGGACTTAAAGGAGTTGAATTTATTGTTGCTAATACCGACCAACAAGTTTTAAATGTTTCTCGTGCTGAGCATAAAATTCAATTAGGTAAAACAATTACAAAAGGAAGAGGTGCTGGTACTAGACCAGAAGTTGGAAGAGAAGCAGCCCTTGAAACAAAAGAAGAGATTGAAGACGCGTTAAGGGGAGCAGATATGGTATTTGTAACTTGTGGTCTTGGTGGTGGAACAGGTACAGGTGCTGCTCCGGTAGTAGCAGAAATAGCACAAAATCTAGGATGTTTAACTGTTGCTATTGTTACAAAACCATTTAAATTTGAAGGTAAAAAAAGAATGGATTATGCCTTAGTTGGATTAGATGAATTAAGAAAACATGTTGATACTATTGTTGTAATTCCAAATGATAGATTAAGAGATTTAATTGATAGATCTACACCACTTAATGCTGCATTCCAAGAAGTTGATAATGTACTTAGATTAGGTGTACAATCAATATCTGATTTAATTAGTGTTCCGGGACTTGTTAACCTAGATTTTGCAGATGTTAGAACAGTAATGGAAAATAGAGGAGACGCGTTAATTGGAATTGGAGTTGGATTTGGTGATAATAGAGCAGTAGAAGCAGCAAAACAAGCCGTTAGTAGTCCACTTTTAGAACAAACTATTAATGGAGCCACTGATTGTATTGTAAATGTTACAGGTGGTAACTCAATGACATTATTTGAAGCAGAAGATGCAGTAGAAGTTGTAAGAGCAGTTGCTAATACTGATGTTAACATTATATTTGGAGCCGTTGTTAATGAAGCCTTAACTGATGAAATAGTAGTTACAGTAATAGCAACAGGTTTTGAAGATTCAACAGAACCTTTATATCGTTCAATTGAAGGTGAAAGAGAAAAAAGTGTTGTTCAAGAAATTCCTGAGGAAGAGGAAGAACTAGAAATGCCAGCATTTTTAAGAAATAGAGATTTTTAAGAGTTTACAATAAAAACTCTTTTTTATTTACAAAAAGTTTACAGGTTTTATTGATTTAATTGTTTTTGATGACTATAATGATTATTAGGGTAGTCAAGATAAATAATGACTATAGAAGGAGGGTAAAATGAAAGAAGGTAAGGGTACTTCTAAGAAAACTAATACTAAAAAGAATAATTATAAACCTTCAAATTCTAATGTCAAAGAAGTTAAAGTTCATGAAGAAGTAGAAAAAGTAAAAGAAAAAGTTAATGATGTTGATGACTTTTTAGACGATGATGAAGATGATAAAAGATTAATTGTTTTTATAGCATTAGCAATATTAGTTATTGTAGCCACTGTAATAGGTCTTCTAGTTGGATGTAAGAAAGAAGAAAAAGAAGTAGAAGAACCTAAGAAACCAGATGATACAATAGTAGTACCAAGCGATGATGAGGAAGAAGATGAAAAGGTTGTTGAAGAGGAAGAAGTAGTTAAAAAAGTTGTTGCTGTGTCAACTACAAAGAAAACTACTAGTGATACTAAATATAAAGTTACATTCTATTTAAATGGTGAAGAGAATGTTAAAAAAGTAAATAAAGGTAATAAAGTTAGTAAATATACACCAGATGGTTATACTGATTGTAAATATTATACTGATGAAAATATGAAAAATGAATATAACTTTAATACTTCTGTAAATGAAAATAAAAATATTTATATGGTATGTAAAGTAATTCATTATGAAGTTATTTATGATAATTACGTAAGTAATAATCCTACTGAATATACAGTAGAAGATGGAAATATTACTTTAAGTGAGCCAATTGATTATGATGGAATATTCCAAGGTTGGTATTTAAATAGTAATAAAATTACTAAACTTACAAAAGATATAATTAATTATGCTAATAAAAATAATCAAATATATTTAACAGCAAAAATAGTAGACCATTTGAATGTTAATTATTATGACTATGAAGGTAAAAATGTAATTCATGATGAAGTTACAAAAGATACACTTGATAGTTATGGCGTTCAAAGTGGCAATGATGCATATTGTAGTGTAAATGAGAAATTCTTAGGATGGGCTATGAGTAGTGATAGTAACAATATTAGTTCAAACATAAGATTAAAAGAAGATAGAGTAGATAAATCATTATATGCAGTATGTGGTGCTGCTAGAGTAGTATATAAAAGTGGAGATGAAGAAGTAGTTGTTGGATATAATGAACAAGAATTAGAAGAATATGAACTTCCTAATCCAGAAGATTTAGGAATGGAAGTTCCAACATACTTTGTTCCTGTTGATGAAGAAACACTTAATAGTAAAAAAGTTGTTTCAGATGATAAAGAATATCTAGAAGACAATGAAATAAAATTAAGTGAAGTTTCAAGTAAATCAGCAAATGGATATACTCCAAAAGAAGGGGATAATGTAGAAGAAAAAGAAAAAGTATTTAAGGGTTGGAAAGAAACAGAAACTAAACCTTTGGAAGATACTGTAACTTCTGAAACTACAAATCCAGATTCTTCAAATCAAAATGTATTAGAATCAACAGAATCAAATCAAGATACTAATACTATGAGTGATACTACACCAAGTAGCAATACAGAGCCTACACTAACTAGTGATAAATCACAAACATCACAAGGAACTGAAAGTGTAGATTCACAAAATCAAAAATCTAATGAATTAAATTCAACTACTGAGACTGAAACTACACCAAGTGAAGTTGAACAAAATGGTACTGAAACTTTAACAGAACCAACAACTGAATCAACAACAGAACCTACACCACAAGAAGTAACAGAACCAACAACTTCAACTGATAATTCAGAAATGAAACCAGAAGAAAAAGCAGAAAGTAAAGAAGAAGTTGTACCAGAAGATTATAAACCAGAAGAAAATAAAGATACAACATTAGAAGCAGTTTGGGAAGAACAACCTATTGAAGGTGTTGGAGAAGAAATATAAAATTATGAAGTTCATCAAACGAACTTCCTTTTTTATATAATAGGAAAGTTCTTATCAAAATAAATCACAGATAATTTCTTTTGTAATTTTCTTTTATGAAAATAAAAAAACAAGACATTATTGACATACGTTTGTTTGTAATATATAATTATTATATCAGATGATTATAAAGTAATAATTGAAAATTAAAAATGGATAAAAAGTTAAAAGTACGGACGCGACGTTCGGAAATATGGTCTGTGGAGAAGTAAAATTCGTTGAAGCAGAAAAGAGTAACTGTGAAGTTACTCAGGATAAAAGAAATAATTTTAATTATTGAAATTTATCTTTTGTTCTGGATTAAATGTTATAATTTATTTAGAGGTTTTGATATGCAAATAGTTCTTGGAGATATAAATTTTAATGTATATATTACTCGTAAAAGTATTAAAAATATGTATTTAAGAGTAAAAGTAGATGGGATATATATTTCTTGTAATCATTTAGTTACAAAAGGAATGATTTTATCTTTTATAAAAACTAATCAAGAATCTATAATAGATGCTTATAATAGACTACAAAAAAAAGAACAAAAGAAAGAAGAATTTTATTACTTAGGAAATAAATATGATGTAATAATATTAAACACAGTATCTAAAATAGAATTTGTAGATGATAAAGTATTTGTTAAAGATAAAAAATATTTAGATACTTTTTTAAAGAATGAAGCAAATAGAATATTTAATGAAAGAGTAAAAATATGTTATAATTTATTTGAAGAAGATATTCCTTATCCAAAAGTATTAATTGGAAAAATGAAAAGGAAATGGGGATACTGTAATAAAAGAGAAAAATTAATAAAACTAAACTTTGAATTAATTAAATATAGCATTGATGAAATTGATTATGTTGTAATACATGAATTATGTCATTTCTTAGAATTTAATCATTCAAAAATGTTTTGGAAATATGTAAAAAAATATAAGCCTGATTATAAACAAAATCAAATTGTTTTAAAGGAGGAGTAAAATGTTAATAACATCTAAAAGTAATAATAGAATAAAAGAAATAAGAAAATTACAAGATAAAAAATATTCAATTAATAAAGGTCTTTTTATAATCGAAGGAGAAAATTTAATAGAAGAAGCAATTAAAAATAAGTTGTTAAAAGAATTATATGTTTTAGAAGGAGAAAATGTTAACTTTGATTTTCCTTATGATTTTGTTAGTTTAGATGTTATGAAAAGTATTAGTGATTTAAAAAGTACTCCAAGATTAATAGGTGTATCAAAATATATAAATAAAAGTACATTAGGCAATAAAATAGTAATATTAGATGATATACAAGATCCAGGTAATGCAGGTACTATTATTAGAAATGCAGTTGCTTTTGATATTGATACAATAATATTATCTAAAAATAGTGTTAGTCCATATAATGAAAAAGTATTAAGAAGTACAGGTGGTATGATATACAACATTAATATAATAATTGGTGATATTAATGAAGAAATAGATAAAATTAAATCAAATAATATTAAATTAATTGGAACATCACTTCAAAAATCTAAAAACTTAGAAGAAATAGAACCATTAGATAAATTTGCAGTAGTATTTGGAAATGAAGGAAATGGAGTAAACCCTAAAATATTAGATAAATGTGATGAAATAGTAAGAATTGATATGAATAATTCTTGTGAAAGTTTAAATGTTGGAGTATCTTGTGGAATTATTTTATATCATATGTATAAGAGGTAAAATATGAAATATATTTATGTTGGAAAAATAGTAAATACTCATGCTTTAAAAGGAGAGGTTAGAATAATTAGTAATTTTGAATTTAAAGATAGAGTATTCATGCCTACTAATACTTTATATATAGGACAATTTAAATCCCCAGAAACAATTGAAACATATAGACATCATAAACAATTTGATATGGTAAAATTTGTAGGTATTGATTATATTAATGATGTGTTAAAATATAAGGGGGACGCGGTATATATTGATTATGAATTATTACATTTAAAAGAAGATGAAATATTAGAAAGTGAATTTATTGGAATGAATGTATATAATAATGATACTTTAATTGGAAAAATAGAAGAATATAGAAATGATAATGGTAATAAAGTAATTAGAATTAATGATAAATTTATTCCTTATAATAAAGATTTTATTAGTAAAATAGATAAAACTAATAAATCAATATATATGCATAATATTGAGGTGTTTTTATGAGAATAGATATACTTACATTATTTCCTAATATGTTTGATGGATTTAAAACAGAAAGCATTATTAAAAGAGCAATAGAAAAAAATAAAGTAGAAATAAATATAATTGACATTAGAGATTATACCCCATATAAAAATAATCAAGTTGATGACTATCAATTTGGTGGAGGTGGTGGTATGATAATGATGTGTGAACCTGTATTTAATGCAGTAGAAAGTATTAAGACTAAGGACTCACATGTTATTTTATTAACACCAAGAGGTAAAACTTATAATGAAAAAAAAGCATATGAATTAAAAGATAAAAAACATTTAATAATTATATGTGGTCATTATGAGGGATTTGATGAGAGAATTTATTCACTTGCAGATGAACTTATATCAATTGGAGATTTTATATTAACAGGTGGTGAACTTCCAGCAATGATGATAAGTGATTCAGTAATAAGATTAATTGATGGTGTTATTACTAGTACAAGTTTAGAATATGAAAGTTTTAATGATAATTTATTAGATTATCCTGTTTATACAAAGCCTCGTGATTTTAGAGGAATGGAAGTACCTGATGTATTACTTAGTGGAAATCATAAATTAATAAATGAATTTAGAGAAAGTGAAAGAAAGAGAATAACAAAGGAATATAGACAAGATATAATGTAAGGGTGGTTTATATGAAATACATAATAGATAATAATAACGAAAATACGAAATTAGTTTATTATAATGTAAATATGACAGGTCTTGATATTACTCCTAAAAATGAAGTTTCAGGATTCAATATTAAAGCAAAAAAAGTTATTTTAGTTGATTCTGCTTTACAAGACTCATTTATTAAAACACGTATTAACAGAAAACTAGATAAAATAATTAAGTTTATGTTACGTATTTTAAATGATGATGAAACTACTGATGATGATACAGGAATGGTACTTGATGAAATAAATAGATTAAAAGGTATTATCATAAATAAATATAGAAAATATATGGTTGAAAGTGAATATAAATCAATATTAACTAAATTAATTTTAATAGAAGAAGAATTCAAAAAAAGTTATAATCAAAAAATGTATGAAAGTTTTTTAAATAATAATTATTATGAAGAAGAATTAAGTAGTGGTAGAGGAAGATAAAAATGATTAGTGAAGTATTAAATGAATTAAAAAATAAAGATTATATTAGTAATATAGAAAATATTAATGTTGAAAAGTTGTTTAATAAAGTTAATGAATATATTAAAACAAATTATATATGCGAAGAAAATGAAAAATATTATGTGGTATATGATAACAATAATTATGAACTTGGTATGATTTATGGACCAGAAGATATATATTATTATATTAAAAAATGTAATCATCTTGGAAATATAGATTTATTAGATGCTATAAATAATAATTTATCAAAGGAAAAAGAAATAATTAAAGAAAAAATAGATTATATAAATGATTTAATAAATTCTTTACATCAAGAAGAGGGATTATCATTAAGTTTGATTAGAAAATCAATTAAAATGAAGATGTATTAATGTATACATCTTTTTTAAAAACATTTTATCCACAAAAAAACTCCTTAATAAGGAGTTTACAAACACATATGGTGACCCGTACGGGATTTGAACCCATAAATGCACGCGTGAAAGGCGTGTGTGTTAACCGTTTCACCAACGGGCCGTATATGGTGGGCCTGAATGGACTTGAACCATCGACCTTTCGCTTATCAGACGAACGCTCTAACCAACTGAGCTACAAGCCCATAAAGCCTTTTTCTCGGTTTCTTTATCATTTTATAATATTTTTATGTAATTTGCAACCATTTTTTAATAAAAACCATGAAAAAATTAACATTTTACTAACATTTTATTAAAATAATTGCAAAAAATGCATAAATATAGTATCATTATTATGAGAATAGGAGGGAAAACTTATGTCAATTACTACTTCAAAATTAATACTTAGAATAGTAATAATGATATGGTTACTATCATTAGGTAGATCTCTACTTATAATGATAGGTGGCAATAAGTTATTTAGAAAAGCATCAAAAGGTGAAAAAACTGCTTTTTATCCTATTTTAAATTTATTTACAATGTTAGAAATTGTAGATGTATCAACATTTTTTGGAATATTATTTTTTATTCCTGTTATTAATTTAATAGTATTAGTGTTAATGTCATATAAATTAGGTGTAGTTTTTAATTGTAGTACAGGATATAAACTAGGACTAATACTTTTACCTATAATTTTTTATCCAATGCTTTGTTTTAGTAATAAACAATATAAAGTAAGTGATGAAGAATACTTTAAAGCACTTGATAATGCAAGAGGTGGAAAAGCAACATTAATGACTAATGAAAATCCCACACCACAAAATATGTTTATAAATGAAGAAGAAGCACAAAGTACAATAGATTCTATATTTAAAAGTGAATATGATATGATGGAACCACCTGAGAAATATAAAGCAAGTAAGATAGATATATTAGCAAATAACAATATTGATTCTGTAAATAAGCCAACATATGTAGAAGAAGCATATACTCCAAATAGAGATGATGGCAAGCCTGGAATGAGTATTGAAGAACTATTGAAAAGCGAAAATGAAATGAAAGAACAAAATGGTGAAAAGAAAGAACAGAAAATAGAAATGCTTGACTTGTAAAAGTGTAAAGTAATGTTTACACTTTTTGTTTTTTCTTGTATAATTAGTAAAGAAGATAAGGTGAAAAGATGGCAGAATATAATGAAAAATCAATAAAAATATTAGAAGGTCTTGAAGCAGTAAGAAAAAGACCAGGTATGTACATTGGTTCTACTGATAAAAGAGGACTTCATCATTTAGTATGGGAAATTGTTGATAATGCAATAGATGAAGCAATAAATGGATATGGTAATAAAATAACAGTAACTCTTACTAAAAAAGGTAGTGTTATTGTAAAAGATGAAGGTCGTGGAGTACCAACAGGTAAACATCCTTCTGGTAAATCAACACCAGAAGTTATTTTTACTGTGCTTCATGCTGGTGGAAAATTTGAAAATTCAGGATATAAAGTATCTGGTGGACTTCATGGAGTTGGTTCTTCTGTTGTTAATGCCTTATCAAAATGGATGAAAGTAACAATTTATAGAGATGGTAAAATAAATGAAATATCATTCAAAGATGGTGGTAAAGTAGACACACCACTTACTGAAATTGGTACTACTAAACAAACAGGTACAACTGTTGAATTTTATCCAGATGAGGAAATATTTGGAACTGCAAAATTTAGTTATACAACTATATGTGAAAGAATGCAAGAAAGTGCTTTTTTAATCAATGGACTTACTATGGAAGTTATTGATGAAGAAGATGAAAAACAAAGTGTATTCTATTATGAAAATGGTCTTGTATCTTTTGTAGAATATATAAATGAAGGAAAAGAACCATTACATAAAGTAATAAGTTTTAATGGAGAAAAAAATGGTATAGTTGTAGATATAGCACTTCAATATACAGATAGTTATAATGAAAATATAATGTCATTTGTAAATAATGTTAAAACAATAGATGGTGGTACTCATGAAGTAGGATTTAAAACAGGTCTTACAAAAGTATTTAATGATTATGTTAAAAAGAATAATTTATTAAAAGGAACTGATGCACTAGATGGTAGTGATACAAGAGAGGGACTTAGTGCAATTATTAGTTTAAAAGTACCAGAAAGTTTACTTCAATTTGAAGGTCAAACAAAAGGAAAACTTGGAACTCCACAAGCAAGAAATGTAGTTGAAAGTCTTGTATATGAAAAATTAAGTTATTATTTAGAAGAAAATAAAGAAACAGCATCTTCCATAATGGATAAAGCACTTAAAAGTAAGATAGCAAGAGAAGCAGCAAGAAAAGCAAGAATGGATGCTAGAAACGGTAAAAACAAAAGTAAAATAGAAAAGAACTTGTCAGGAAAACTAGCACCTGCTCAAAGTAAAAATCCTAAAATTAATGAGTTATTTTTAGTCGAAGGAAACTCTGCCGGTGGTTCTGCTAAGGGTGGAAGAGATAGAAAATTTCAAGCAATACTGCCTCTTCGTGGAAAAGTTATAAATGCAGATAAAGCAAGTATGGATGAACTATTTAAAAACGAAGAAATAAATACAATGATTTATACAATTGGAGCAGGAGTAGGTCAAAGTTTTGATGTTAAAGAATCTAATTATGATAAAGTAATTATAATGACTGATGCCGATGTTGATGGTGCTCACATACAAATACTTTTATTAACATTCTTTTATAGATATATGAGACCACTAATAGAAGCAGGAAAATTATTTATTGCACTGCCTCCACTATATAAAATAGATTATGGTAAGAAAAGATTCTATGCTTATACAGATGAAGAATTAAATGAAATAAAATCACAAAATACAGGTAAATCTTCTATTCAAAGATATAAAGGTTTAGGTGAAATGAATCCAGAACAACTATGGGAAACTACAATGAACCCTGAAACTAGAAGTTTAATTAGAGTAAATATTACAGATGCTGCGCTTGCAGAAAAAAGAGTAAGTGTTCTTATGGGTGATAAAGTTGATCCTAGAAAAGAATGGATTAATGAAAATGTTGAATTTACAATGGAAGATGATTATAGAAATTAGTAGGTGAAATATGAAAAACGATATATTAAAAAGAATTCAAGATTTTGCACTAGAAGAAATAATGGGTGATAGATTTGGAAAATATGCAAAAGAAATTATTTTAGATAGAGCAATACCAGATGTTAGAGATGGACTAAAACCTGTTCAAAGAAGAATTTTATATGCAATGTATAAAGCAGGCAACACTTGGGATAAAGGATATATAAAATGTGCAGCAACAGTAGGAGATGTTTTAGGTAAATTCCACCCACATGGAGATTCAAGCGTTTATGATGCTATGGTTAGAATGAGTCAGTGGTGGAAACAAAATACTATACTAATTGATATTCACGGTAATAATGGTTCTATGGATGGTGATCAAGCCGCAGCGTACCGTTATACAGAAGCAAGACTTGCTCATATAAGTGAAGAGTTACTTGGAGACCTTGAAAAGAATACTGTAAAATGGGCACCAAATTTTGATGATAGATTTTTAGAACCAACTGTTTTACCATCTAAATTTCCAAACTTACTTGTAAATGGATCAAATGGTATAAGTGCTGGATATGCAACAAATATTCCACCTCATAATTTAGGTGAAATAATTGATGCTACTATTAAAAGAATAGATTCACCTAATTGTAGACTTGAAACTATATTAGAAATAGTAAAAGGTCCAGATTTTCCAACAGGTGGAATAGTTGAAGGAAAAGAAGGAATTATTGATGCCTTTACGACAGGTAAAGGTAAAATAATTGTAAAAAGTAAAACTGAATTTAAAAAAGAAAAAGGTAAAGAACAAATAATAATTAGTGAAATCCCTTTTGAAGTTAATAAAGCCTTACTTGTACAAAAAATAGATTCACTAAGAATTGATAAAAAAATTGATGGAATAGCAGAAGTAAGAGATGAAACAGATAGAGAAGGCCTTAGAATTGCAATCGACTTAAAAAGTGGTGCTAATAAAGAACTTGTTCTAAATTACTTACTTAAAAACACAGATTTACAAGTATCATACAATTATAATATGGTAGCAATTGTTAATAGAACTCCTAAAACACTTGGTATTATTCCAATTATAGATGCTTATATTGAACATTTTAGAGAAGTTATTACTAAAAGAACTGAGTTTGATCTTGCTGCTTATCAAAAAGAATTTAATATTGTATCTGGACTTATTAAAGCAATTTCTATTTTAGATGATGTAATTAAAACAATTAGAGCAAGTAAAAATAAAGTTGATGCTAAATATAATTTAGTTGATAAATATAAATTTACAGAAGATCAAGCAGAAGCAATTGTAATGTTACAATTATATAAACTTACTAATACAGATGTTGTAGTACTTGAAAAAAGAAGTGAAGAATTAAAAGAATTAATTAAAGAATGTGAACATATTTTAAATGATGAAAATGAACTTAAAAATGTTATGAAAAGTGAACTTAGAGAAATCAAGAAAAAATATGCAGAAGATAGAAAAACTGTTATTAAAGATGAAATAACTGAAATTAAAATAGATGAACTTGATATGGTTAGTAAAGATGATTTTATAGTTTGTATATCATCAATTGGTTATGTTAAAAAGCATTCTATTAAAATGTTTAGTGCTAATGAAAATGAGTATCCTGCTGTTAAAGAGGGAGATTATATTGAAGGGTTATATAAAGTAAATAACTTAGATACAATATTGTTGTTTACTAATTTAGGTAATTATTTATATGTCCCTGTAAGAGAAATCGCAGAAGCAAAATTTAAAGATGTTGGTACTCATATCTCTAATTTAATTAAGGTAAGTGATGGAGAAAAAATTATTAAATCTATTGCTGTTAAGAATTTTGATGATTCACTAGTTACTTTATTTACTAAAAATGGTATGGTAAAAAGAGTTCCTCTTAATTTATTTGAAGTATCTCGTTATACTAAACCAATCGCGTGTATTAAATTAAAAGATAATGATGAACTTGTTAGTGTTAGTAGAACTATGGGTGAAAATGTATTAATTATTAGTAAAGATGGATATGCTCTTAAATATGCATCTGATGAGATACCTGTATTAGGACTTAAAACTAGTGGTGTTAAATCAATGAAATTAAATGCAAAGAGTGAAGTAGTAAGTGGTTTTGTAGTAAGTGAACTTAAAGAATATGTAAGTATATTTACAGATAGAAATACTGCTAAAAGAATACATATTAATGATATAGATTTAACATCAAGAGCAAAAAAAGGTTCATTAATTATAAAAAGTCCAAAATCTAAATCTTATACAATTATTAAAGCATTTAATGTTGGAAGTAAAAGTATATTTGGTATATTAGATAAAACAATTGGATATTTAAAGTCTAGTGATATTAGTATTTTAGATAAAACATCAACAGGAAATACATATACAAAAAAGAATGTAGAAGATGTATTTGTTGTTACAAGACTTACTGATATTACACAAGAAGAAAAAGTGGATAATATAAAAGAAAGTAATAATGATGATGATGCAAAAGAAAGTCCAAAAGAGAGTACAAAAGAAAACACAAAAGAAATAAAAAAGGAAAACAAAACTGAAAATAAAAAAGAAAAAAAGGAAGAAGTTAAGCAAGAAAAGCAACTTACAATGAGTGATTTCTTTGAAGAATTTAAAATATAATGGAATCTTTAAAAGACATATGATTATTGTTTATATGTCTTTTTGTATTATATTTTGAATGTAAATTTTGACATTTTATCGATTTTATGGTATAATTTAAAAGATTTTTAGAAGAGTACATATTTTAGAAGGGGGTTTTTAATATGTTTGATTTTAGAAATTTAGAAGAAGATAAAAAAGTATTATATTCAACTGATTATTATTCAGGTGATTATAGTCATGAATTATATATTAAAAAATCTATTGATGATGGATCTAATAAACCTAAATTTTATATAAGAGCATATACTAGAATTAATGGTGAATTAGTACCACAAGGTTATATTTATTTTTATCTTGATTATGAAAATAAAACAAGTAATTTTGTTGGTGTTAAAGTATTAGATGAATTTAGAAATTTAAATATTGCATCATTATTAATATCAGCATGGATAGATTTATGTTTAAATAATGGATTTGATTTTTTAGGATTAAATAGGAAGCAAAGAAAACCATTTTTACTTTATATGCTAAAAACATATGGATTTGAAGTTCCAAATAAAAAATTATACGATAAAAGAGATGATGTAATTACAATATGTAAAAGTAAAAATCCAGAAGATTTATCTAAAATGTTAATGTTTAAAAACCCAAAACATGAATTTAATTTTGTACATACAAATGTATATAAAACAGATAATTATGTAATTATACATAATGATAAAGATATTATAATGTTAGATCATATAATATTACCATTACAAGATTCTAATACAAATCCTATTGATTATACTCTTACTGATTATGATTTTGCAAAAGCAAGAACACAAATGGTATTATCTCGTCATAGAAAATAATTAATAAGTAAATCATTATTTTTAGTGATTTACTTTTATTATATTTTATTATATTATGTTATAGGAGGATACTATGGAAAATAAGAAGGAAAAAGTAAATAAATCAAAAGATAAAAAAACTGTAAAAGAAGAAATAAAAGAAAAAGATACAAATAAAAAAACAATTAAAAGAATTTTTATAATTATTATACCTTTAATCATATTAATAATTTTAATAGATACACTTCAAGCAAGAATTTTAAAAAATAGTCCATTTTTTAGTATAAAGAAAGAACTTAAAGATAATAGTTATGTTAATAAAGGACTACTTATGGATACTTATTACTGTGAAATGAATAAAGATACAATTAGTGTAGATTGGCAATTTAAATTTAATAAATTTGATTGTCCTACATATGATGATAATAAAGATATTGGATCAGAATTTAGAACAAGTAATAATATAATTTCATTGAGTATAAAAGATAATTCACTTACAAAAACAGGTTTAACTTTAATTATGAAAAATAATACAAATAGTAAATTTTATTATGGCGCTATTTATTATGTTGAACACTATGAAAATAATAAATGGAATCTTATGAGAGTAATGTCAGGTACAATGATGGCATATGGATTTAGACCAAATCAACAAATTGAAGAAAAACTTGATTGGAGCAACATATATGGTGAATTACCAAATGGTAGATATAGAATAATTCGTAATTTCCTTAAAAATAATAATCATAGTTATGAAATTAATTCATCAGTTGAATTTGAAATAAAATAATTTTAAAAAATAATAATTGATTAATTATTTCAAAAATGTTTTTTAATATATATATATATACTTTTGTGATATAATCATATTAGTATAGGGTAGGTGTAAATGTGATAGAACTAGAAAATATAACTAAAATATATGAAGAAAACACTAGTGGAAATAAAACTACCGCGATAAATAATATTAATTTGAAAATAGGAAGTAAGGGACTTGTCTTTATTTTAGGAAAAAGTGGAAGTGGAAAAAGTACATTACTTAATATATTAGGTGGACTTGACAGACAAACAAGTGGTAACTATATTGTAAATGTAAAAAATACAAATGATTTTAAAGAAAAAGATTATGATGCATATAGAAATACATGTGTCGGTTTTGTCTTTCAAGAATTTAATGTTTTAGAAAAATATAATGTATATGAAAATATAGAATTAGCAAAAGAATTACAAGGTGAAAAAGGAAATAGAGAAGAAATATTAAAATTACTTGAAGATTTAGGAATGAAAGACTTAGAAAATAGAAAAATGAATGAATTATCTGGTGGACAAAAACAAAGAGTAGCAATAGCAAGAGCCTTAATTAAAAAACCACAAATAATTTTAGCAGATGAGCCAACAGGTAATTTAGATAGTGTATCTAGTGCACAAATATTTCAAATATTAAAAAGTATTAGTAAAGAAAGACTAGTAATAGTGGTATCACATGATAGGGAGTCTGCAAGAAATTATGCAGATAGAATAATAGGAATAAAAGATGGTCAAATAGAGTATGATAATGGAGTTACATATAATAGTGAATCTAATAATTTAGAATTAAAAAAATCAAAATTACCATTTAAGTATGCATTCAATATGGCTTTTAAAAATTTTAAAAGTAAACCATCAAAATTATTTTTATCAATACTTGTAATATCAATAGCCTTCATGTTTCTTGCTATTGGTATGAATTTTTCATTATTTAATGAACTTCCTTTAATAATGCGAACTGTTAAAGATAATAATTCACATACATATGAAATTCTAAAAGTAGAATCACATGCAGATGAAAATAGTAATTTTCCTAGATTTAATTTCCAAGAAGAGGACTATAAAAATGTAGAAAATTTAATTACATCAAAAATAAATAAAATATATACTTTATATGATAATGGGTTCATGTTTGGATTTCTTAGACTTGCAAGACCAGATGAAAATACAAATAGTGATATAAATAATACTTTTATACATGGTATAGTAGATGTTCAAGATGATAAAATATTTGATAATATTATAGGAAGGAAGCCATCTTCACCTAATGAAATAGTAATACCTGGATATGTTGCTTATGATATTGTTAAATATGGAATTATATTAGAAAGTGGAGAAAAGTATTTTCCAAAAGACTATGAAGAATTAGTTTCATCAAATAAAAAAATAAAATTTGGAGATAATATAATAACTATTGTTGGAATCATGAGTGGTGGTTCATACGCTTACACAAAAGGCTTTGTTGATAATGTAATATTAAATCAAGATAATGATAATCTTATGAATAAAGTATTTTTACGTGCAAAAGATGCTTACAATAATTCTAATAATAATTATGAAGACATCAAAAAAATAAAATTTCTTGAAAATGAAATAGATATAATGACAAGTGATGGGATTAAAAAAATAAATGATTTAGAAGAAGGACAAATAGTCGTATCACCTAACACACTTAGAAATTTATATAAAGACTTTGATAATAAATTTATGGATTATTATGATAATACTAGTGATTATAATGAATCTTTAATAAATTTCTCTGTTAAATATTTAGAAGATACACCATTATATAAAAATATAGAATTCTACTATCAATATTTTTCAATTGATGGACCTGATGATAAAACCATTAAAATAGTTGGAATAACACTAGATGACAATAACTATATAGGTTCAATATATAAAGATATAATAAAATATAAAGATAAAGAAGTTAACTCACTTTTAATATATGATGATAATTATAAAAATATGAAAAAATCATTTTCAAATTTAACATTTCTTAATGAATATGAAGATGAATTACAAGATACAAATGAACCAATATATGTATATAAATTAGAATATATGAATGAAGAAATAGGATTTGTTTCTTTCCTTTATAGATTTCTTAATTTACCAATTTTAATAATATCACTAATATTCTTTACATTTGGTTTCTTATTATTTTCAAACTTTATATCATTATCGATTAATGATAGTAAAAAAGAAATAGGTGTATTAAGAGGTCTTGGGGCATCTTCAAATGATATAACAAGAATATTTAGTATGGAGTCAATAGCAATAGGTATTATTTCTTCAATATTCTCTATTATTTTATGGTTAATTGTAAATAAATTACTTGTAATATATTTAGTTGAACATACAGAACTTAAATTTAATGCAATTGTATTAAGTCCATTAGTTATAGTATTTATATTCATATTTGCACTCGCGACATCAATATTAATATCAAGTTCAAATACAAGAAAAATAAGTAAACAAAAACCAATAGATGCTATACTTGAAAAATAAGGTAGGTAATTATGATAAAATTAGAAAATTTAACTAAAATTTATGAAATAAAAAAAGATAATAAAGTTACTGCTTTATCAAATGTAAATTTAGAAATAGGAAGTAAGGGACTTGTCTTTATTTTAGGAAAAAGTGGAAGTGGAAAAAGTACATTACTTAATATACTAGGAGGACTAGATACACAAACAAGTGGTAACTATATAGTAAATGGAAAAAATACAAATGATTTTAAAGAAAAAGATTATGATGCATATAGAAATACATGTGTCGGTTTTGTCTTCCAAGAATTTAATGTTTTAGAAAAATATAATGTATATGAAAATATAGAATTAGCAAAAGAATTACAAGGTGAAAAAGGAAATAGAGAAGAAATATTAAAATTACTTGAAGATTTAGGAATGAAAGACTTAGAAAATAGAAAAATGAATGAATTATCTGGTGGACAAAAACAAAGAGTAGCAATAGCAAGAGCCTTAATTAAAAAACCACAAATAATTTTAGCAGATGAGCCAACAGGTAATTTAGATAGTGTATCTAGTGCACAAATATTTCAAATATTAAAAAGTATCAGTAAAGAAAGACTAGTAATAGTTGTATCACACGATAGAGAGTCTGCAAGAAATTATGCAGATAGAATAATAGGAATAAAAGATGGACAAATAGAGTATGATAATGGAGTTACATATAATAATGAATCTAATAATTTAGAACTAAAAAAATCAAAATTACCATTTAAGTATGCACTCAATATGGCATATGAAAGTTTAAAATGTAAAAAGAGTAAACTAGTAATGTCAATTATACTTACTGCAATTGCTTTTACATTTTTATCACTTAGTATGAATTTTTCTTTGTTTAATAAAAACTCATTAATAATGCAAACAATTAAAAATAATAATGTTAATACATATTTAGTTGATAAATATGATTATAAAAATAAAGATGAATTTGACGCGCTAGATTTTGAAAGTGAAGATTATAAATATATTGAAGAAATTACTTCATCAAAAATAAATAATGTTTATAGTTTTTATGATGATGAAAGTTTTAGATTTCAATATGTAAATAAAAATTATAATGATAGTGAATATTTTCGTATAGGTTCAAATCCATATATTTTAGATGTTAAAGAAGATAAAATATTTGATAATGTTATAGGAAGAAAACCACAAACTAGTAATGAGATAGTTGTAAGTAAATTTCTTGCAGATTTCATAATAAAATATGGAATAATATTAGAAAATGAAGAAGAATACTTTCCAAAAGATTATAATGATTTAATTTCATCAAATAAAGAGATTAAACTTGGAAATAGTAAAGTTACTATTGTTGGAATAATGAATGAAGATAATA
The DNA here is from genome assembly GCA_947630945.1 of uncultured Bacilli bacterium. Taxonomy (GTDB): domain Bacteria; phylum Bacillota_I; class Bacilli_A; order RF39; family UBA660; genus CAG-1000. The sequence goes on along the minus strand of CANRJN010000002.1, from coordinate 25,801 downwards.
GTTTATTTGAAGATGCAAAAGAAAAAGGTTATTTTAATGATAAAGAATTAAAAGATTTTTATGCTAATTATAGTTTAGACTTTGTAAGAGATATGATTTATACAAAAGATTTTGTAGATACAATTGAAATTGAAAATGAAGAAAATATCATTAAAGAGGGTATTCTAGATAAGTTAAATATAATTAATTATGTAGGTCTTGATATAGATGGATACACTCATGAAAATATTAATTTTATAGATACTGATGTAGAAGTAATTACAAGTGATGGAATTAAAACTATAAATTCATTAAATAAAGATGAAATAATTTTATCAGTAGATTCTGTTAGAAAACTTTTTAAAGATTTTGATACAGAATACATGGACTATATTAAAGAAAATGATAATAAATCTTTAACAGATTTTGCAGTTGAATTTTTTGAAAAAAATATAAGAAGAAAAGATGTTACATTGCTTTATGGTAGTAATGATGATAGTGATGATGAATCTAAACAATTTAGTGTTAACATAATAGGTATATCAGAAGATGAAAATGATTATATAAGTAGTTTTTACATAGATGAGTTAAATGAACACAAAAACATAACAAATTTTAAAGATAGTTATATAATAGGAAGACTTATTTATGATAATGACTATTCACATATGAAAAAATCATTATCAAAACTTACTTATTTAGATTATTATGGTTGTGGTGAATTTGATATTTATACTCCTAATATAAAAGGCACTCATTATACTTATCAAATATATTATTATATGTTAGAAGACATATATTCTGTAACCAATTTATATAGTATACTTTCTTTAATAATTCTAGCAGTATCACTTATATTCTTTATATTTGCATTCTTATTATTTACAAATTATATTTCAATGTCAATTACAAATAGTAAAAAAGAAATAGGAATTCTAAAAGGGTTAGGCGCTAATAAAAATGATATATCTAAAATATTTAGTTTAGAATCAATAATGATTGGTCTTATATCTTCATTAATATCTATAATACTATTTATAATATCAAGTATAATAATAAATGTATCTATAAAAAAATCTTATTATAATTTTAGTGCATTTATATTTAGACCAATAGTTATGTTACTTATAATTATTATATCTATAATAATATCAGTTCTAATATCAAGTATGAATACAAGAAAAATAAGTAAATTAAATCCAATAGATGCCATACTAAATAGAGAATAAAATATTTTAATAATTCTTAATAAATTTATATAAAAATAATAATAAATAATTTTTACAATGAATATTATGGAGGAAAAAAATGAAAGAAGCATTTAAAAGAACAACAAATTCAATAATTTTTTCATCAATTATTGCGTGTATTGTAGGACTTATCATGATAATATATCCAAGTATGTCAATTAAAACAATTGGAATAATAATATCTATTTATATTATTTTACATGGTATTATTTTAGTTATCTTAGACATAAATGCATATAAATACTATATTCCATTTGATGGTATGTTACCTGGTATATTATCTATCTTAATAGGTATTTTACTTATTAGTAAACCAAGTATACTTCCAACATTATTTACAATTGGAATAGGTGTATGGATTTGTGTGTCAAGTATTAATTCTATTAAACTAGCAATATCATTAAAAGATGAGGATGCACCATGGGTTACATTAATGTTATTTGGTATTCTAGATTTAATTGTAAGTATAATTGTTATATTTAATCCTTTTGCAGCATCATATTCATTAACTATATTTGTTGGTATAATGATTATAGTTCACTCAATATTAAATATAATTGACATGATAATTATTAAAAAAGATGTTAAGAAAATAAGTAGTATATTTGAAAAAAGATTTAAATAGAGCATGAGTGCTCTTTTATTATTTAATAGATAGTAATTATATAGGAATATTAAAAGAATTTTATGATTGAATTAGTTTAATAATTCTTAATAAAAAATAAATAATTATTTAATAAATTAATTTATATAATTATATTAGAAAGTTTTAGTGTATAATTAGAGTGTAAGATATGAAAGAATCAAAGTTATATAGTTTTGTAAGACCTATTATTAAAATATTTACAAATTTAGTTTTTAGACCAAAATATATAGGAATAGAAAATATTCCATTAAACAAAAGAATTGTTTTAGCAGGAACACATACTCATAATTTAGATTGTATTTTACTTATTAGTTCAACAAATAGAAATATTCATTTTCTTGCTAAAAGCGAATTATTTAAAGGATTTAAAAAAATTATATTTTCAAATTTAGGTTTAATTCCTGTAAATAGAAATAGAAAAGATCATAATGCATTAGAAAAAGCAGAAAAATATTTAGAAAACAATTTTGTCGTTGGAATATTCCCAGAGGGAACTACTGAAAAAGGAAAATGTTTATTACCATTTAAAATAGGGGCAGTAAAAATGGCTTATGATACAGATAGTGAAATAATTCCATTTGCAATAATAGGAAAATATAAACTTTTCAAAAATAATCTTACTATTATTTTTGATAAACCTTATAAAATTCAAAGTAATGATTTAGAATATGAAAATAATAAATTAAGAGAAAAAGTTAAAAAATTAATTAAAAAAGGAGAAAAACATGGGAACAATAAGTAATTTTTTTATTAGACTATTTAAGGACAAAAAGAAAGATAAGCCTTGGCTTGATTATTATTCAAGAAAAGAAAGAACTATAAAATTTACTAAAAAATCAATTTATGATTATATGGTAAGTGAAGTTGGTAATGATCTTGATTATACAGTTTTAAATTATTTTGGAAATAAAATTAGTTATAATGATTTCTTTAAACAAATTAATACTTGTGCAAGAGCACTTAGAGAATTTGGTGTAAAAGAAAAAGATGTAGTCACAATTTGCTTACCAAATATGCCAGAAGCAATTTATATTTTTTATGCTATCAATAAGATAGGAGCAGTTGCTGATATTATTCATCCTTTATCAAGTAGGGAACAATTAAAATTTTATTTAAATGAATCTGCATCAAGATATTTGTTTTTAGTAGACTTTGATTATGAAAAAATGAAAGATGTAATACCTGAGACATTAGTATATAAAACTATTCTTGTATCTCCAAAAGAAAGTATGCCAATTGGTTTAAATATAGGATATACTCTAACTCGTAGTATTAAAACTAAAAGACCATCATTAAAAGATTCTGCTTATATGAGTTATAAAGAATTTATGAGTTATGGAAATTCTAATTTAAGAGAATATCATGCAGAAATAGATTGTAATGATTTAGCATTAATTCTTCATAGTGGTGGTACAACAGGAACACCAAAAGGAATAATGATTTCAAATTATAGTTTTAATGCTATGGCTCAACAAAGTGCAGTTAATGTTATAGATGTAAGACCAAGAGATAAAATTGTTACAGTTCTTCCAATATTTCATGGTTTTGGTTTAGGTATATGTATTCATACACCAATTTGTTTAAAAGTAGAAACAATTCTTATGCCAGAGTATGACGCGAATAGATTTTATAAAATATGGAAAAAAGATAAACCACATGTAATATTAGGTGTTCCAACCTTATGGGAAGGAATGATGTCAAATAAAAGATTTGATGATGTTGATATGTCACAATTAAAATATATTATTAGTGGTGGAGATTATTTATCAGTTCAAGCAGAAACAAAAATTAATAATTTTTTACATAAACACGGAGCAAAAGTTAATATTTTAAAAGGTTATGGAATGACAGAAAGTGTTGCAGCAACAGCATATACTTTCCCTGGAACAAATGAACCTGGAAGTATAGGTATTCCAATGGTTGGTAATAATTATAAAATTTGTAATCCTGAAACTATGGAAGAGGTGCCTTTTGGTGAAGAGGGAGAAATATGTGTAAATGGACCAACACTTATGATGGGTTATTTAAATAATGAAGAAGAAACAAATAAAGTAATTAAAATAGATGAAGATGGAAAAAGATGGTTACATACAGGAGATGTAGGTTATATTTCACCAAATGGAATTGTATATTTTACATCAAGAATAAAAAGAATGATATTAGTATCTGGATTTAATGTATATCCATCTATTATAGAAAAAGCAATATTAAAACATCCTGCTGTAAATAAAGTATGTGTAGTAGGAATTCCACATCCATATAAAATACATGTACCAAAAGCATTTATCGTATTAAAGAAAGATGTAGAGTTAACTAGCAAAATAAAAAAAGAAATTAAAGATATATGTGAAGAAGAATTAGATGTTTATTCTATTCCAAAAGAATTTGAATTTAGAGATAGTTTACCAATTACTTTATATAACAAAGTAAATTATAAATTATTAGAAGATGAGGAAAAACTAAAATATGAAAAAACTAAAAACATGGGGGTATAAATTATTTAAGCCAATATTAGGTTTCATATTTAAATCATATTATAAACCAATAATTATTAATAAAGAAAATATTGTAAAAGAAGGTCCAATAATTATTTGTGGTAATCATATGCATATATTAGATCAATGTTCTGTTATTATTTCAACTAAACGAATTATTCATTACATGGCAAAGAAAGAATATTTTGATGGAAATTTTAAATGGTTCTTTAAAATAACAGGTTGTATTCCTGTAAATCGTGAAATTAAAGATGAAAATGCAAAATTACAAGCAATTAATGTATTAAAAAATAATGGCGCTATTGGTATATTTCCAGAGGGTACAAGAAATAAAACAAAAGAATTTTTATTACCATTTAAATTTGGTGCTGTATCACTTGCTAAAAAAACAAATGCAACTATTGTTCCATTTGGTATATCAGGAGAATATAAAAAAGGTTCTAAATTAATGATAAGATTTGGAAAACCATTTAAAGTTAATAATATGAGTTTAGAAGATGCAAATAAAAAATTATATAATACTGTTATGAATCTTATGAAAGAAAACTTAAAAGAATTAAAAAAATAAATAAACTTTATGTTATAATACATTAATAATTATGGAGGTAATTATATGTCAAAAGTATTAATTGTAGATGATGATAAAGATATATCTAAATTAATATCTTTAATATTAAAAAAAGAGCAAATTGATTCAAAAATTATTAACAATTCAAAAGAAGCATTAGAATTTATAAAAAGTGAAAACTTTGATTATGATTTAATTTTATTAGATATTATGATGGATGAAATTAGTGGTACTGAATTATGTTCAAAAGTTAGAGATATTGTAAATATACCAATAATATTTGTATCTGCTAAAAGTGATATGGTAGATAAAATAGTAGGTTATGAAATAGGTGGAGATGACTATATTACTAAACCATTTGATAATACAGAACTTGTATTAAAAGTTAAATCTCATTTAAGATTAAATAAAAGAACAAACAATAATAGAAAAGGTAAAATAATTAGTATTGGAAAAATTACTCTAAATACTGAAAGTTATGAAGTTAAATGTAATAATGAAAAAGTAGATTTATCAACAAGAGAATTTGAACTTTTAAGATTTTTAATGGAAAATGCAGGAATTGTACTTTCAAAAGAACAAATTTATGAATCAGTTTGGGGTAGTGAATATGGTGATATTGGAACAGTTGCTGTTAATATTAAAAATTTAAGAGATAAACTTAAAGATAATGATAAATATATTATAACTATATGGGGTTATGGTTATAAATTTATAAAGAATGTTGATGAAAATGAATAAGATTTTAAAAAAACATAAAGTTAGAAGAAATTTTTTAATTACTTTATTTGTTATTGTTTTTATAAATGTTCTTTCTCTTAGTTTTTGGTATGAAATTAAAATAAAACCTACATTACAAAATATAGGTAATATAAAACAAATAGTTATGAATGAAAAATTAAATAATAACTATAAATCATTTATAAATTTAGAAGAAGATTTAAAAAATATATCAAATGAATATAAAATTAATTTTGAAATAATTAATGAAAATAATCAAATATTAAAAATAGGTAAGTTAGAAAAAAATGATATGTGTTTGTTTAATAAATTTATTAAGATACAAAATAATAATTATGTAATTAGTGCATATCTTCCAAATAATGTAAGAATTACTAATTTAATATTATCATTAATTATATTTCAAATTATAATTATAGTTTTATTAATGATTTTTACTTATTTACTAGCAGGTCATTCAATAATTACCCCAATAGAAAAAATAATAAATGATATTAGAAATTATAAATTTGGAAAAAAGCCTATTAGAAATGAAATAAATAATGAACTTGATGTTATTCAAAATGAATTTGTTAATTTAGTTGATTCATTAGAAGAAGAAAAACAAGAACAAAAAAGGATAATAGCAAGTATATCTCATGATATAAAAACACCTCTTACATCTATAATTGGATATTCTTCTTTAATGGAAGATAATTTAACAAAAAAAGAATTAAAGGAATATAGTAATAAAGTACATGATAAAGCATTACATATTAAAGATATACTAGGAACTTTTGATGATTATCTTGCAAATTATGATAATAAGAAATTAAAGTTATCATTAATTAGTATAAAAGATATAATAAAACAGTTAGATGATGACTATAAAATAGAATTAAATAATAAAAATATAGATTTTAAAATTAAAACAAATTGTGAAAAAGAAAAATTAAATGTTGATATTTTGAAAATGAAAAGAGTATTTTCAAATATAATATCAAATAGTATAAAGTTTGTTCCTGAAAATGGTAAAATAAGTATTGATATAAGTAAGCAAGATGATTATATTGTATTTCTAATTAGTGATAATGGAAAAGGTGTAGAAGAAGAAAATATAAATAAAATATTTGATCCCTTTTTTACAACAGATGCAGGAAGAAAAATATCAGGTTTAGGTTTATCAATTTGTAAAGAATTTGTTGAAATTCATAATGGAACAATTAGCGCGTATAATGATAATGGTTTTGTAATTAAAATAAAGTTACCTGTTTATAAGGAAAAAGAAAGATGAATTAATAAATTTAATTTGTCTTTCTTTTTAATAAATTTTAATAAAATAATCATAGATTGTTAATAAATTAATAATAAAATAGAATATGTAAAGTTAAAGGAGATGATAATATAAGTAGATAAAATTTATAATATTTTGTATAATAATAAAGAAAGGGAAATTTAATGAAAATAAAAGTTTTAGGAAAAAATTCAAGTAATAGAACAAAATTATTAAAAAATATAAATAAGGTAATGGTAGATAGTAAAGAAAAAGTAGAAATTGAATTGATTGAAGATGAAAAACATATTCTTCATTATAATATTTCTAATACACCAGCCTTAGTAATAAATGATAAAGTTGTAAGTCAAGGAAAAGTATTAAATGATAGAGAAATAAAAAATTATATTAGATTATTAAGTAATTAGGAGGTATAAAAAATGGATTACTATTTTATAGCATATGGGTTAACTATAATAGCCCTTATAATTACAGTATTAGCACAATTATTTGTTGATTCTACTTATAGAAAGTATTTAAAAGTAGATAATAAAAGAAATTTAAGTGGACGTGATGCGGCAAGATATGTATTAGATAAAAATGGATTAGAAGATGTAGATGTTGTTGAAGTAGATGGATATTTGACAGATCACTATGATCCAAGATCAAAAGTAATAAGATTATCAAGAAATAATTATAATGGTACTTCAATTGCAAGTGTAAGTGTTGCTTGTCATGAATGTGGACATGCACTTCAAGATAAAGATGGATATGTATTTATGAAAATAAGATCTAGTTTAGTACCTGTTGTTAATTTTTCATCTTATGCTGGTTATTTTGCAATTCTACTTGGTGTAATATTTGGTGCTTTTAATTTAATATGGATTGGTATTTTGCTAGAAATAGTAATTCTTTTATTCCAATTAGTAACATTACCGGTAGAAATAAATGCTAGTTCTCGTGCATTAAAGGAACTAGACTATTCTCACTTTTTAACAAGTAAAGAGTTAAAAAATGGAAAAACAGTTTTAATAGCAGCAGCACTTACTTATGTTGCTAGTGTTGCTACAACATTAATTCAAATATTAAGATTGATACTTTTATTTGGGAGAAGAGATGACTAATTTATCTCTTCTTTTTATTTAAGGATTAAATTATAGATTACTTTTAAAACATTCATAATTATGATAGAATTATATTATTAATGTATAAGAATAATGTGGAAAGAATTATAATTATATTACAATTGATGGAGCAAAAGCAAAATTTGATTATGTTTTTGCTTTAGTTCGTGCATCTAATACAGCCCTTATATAACAATGAGATTTAAAGCAACAAAGGAAAAACTTAAGAATTACAGAGTGAATTTACAAATGAAGTTAAAATAGTGTATAATATTAAAAAAAGGAGGATATATGGAATTAATTTTACTTGAGTATATTGAAAATACTAAATATGGTAAAGTGGCAAGATTTCTTAAAGATGATAAGGAAATATTTTCTAAAGTAATAGAAAAAGATGGCGAAATCTTTTATGAAGAATTATCTGAAAAAGAACAAAAAGAATTTAAATCCATAGATGTTATTAATGATTAAAGAGTTACCGTTAAATATATTAAAGCCTTATATTAATAAAATATCTCAAAGATGTTCTCTTTTGTATGGGATAGATACTAAATTGTTAGTAGATAAAATGAATAAAATAAAAGAAATTAAAATTGATAATTTGCCTAATTATGTGGCTATGCAAGTTTCTTTTAACAATCCTGAATCATTAATTATTATTAATTCATCTTCTTGTAGAGTAGATAGTAAAGGAAATTTATTATCATTTGTTACTTCAGCAACTGAATTTGAAGAGCGTAGTTTAATTCATGAACTTTTACATGTAGCAGCAAAAGGTTCTGTTTCTTCAGGATTAATTGATAAATCTTCATCAGTTGATTATACGGGATTAAATGAAGGTATAACTGAAATGTTAACAGATGATATATGTGGATATACAGAAAGTAAATATATGAGAAGTTATAATGAAATGAAAATATTTGCAAAAATACTAAGAGTAACTTTTGGTAATGACATTATATGTGAATCATATTTTAAAAATAATAAATTATTAAAAGAAAAATTTTTTGAATTAACAAAAGATAAAGAATATTATAATGATTTTAATATTAAATTATCTGCTTTGAATATAATAATAGCTAAGGAATATAATAGTGCTGATAAAAGTGTTTTAAAAGATATTTATTCTCGTAAAGTTAATTATTTATTAAATGATTTAATAATAAATATAGTAATTCCTTATATTAAAAAATTAAATCCTAATGAAAAAAATAAATATATTAATAATTTATTTTTAAATTTAAGTGGTGATGAAGCATTTTCTTTTCAAGTAAAAAATATGTTATTAAAATATATTAATATTAGTGATAATGAACTTGATTTAGAAAAGAAAAAATTAGTAAAAAAATCAGAAGAAATAAATACAACTTCATTTATTTATGAAGAATATAAAGAAATTGGAAATGATTACTTAAAAAAATTATTTGTATCAAGAGATGGAAAAATATATTTATTAGGTAAAATAAATTCTGCAGTTACTAGTACAATATTATCTTCAATGATATATAAAGATTTATATTATAGTTCAAATCCAGAATTATCATCATATATTTTTAAACTTCTTATTCAAATTGATGTGGATAATTATATTAATATTCCTGGTAATGATATATTAGAAAGAAGAAAATTATTTTGTGCTATTAAATGGGAATTAAATAATTGTGGATTTTGTTTAGCAAATGATTATAGAGAATTAGATAATACTGATACAATTAAAAATCCTATAATATTACCAAATAAAGTTTCAAAGTTAGGTTTTAGTGATATGAAAATTCTTATTGAAAATTTTTATGTTAGTAATAATGAAAGTGATAAAAACGAAACAAGAGTAGTTAAATTTCGTAGTAATGGATTTATTGTAGAAGATGAATATATTAAAAAAATAGTGTTATTTGCATATGATTGGTTTCTTTCTTGCACAAATAAAGAAATAGATGATGAAGAAATATCAGATATAGAATCTATTGATGATAAAACTTTAGAAGATGTATATTTAGATGTAATTAATGCCTTAAAAAGGACTTTTTACTATACTAACAATTTAAATATAGAAGATATACAAAGTAAGTGTGAAAAAGAAAAAAGCAAACAAATTATATTAAAATTATTAAATAATCCAACTAGATGTGAATGGGTTCATGAATTTTTAGATTTATATAATTTTCATAAATCATTTATTTCTAATTCACAGGGACATAAAGAAAAATCATACAGTGAAATTATTAATGAAAATTATGTATATGAAAATGCTAATAATATAACAAATGAAATATTAAAAAGATAATATGTAAAATAGGTGTGTTATTAATTCTAAACACACTTTTTATTTTATGCAATATTTATTTTTGTAAATTTTAGATAATATAAAGACTTTTTGTCAGAAATTTGATACACTTGTATTAATAAAGAGTAGTGCATTAAATAAGGATGTGAAATTATGATTAAATCAATAGGAAAAGTAATTGAAGTATATATACCAGACCAATATAAAAATGGTAGTCTTTTGGATATAATGGATAGAACTAATATTGGATTTAAAGTAATGGTTGATAATAAAATTAGAAATATAGAATTAGAACAAAATGAATTTAATGCAAATATAATGAAAGATGATACTGTTTTAATAATAGATAAAGATGTATCAGGTAAACATTTTACTGATATTGAATTATATGATGGTGAAGAAAATGAATAATAATGAATATCAAAAAATTGGTTTATATAATCATAATATCGAAAGTTATAAAAAAATAAAATCTGCATTTGATGATGGACAAAATGTAGTAGGGATTGTTCATGCAACAGGAACAGGTAAATCATATAATGCACTAGAACTAGCTTATGATAATAAAGATAAAAAAATAGTATACGTAGTTCCTTCTAATGGAATAATAGAACATATTAAAAAAATAATTCATGATAATAAAAATTTAGATTTAGAAAGAGATTTTCCTAATTTAGAATTTAGAACATATCAAAGTTTTGTTTTATTAAATAGAAAAGAAATAAAAAATATTAATTGTGATTTATTAATACTTGATGAATTTCATCATATTGGTGCTCCTATATGGGGACAAAGGATAAATACTTTAATCGAGACACATCCTGAAATGAAAATATTTGGTATGACTGCATATACAGTAAGAGATAGAGGAACAATTTATGAAAGAGATATGGCAAATCCAGAAACAGATGAATTATTTTCTAATAAAATAGAAAGTAGATATGATTTATGTGATGCCATGATAGATGGAATATTACCAAAACCAATATATAAAAGTGCTTATATTAATTTAATTAATGTAGAAAATAAATTAGAAGAAAGAGTACAAAAATTAGATAGGAAATCTCATGAATATAAAGAACTTATGAGTCTTTTATCTGATATAAAAAAAAGAATACATGAAGCTCCTAGCATTAGTGATATTTTAAGAAAAAATATAAAGCCAGATGGAAAATATATTTATTTCTGTCCACCTATGTCTGAAGAAAAGACCAATGATATAGAAACAATAAAAAGTGAAGCATTAAAGTGGTTTAAAGAATTTGTAAAAGAAGAAGACATAATATTTTATACATCAACTAGTTATATGGGAAAAGAAGGCAAAAAGAATCGTGAAGCGTTTTATGATGATGTAGATTTGGATGGAAAAACAGTTGAAAATAAACTTCGTGTAATGTTTGCTATAAATCAATATAATGAAGGAGTGCATGCACCAAATATAGATGGTGTTATTATGGGAAGAGGTACTACTTCTGATATAGTATATTTTGAACAATTAGGTCGTGCTCTATCAGTTCGTGGAAATACAAAAGAAAAATTTGATGAATTAGAAAAATATTCAATTAATGAATTAATTGAAATGTGTAAATCAAAAGATATCTTAGTAAAAGAAAATGAATCAAAAGAAGATTTAATTGAAAAATTAATAGCGCCTATTGTTATTGATTTAACTAATAATTTTGATTATATTAAAGAATTAGAAAATAATTTAAAAGATAGAATTAAAGAACTTCAAAGTAAAGGTTTAGGAAATAAAAGAAACATAAAATTAAAAGATGCATCATTTGATATTGAAATAGAAAATCAAGACTTATTTGAGATATTAAGATATGTAAGTGATAGATTAACAATGACTTGGGAAGATTATTACTACGTTGCAAAGAAATATTATGAACATCATGGTAATTTACTAATACCAATTAATTTTAAAACAATAGATGGATATACTTATGAAGAAAATGGGACAATTAAATTGGGTATTTGGATTAGTAATCAAAGAAAAAATTTTTCAAAACTGTCTCCAGAAAGACAAAAACTATTAAAATCAATAGACCTAGTATTGAGTGTTCATGATAATAAGTGGGGAAAAAATTATAAATTAGCAAAAGAATATTATGAACATCATGGTAATTTACTAGTACCATTTAATTTTAAAACTACAAATGGATACACTTATGATGAAAATGGAGTTAACTTAGGAATTTGGATTAATCATCAAAGAAAAAATTTTTCACAACTATCTTCTGAAAGACAAAAACTATTAAAATCAATAGACTTAGTATTGAGTGTTCATGATAATAAGTGGGGAAAAAATTATAAATTAGCAAAAGAATATTATGAACATCATGGTAATTTACTAGTACCATTTAATTTTAAAACTACAAATGGATACACTTATGATGAAAATGGAGTTAACTTGGGAATTTGGATTAATACTCAAAGAAAGAGATTTTCAAATTTATCTTCTGAAAGACAAGAACTATTAAAATCAATTGGATTTGTTTCAAATGTTTTTGATGATATTTGGGAAAATAATTACAATTTCGCAAAAAAATATTATGAACATCATGGCAATTCATTAATCCCATATAATTTTAGAACAAATGATGGGTATACTTATGATGAAAATGGAAAAATTAAATTAGGAATTTGGATTTGTTATCAAAGAAGTAATTTTTTAGAATTATCCCCTGATAAACAAGAATTATTAAAATCAATAGGATTTGTATTTAATGTTCCAGATAATCAATGGGAAAATAATTATAAACTTGCAAGAAAATACTATGAACATTATGGTAATTTATTAGTTTCACAAGCCTTTAAAACAATAGACGGGTACACTTATGATGAAAATGGAATTAACTTAGGAAGTTGGATTAATACTCAAAGACAAAGATTTTCAAGTTTATCCCCTGATAAACAAGAATTGTTAAAATCAATGGGTTTTGTGTCTAATGTTCCAGAAAATCAATGGAAAAATAATTATGAACTAGCAAAAGAATATTATGAATATCATGGTAATTTATTAATTAAATCCAATTTTAAAACTACAAATGGATATACTTATGATGAAAATGGAGTTAAATTAGGAATTTGGATTAATACTCAAAGAAAGAAATTTTCAAGTTTATCCCCTGATAAACAAGAACTATTGAAATCAATTGGATTTGTTTCAAATGTTTATGATGATATTTGGGAAAATAACTATGAACTCGCAAAAAAATACTTTGAACATTATGGTAATTTACTAGTACCATATAATTTTAAAACTACAAATGGATATACTTATGATGAAAATGGAGTTAAATTAGGAATTTGGATTAATAATCAAAGAAGGAATTTCTTAAAACTATCTCAAGAAAAACAAGAATTGCTAAAATCAATAGGTTTTGTATTTAATGTTGCAGAAAATCAATGGGAAAATAATTATAGTCTTGCAAAAAAATACTTTGAACATCATGGCAATCTATTAATCCCATATAATTTTAAAACTACAAATGGATATACTTATGATGAAAATGGAGTTAAATTAGGAATTTGGATTAATAATCAAAGAAGGAATTTCTTAAAACTATCTCAAGAAAAACAAGAATTGCTAAAATCAATAGGTTTTGTATTAAGTTTTAGAAAAAATCAAGAAGAAATAGTAAATACTTGTTTAACGTATAATATTGATTATAATAAAAATAGAAGTATATTAAAGAGAATATCAAAACAAGAATTAATTTCTAAAATAGAATTTTTAAAAGCAAGTAATATATCATTTGTAGATAAAAATGGTGTACTTATTAATATATTTTCTATGAGTAGTGTAGATTTTAAAGAAAAATATAATGTTACAATTGAAGAAATTATAAATGAATATTATATAGATAATCAAAAAGGTAAAGGTGTTTAAAATGTTTTTAGAAAAATATTTAAATTCAACTTATATAGATTTAATATATGATAATTATGAAGAAGATTATTTGAATTCATTAGATGAAAATAACTTTAATAAAATTTATTTATTATTAAAAAAATATGATTTCTATTTTATTCAAGATATTATATTAAATTATTTAGAATTATTTGAATTAGATGAAAAATATGTAGAAACTGCTATTAAAGAAGTTAAAAGTTCATTAGGTGATAATTTTGTAAAGCAAATAGGACAAAATATGAGATTAATTGATAAAATAATTAAATTAGCAATATTATATAGTGAACAAAATTAATACAATAAAAAAACTCACAAATCAATGTGAGTTATTTTTATAGTGGGGCGAAATAAGGGAATCGAACCCTTGCATAATGGGACCACAATCCACCGTGTTAACCACTTCACCAATTTCGCCATTTCAAATTACATCGTTAATATTAGCATAAATTATTGATTTAGTCAATTATTTCTCTAAAAATTTATTAACTCGTAATAAAAAGTGAATAAATCACTCATACTAATAAAGAGTGATTTTTTATGAGTAATTTAAAAAAATATAATAATAAAAGAAATTTCAATAAAACAAATGAACCAAGTGGAAAAGTAAGTAAAAAACATAAGAAATTAAGATTTGTAGTACAACATCATATTGCTAGAAAAGATCATTATGATTTTAGATTAGAATTTAATGGTGTTCTTAAAAGTTTTGCTGTTCCAAAAGGACCATCATATAATCCAAAAGATAAAAGACTAGCAGTAAAAGTAGAAGACCATCCATATTCATATAGAAATTTTGAAGGATGTATACCAGCAGGTGAATATGGTGCTGGGAGTGTTATGCTATTTGATGAAGGGTACTATGAAGAAGTAACTAAATTTCCAAAAAATTTTAAATTTAAAGTTATTAAGTTTAAACTATATGGTAAAAGATTAAAAGGACAGTGGACCCTTGTTCATTTTAAAGATGATAATTATTTATTAATAAAAGATAGGGATGAATATAATGAGTTTAGTGATATTACTAAAATTAAAACTAGTATTAGAACTAATAGAACTATGAAAGAAATAGAAAAAGATGAGAAAAATAAAAATAAAGTTACTTCTTTAAAAGATGCAATAATAGAAGATATAAAAGTAACACATCCAGATAAAATAATATTTAAAAAAGATAAAATAACTAAACTTGATATTGCAGATTATTATCATAAAGTGTCTAAAAGAATGTTACCACTTGTTAAAAATAGAATTATTAGTACAATAAGATGTCCGAATGGTAAAGATAAATTCTTTATGAAACATTTAAATCCTCAAAATGATGGACTTGGTAAAATTAAAATAAAAAATGATTCTAATAAAAAGGAAGACTACTATTATATAGAAGATAGTAGTGGAATTATTGGTGAAGTTCAAATGAATAGTTTTGAATTTCACACTTGGGGAAGCAATGTTAAAAAATTAGAAACACCAGATATCATGGTATTTGATCTTGATCCAGATGAAAAATTAGATATAGATAAATTAAGAGAAGGAGTTAAAGATTTAAAAAGTATTTTAGATAAACTTGGATTAAAATCATATTTAAAAACTAGTGGAGGAAAAGGCTTTCATGTAGTAGTTCCAATTAAAAAAAGAATGACTTGGAAAAAATTTAGAGAAACATCAAAACAAATCGCGGTCTTAATGGAAGAAAAATGGCCAGATAAATATACAAGTAATATGAGAAAAGATAAAAGAAAAGGTAAAATATTTATAGATTGGGTAAGAAATACAAGAGGTTCTACTAGTGTTTGCCCATATTCAATTAGATTAAGAGACAGATGCAGTGTATCTATGCCAATCAGTTATAGAGAACTTGATAAAATAGAGCCAAATGAAATAGATATTAAAGAAGCAATTAAAAGATTAAAAAGAAAAGATCCATGGGAAGATTTTTTCAATTAATCTTTTTTATTGACTTAATATATATATAATTATAAAAGGATAGACTTTACTAAAAATTAAAAGTTTAGTATAATTTTATAAGAAAATAAGGTAGAAAGGGAAGTTTATGATAGAAGTAAAAGATGTTAAAAAGAAATTTGTAAAAAATATTTCTAAACGAAAAAAAATTGAATTTTACGCTGATAATGGAATAACTTTTGATGCAAAAGAAGGAGAAGTAGTTGGTATTCTAGGACCAAATGGTGCTGGTAAAACTACACTATTAAGAATAATCGCAGGTATTATGGAGCCTACTAGTGGAGAAATAGTAATAGATGAGCTTACTTATACTAAAAATGAAACAGAAATTAAAAATAAAATAGCATTTTTAACAGGTAATACAAAATTATATAAAGATATTTCACCAGTAGAATTATTAAGAATGTGTGGAGAATTTTATAAAGTTCCAAATGATGTATTAGATAAAAGAATAGAAGAAATAGTAAAAAAATTTAATATGGAGTCATTTAAAGAACAAAAAATATCAAATTTATCAACAGGTCAAACACAAAGAGTTAGTATTTCAAGATGTCTTGTACATAGTCCAAAATATTATATATTTGATGAGCCAACAAGTGGACTTGATATTATGTCTAGTCAAGTAATATTAGATTTTGTAAAAGAAGAAAAAAATAATGGAAAATGTATTTTATATTCTACACATTATATGGAAGAAGCAGAGAATATTTGTGATAGAGTAATATTAATACATCATGGAACAATTATAGCAACAGGTTCTCCAAAAGAAATAGAAAAAAATACTAATACAACAAATTTACGTGATGCATTTATGAGTTTGATAGGTGGTGTAGAAAATGAAATTTAGAAATATATATTTAATATTAAAAAAAGAAATGAGGGGAATATTAAGAGATAAAAAATCTTTAACTAAAATGGTAGCATTTTTATTTTTACCTCCAATATTTATATTTATAATGACTCTTTTATTCAATAATGAAACTGGTGAAAGTAAAAATATTATGGGTATTAATTATGATATAAATATGAACGAGCAAAGTATTTTATCAGAATTAAATTTAGAAACAAAAAAGTATAATAGTAAAGAAGAATTAGATGAAGCATATAAAAAAGGAGAAATAGAATTATATATTTTAAAAGCCAATAACAAATACGATATATATGCTGATACTGTTAGTATGGCAAGCAGTGTTGTAGGTCAAAAAGCAGTGACATATTTAGAAAATTATAATAGATTTTTATCAGAAAATTATTTATTAAGTGAAGATATTGAACCAGAAAACGTTTATAATATTATTAAATATGAAGAACATGAAATAAATGAAAACGCAACACAAGGTAATTTTATGTCAAATTATATAATTCAGTTTATAGTTCCATATATTGTTGTATCTATTGCTATGATAGTTATGGTTTGTACAGGTGATTTAACTGCTGGAGAAAAAGAAAGAGGAACACTAGAAACATTACTTACTTTCCCACTTAAAAGTGAAGAAATTATTTTTGGTAAATATTTAAGTATATTTTTAACATCATTAGTTGGTGGATTTATATGCTTTGCAATATGTATTTTCTCTATAAAAATAGTAACAATGAATTTTACTGAACTATTTGAAAATGTTGTATTTTCAATATCATTTGGAAAGGTTTTATTAACATTAATAATATTATTATGTAGTGCTTTAATTTTATCAGGTATAGGTATTGCTCTTGCTAGTAATGCAAAAAGTTATAAAGAAGCTGATAGTTCACTTGCATCATTAAATTTAATTCCTATGATTCCTATGTTTTTACCTATGTTTGGTGTTAAAACAAGTTTAATACTATCATTTGTGCCAATTATTTCACAAGGGATGATATTAAATGATATATACGCATCAAATATAAACATTACTTATTTAATTATTATGATTGCATCATCAATTGTATATATTATTGCATTAATAATTCTAATTTCAAAACAATATAAATCAGAAAAAGTATTATTTTCTTTATAGGTGAGTTTATGAACAAGAAGAAAACATTAAAAATAATAAGTGATATATTACTATTTATAATTGCTGTTGGTGTAAGTTATTATATATTTTCTTTAAAAGGTGAAATTAATGATTATTACACTTATATAAATAAAGATTTATTTGATAAAACAGATATAGAAGATGGTGAATTTGGGTATAGTAATTTTATGATAGCGCAAGATAAAGTTGATGATAAAATTAATGATATTATTGATGAATTAAGAAATAATAATACTAATTCTAATTTAAATATACTTTATAATAATATTATAAATGTAGAAGTTAGAAATAAATTAGGACTTAAACCATTACAAAAATATATTAATAAAATTGATAATTCAAAAAATATTAATGAATTTATAAATAATTCAATTGAAATAGAGAATACATTAGGTATAGATATATTTATGCAATCAAATATAGGTAATGATTTTAAGGATACATCTAAAAAAATAGTATATTTTTATCCAATAAGTTTTGATTTTGGAGTAAATGCAGACTATTATATAAATGAAGATTATAGTAGATATTTAGCTTTAATTAAACAATATAGAATTAAATTATTAAAACTATATGGATATGATAAAAATGAAGCAAAAGAAATATCTAATAGAATAAATGATTTATTTACAGATATTGCATCAAATTCAAAAACAAGTGAAGAATTATCTAATGTAGATAATTTATATAATAAAATTAATAAAGATGAATTACAAAAAATATATACTAATTTAGATATAAATAAATATTTAAAAAGTTTAAAAATAGATAATCAAGAATATTATAGTATTGTTGATAAAGGAAATTATGAAACATTAAATAAATATTTAACAAATGAAAATTTAGATTTATTAAAAGATTACGTAAAAGTAAAATTATTAGAAAATCTATCACAATTTACATCTATTGAATATTCAAAATTAATAAGTGATTTTCAGAATAAAATAATGGGTATAGAAGATGAATATGATGTAGAAGATGATGCAGTAACTTATGTAAGTAATTACTTTGGAAAAGATATTGATAAAATATATGCAAATAAATATTTTACAAAAGAAAATAAAGAATTTATTGAAAATATGATAAATGATATCCTTTCATATTATGAAGATAATTTTAATAATATAGATTGGTTAAGTAAAGAAACAAAAGAAAAAGCAATATTAAAATTAAAAAATATGAAAGTTAATGTTGGATATCCAGAAGAGTTTGATAATTATAGTAGTTTATATAATTTAAAAACTTATGAAGATGGAAGTAATTTAATAGAAAATATTATTAATATAAATTCTGTATTAAATAATTATTATTTAAATAGATTAAAAAATGATAATAATAACTCATGGGATTTTTCATTGACTACTGTTAATGCATATTATAATCCACAAGATAATTCAATAAATTTTCCAGCTGCATTAGTTGAAATGTATGATTTAAAAAATTCATATTATGAAAATTTAGGAAGTATAGGTTTTATAATAGCACATGAAATAACTCATGCTTTTGACAATAATGGATCACTATTTGATGAAAATGGAAATAGAGCAGATTGGTGGACAAAAGAAGAAAATGAAAAATTTAAAAATGTTCAAAATGAAGTGATAGAATATTATAATAATTTTGAAGTTTTAAATGGAATATATGTTAATGGTAAAAAAACAGTAGGTGAAAATATAGCAGATTTAGGCGCTATTAACTGTATAGTTAATATTAGTAAGAAAAAAGGTGCATCTAATGAAGACTATGAAAAATTATTTTCATCATATGCTAAATTTTGGGCAAGTGAGTACTTAGATAGTTATACTAAAATTTTAATACTAGAAGATACTCATTCACCAGATAAAATAAGAGTAAATGCTGTTTTATCATCAAATGATAAATTTTATGAAATATATAATATTAAGAAAAGTGATGATATGTTTATAAATAAAGAAGACAGAGTTAAAGTTTGGTAATTGTTAAAAATTTAATATTTTTGTTAAAATTGAACTCATTTGAGTTCTTTTTTGATATAATTATTTATAGGAGAGTATCATGAAAGTATTAACAATAAAAGAACCATATGCATCTCTAATTGCAAATAATTATAAAAAGTATGAATTTAGAACTTGGAAAACTAATTATAGAGGTCCTATATATATTCATACTAGTAAAGTACCCAATAAAAATATTTCTAAGTTTAAAAAATATAATTTAAATTATAAAAATGGTTATATTATAGCAAAAGTAAATATAGTAGATTGTATAATGGTAGATGAAAAAATGGATAAATATTTAAAAAAGTTAGATAGTGTAGTCTATGAAGATAATTATATTGGATGCTATGCTTGGAAAATAGAAGATGTTGAGATGCTAAAAAATCCTATACCAATTAGTGGTAAATTAGGGCTTTGGAATTATGAAGAAAAGGAGAAGAAAAATGAAAAAAATAAGTAACAAACATATTTCATATTTATATTTATTTTCAGCGATTTGTTTAGTAATAAGTGCGGTTATAAATATTTTGTATGATGGTAATTATTATATAACCATATTGGATTTTGTATTTACTATATTATTAATGTTATTCTTCTTTTATTATTTAAAAAAATATAAAAAAGAAAATGAATAATTTAATTTTATAAATAAAGTTAAAAGTGTTATACTAATATTATAGGAGTAAATGTAGTATGAAAGGAAAATTATTTAAAGAAAATATTATACTTTTAATTATATTAATATTTTTGATAATAATATTTTTCTTTCTTTTATTTGTAAGACCAAAATTACTTATAATATATAATAATCAAGAAGTTAATAGTATAAATATTGAATTAAATGAGAGTTTTAAAAATCCAACATATAAGATTAAATATTTAAATAAAAATATATCAAGTAAAGTAAAAGTAAATGGTAGTGTAAATACTAGTAAAGTGGGAAGTTATGAACTTACATATTCTACTAGAATATTTATATATAAATTAGAAAACAAAGTAGTAGTAAATGTTATAGATAAAATACCACCTGTAATAACTCTTAATGGTAATACTGAAAGTAATGCTTGTAGTTCAAATAGTTATATAGAAGAAGGGTATAATGCAATTGATAATTATGATGGAGATATTACTAGTCAAGTAACAATTGAAAATAATATAAATGAAAGAATTTATAAAGTAAAAGATTCATCTAATAATGAAACAAAAGTTACAAGAAAAATAAATATTACAGATAATGAAGGACCTAGTATTAAACTTAAAGGTGAAGAAAACGTATATATTTTACTTAATGATACATATAAAGAAAGTGGTTATATTATAGAAGATAACTGTGATAGTGAAATTACAAATATAAAAATAGATAACAAAGTTGATACTACAAAAGTAGGAGTATATACAATAACTTATACAGCAACCGATTCTAGTAATAATCAAAGTAGTGTTAAAAGATATGTTTATGTATATAACCCAAAGACTTCTCAAAATATGACAGGTTCTGAAAAAGGTGTAATATATTTAACATTTGATGATGGACCATCAACATATACAACTAAAATATTAGATACATTAAAAAAATATGATATAAAAGCCACATTCTTTGTAACAAGTAGTGGAAGTGATAGTGCTATTAAAAGAGAATTTGAAGAAGGTCATACTGTTGCACTACACACATCAACTCACAATTATAGTAAAGTATATGCAAGTGTTGAAAGTTATTTTAAAGATTTAGAAACTGTACAAAATAGAGTAAAAAAAATAACAAATGAAACTCCAACAATTATAAGATTTCCAGGAGGATCATCAAATACAGTAAGTAAATTTAATAAAGGAATTATGACTATTCTTACAAATGAAGTATTAGAAAAAGGATATCATTATTTTGATTGGAATGTAAGTGTAGAAGATGCTGGGGGTTGTACTAAAAAGAAAACTACTAGTGAAAAAGAAAATTGTGTTTATAACTATTTTGTAAAAGGAATATCTAAAAGCAAAATGAATGTTGTACTTATGCATGATGTAAAATCATATACCGCGAGTAAACTTGATGATATGATTAAATATGCTCTTTCAAAAGGATACACATTTGATAAAATTACTATGGATACAACACAGATTCATCATAAAGTTAATAACTAATGTGATTTTATTGTGAATTTTTTGCTAAAATTTGTATCATTTAAAAAAATATGGTATAATTTATTTGCTAGTAAAAAATGTTTTGTTTGAAGGAGGTTAATAATGAAAAAATTATTAGTAGCAGTTTTAACAATTTTATGTTTTGTACCATTTACAGTATTTGGTGCTGAAAATAAAAAAGTAAAAGTTTATATTTTTGAAGCAGGTGGATGTCCATATTGTGAAATGCAAGTAGAATATCTACAAAAATTAGATTCTTATAATAAAAAATTTGAAATTGTAAGAAAAGAAGCATTTATAGATCACGTTGATTGGAAACCAGGAAAAGATTATCAATTAGGAATGGATGTTGCACAAGCTTTTACTAATGCAAAATATAATTCTCAATTATCTGGTACACCTTTTGTTGTAATTAGTGATATTTATGCTTATGCTACTTACAGTGAAGATTTAGAATCTATCATTAATCAAGCATATGAAGAAGGAGATAAAGATGCTGTTAGTTGTGTAGCCGCTGGAAAAGATAATTGTGTAAGAGAGAATCCTAATCCAGTTACTGATGATTCCACAGGTACTACAACAGGTACTACTACTACAACTTCATCAAGTGATAATGATGCAAGTGGACTAATGGTAATTGTATTACTAATATTCCTAGTAACATATGTTGTTAAATCTGAGTTAGATAAAAAACGTTTACTATCAGCAATTTATTCTAAAAAAGCAAAATAATTAATAAAGTAGAGAAATCTACTTTTTAATTTGAATAAAATTGACACCAATAAATATTTATGTTACTCTATGAAGAGTACTTAAACATTAATTGGGGGATACTATGAAATATGATGACAAAAATAAATTAAGAGAAGAACTAATGAAATTATCAATTTTAAAACCTGTTCATATAATTTTATATCAAATGCAAATATTATATGGATTTTTAAGAAATATAGATAATAATACACTTGATGAAGTATTTAAAATAACAGAGTTAGGTAAAGAAAGAGAACAAATCCATTTAAAAAAATTAAGTGATGAATTCAATTCTTGCTTTAAAATATTGTTGCTTTATGCTTATTATGTTAAAACACAAAATTTATATTTAAGATACAATATATTAACAGATGAAGAAATTAGAAGTGAAGTAATGTTAGAAGGAATAAATTGGATAGATATTTATAATAGTTTACTTAATAGTGGAGATATAAAAAGAATTCAAGAATTAGGAAAAGGACCAATTTATGATAAAACAACAAAAGAAGAAAAAGAAATGGTAGATAATTTCTATAAGATATATCATAAATTAGTTTTGATAGATAAAGAAAAAGGTTATGAAAGAGAATTAAATATATAATTCTTTTTTTCTTACATAAATTTAGTTTAAATTAAGTCAAATATGATATAATATTATTAATAAATTAATTAAGGTGATACGTATGGATAACAAAATAAATAGAATGAAAGAACTTATAGAACAATTAAATTATGCTTCTAAAATGTATTATCAAAATAGTGATCCAATTATGACTGATTACGAGTATGATAAACTATATGATGAACTTGTAAAATTAGAAAAAGAAACAAATACAACATTTTCAAATAGTCCAACAATTAATGTTGAAACAGAAGTATCAGATACTCTTGAAAAAGTAGAGCATCCATCTGCAATGTTATCACTTTCTAAAACTAAAAGTATTGATGATTTAGAAGAATTCTTGGGTGATAAAGAAGGAGTTTTAAGTTGGAAATTAGATGGACTTACAATAGTTTTAACTTATGATAATGGTAAACTAGTACGAGGAGTTACAAGAGGAAATGGAATAATTGGAGAAGTTGTAACTGAAAATGTAAAACAATTTAAAAATGTACCTTTTACAATACCATATAAAGGTAATTTAGTTGTAAGAGGAGAAGCAATTATTAAATATAGTGATTTTAATAAAATGAATGATGATAGAGATGAAGATGATATAATATATAAAAATCCTAGAAATTTATGTTCTGGATCAGTAAGACAACTTGATAGTAAAATAACTGCACAAAGAAATGTAAACTGTATAATATTTGCATTAATTAGTGCAAGCGATGAAATACCAAATTCAAAATTAGAACAATTTAAATGGTTAGAATCACTAGGTTTTGAAGCAGTAGAAAGAGTAAAAGTAATAAAAGATAATGTAGGCGAAGAAGTACTTAAATTTAAAGATAAAATAAAAACAAATGATATACCAAGTGACGGGCTAGTTCTTACATATGATGATAGTGCTTATGGTATGTCTCTTGGAACTACTGCAAAAGCACCAAAACATTCAATAGCCTTTAAATGGAAAGATGAAACAGTAGAAAGCACTCTTATTAAAGTAGATTGGAGTGTATCTAGAACAGGAACAATTAATCCTGTTGCAGTATTTGAACCAATTGAAATAGAGGGTACAATAGTTTCAAGAGCATCAGTACATAATTTATCAATTATGAAAAGATTAAAATTAGGTATTGGAGATACTATTGAAGTATTTAAAGCAAATATGATTATTCCACAAATTGCTAACAATTTAGATAAAACTGATAATATTGAAATACCTAAGTATTGTCCTGTATGTAATCATGAAACAAGTATAGAAGAAAATAATGGAGTTGCATATTTATATTGTACAAATGAATTTTGTCATGCTAAATTTATTAAAAGACTTAGTTTATTTACAAGTAGAAATGCTATGAATATAGATGGAATAAGTGATCAAATATTATATAAATTATTTAATGAAGGATTTTTAAATGATTATTCTGATTTATATCATTTAGATAAATATAAAGATAATATAATTGCATTTGATGGATTTGGTGAAAAATCTTATGAAAATATGATTGATAGTATTAATAAATCTAGAAAAGTAAAACTTGCTAATTTTATATATGCATTAGGTATTCCAGATATTGGTTTTTCAAGAGCAAAATTAATTGCTAAAAAATGTGATTATGATATAGAAAAAGTAAGAAATATTACACTCGAAGAATTAAGCGCAATAGATGGTGTAGGAGAGATTATCGCGAGTAAATGGATAGAAACATTTAATAATGAAGACTTTATTAAATCATTTGAAAGTTTACTAAAAGAAGTAGAATTCATAGATATAAAAAATAAAAATAATAAATTAGAGGGTCTAGTATTTGTAATAACAGGTTCACTTAATAATTTTGAAAATAGAGATGCCTTAATAGAATATATAGAAAGTTTTGGTGGAAAAGTTATTAGTGCAATATCAAGTAATGTAAATTTCTTAATTAATAATGATGTTACATCAATGTCTACTAAAAATAAAAAAGCAAAAGAATTAGGTATTAAAATAATTAGTGAGAGTGAATTATTAGATATGACAGCAAAAAAGAATAAATTAATTTGAAAAGAAAAACTTTATGAAAATTAAAAGAAAAAAAGATCATAAAGTTTTTT
>CANRJN010000001.1 GCA_947630945.1 uncultured Bacilli bacterium | reverse complement strand
TTTTTATAAATTATTTTACATGTAAAGAAAATTTATATAAAATTTAATTAAAAAAATACAAAATACGGAAACTTAAATATAATTTTTACTTTTATTTTTATATATTTATAGTATAATTAGTAGTGAAAGGAGTAAACGATTATGTGGTTATTAGTAATTTTAATAGTGATTGCAATTATTGTAATTCTAAAAAGTATTGTACAAATTGATGAATATGAAAGGGGAGTTAAATTCTATCAAGGTAAATTTAGTAAAGTATTAGAACCAGGATGGAGAGTAATTCTTCCAATAGTTGAATCATATAAAAAAGTTGATATTAGAACAAAAGTAGTAGATGTACCAGAACAAGATGCAATAACAAAAGATAATGTATCAGTAAGAATTAATGCAGTTATTTATTATAAAATATTTGATGCATCTAAGGCTATTTTAGAAGTTGAAAATTTCTATTATGCAGTAAGTCAACTAGCACAAACTACAATGAGAAATGCAGTTGGTTCTGTATCATTAGATGAATTATTATCAGAAAGAGAAAAATTATCAACATCAATTTGTAAGATTATTGATGAAGCAACAGACCCATGGGGTATTAAAGTTGAAAATGTTGAATTAAAAGATGTAACACTTCCAGAAGATATGAAACGTGTTATTGCAAAAGTTGCAGAAGCAGAAAGAGAGAAAGCTGCTGTTATTACAAAAGCACAAGGAGAAGTTGAAGCATCTAAAAATCTTGCAGAAGCAGCAAAAACTATGGCTACTACACCAGGCGCGCTACATTTAAGAACATTATCTACAATTAATGATGTAAGTAGTGACCAATCAAATACTTTAATATTCTGTATTCCAATTGAAATGTTAGAATCATTTAAAGCAGGAAATGGTACAGTAGAAGCAGTAAAAAAATTAACAAATAATATTAAAAAATAATAAAAATAAAAAGTTTTTTCGAAGATATAATGTTTATGAAAAAACTTTTTTTATAGTAAAATAAAATTAAAGAAATATTGGAGGTATAATGAAGGCTGATAATTTAAAACAATTAATGGTTAGTGATTTAATATATTTGTATGATATAACTAATGATAAAAAATATTACAATGAAATAAAAGAAAGAATTCTATTTTGCGGTTTTAATATCAAGATGTTGGACTTGTTAATAGATTTTGAAAATGAAATTATAAGTTTGAAAAAAGAAAAATATGATAAACCCTTAAAAGAAAGACATTGGATTATTGGTAAAAAGAATAATGAATTTATATTTTCAAATCCAAATGATTATATGTATGATCCAGAAAATGTTAATCCTAAAACTTTATTGCTATCTGAAACACAAGTAATACTTGATGAAGCAGTATTTCTTACATATTCAAGAAAAATAATAAATTATAAAGCAAAGGATGAAATCTTTCATTTATCACAAGAAAATCAAGATAATTGGTTGTTTTATGAATTTAAGAATCGAATGGAGTATTTATGTAGATGTGCAGATCATGTAATTGATGGACCTAAGATAGCACTTTATAATGAACAAACGGGTACTTTTTATGATAATGAAATGCAAATATGTATGTCTAGATGGCCTGTGGATATTTCTGCTAGAAATTTTGAACCATATACTGAACAATATTTTTATTAGAAATAGGCATCAAAAAAGGAATTTGGGAAGATTCTTTAAAAAGCAAAGAGGTGATTAATTAATGAATTTAAAAGATGAAAATTATCATATTATTGATGAAAAATTATTTAAAGATTTTTTACAAGATGATAAGAAATTATATTATTTATATCATTATATAGTTGTAGAATATGAAGAAAATAATACAATTAAATATTCTAAAATTGATAATTTAAAAGAATTGAATAAATTTAAAAATAAAAATATATTATATAAATATTATATAGAAAGAATTCATTATTATAATAATGAAGATGATAATTTCTTTTATGAAGAAGGGTATCCATCACATATTTATAATTTAGGTTATTTCTTTATTGGTGGATTTATTAAAATTAATGAAAATAAAAAAATAGAAAAATTATTAAAACAATATAAAGATAATTATCTAAATATAGTTTTTCCATTTAATGATGAAAAATTTTTGTCTTTAAATAAATAAATACCTTATTATATTTTTTTTAGAAAATAATCCAATAAAAAAGTATGATTGAACATACTATTTTAACTTAACTCCACTTATTATATCTGATAATAAATTACTAAATACTTTCATAAATGAGGCTTTTTTAATATCTTCTTTTACTATTAAATCATATTCATAAGTATTCCCATCATAAGTTAATGTAAGTTTTCCAATTTTATCATTCTTTTTAATTGGCGCTTTTACATCATAAAATTCTTTTTTAATATCATATTTTACATCTTTTGCATTTTTATCTGCAATAATACTTACATCTTTATCCAAATAATATTTAACTTCTCTATTGTAAGCATTATCAATAACCATTGTTTCACTAAATTTATCTTTACTTAATATTAATTGACTACCATACATACTAAATCCATATTCCATCATTGATATTGTATCTTCATTTCTTTTTTCTTTTTCATCTTCACCCATTACAATACTAAGAAGTCTCATATTATTTTTTTCCATAGTTGCAGTTAAGCAATATTTAGCATTATCTGTATAACCTGTTTTAAGTCCGTCTATACCATTATAAAATCTTACTAATGTATTTGTATTTACAAGCCAATGATTTTCTCCTGAAACTTCTATATAATCTTCATATGTACTTGTTATTTTTAAGGCAAGTGGATATTTTACAAGTTCTTTTGCTATTAATGATAAATCATATGCAGTTGTATAGTGTCCTTCTTCATCAAGTCCATGTGGATTTTTAAAATTAGTATTTTTACATCCTAATTCTTTTGCTCTATCATTCATCATTTTAACAAAATTTTCCTCAGTTCCACCTATGTATTCTGCCATAGCTACTGCTGCATCATTAGCAGATGCAATCCCAATACCTTTAAGTAATGTTTCAACTTTTACACTACTTCCTTCTTCTACAAATATTTGAGTTCCACCCATGGAAGAAGCATTTTTAGAAATTCTTACCATATCATCAAGTTTTATATTTCCTTTTTCAATTTGCTCCATAGCAAGTAATAATGTCATAATTTTAGTCATACTAGCAGGACTTCTTTTAGCATCTTTATCTTTTGAATAAAGTATTTTTCCTGTTGATACTTCTATTAATATAGCAGACTTAGCATTTTTAGCAAGATCTACTTGACTCGAATTTTCACTATTGTTATTTTCTGCATCTTTTTCTGTTTTATTTTCTTCCTTTACAGTAGTTTCGTTTATAGTAGTTTCATTTTTTAAACTAGTATTTTCATCTCCTGTATAATATTGAGCTTTTATATTAACTAAAAATAAGCATAAAAATGAAAATATAAATAAAAAAAGTTTTTTCATTAAATCACCCATTAAAATATATGATTTATAAAAAAACTTATACTTATTTATTGCTTAATCATACTTTTTAATATATAAATTAAAAAATATATGATTTTTATGTAAATTATGCTAAAATATATTAAATAAAAAAACGTTGTATGTTTATACAAATACAATTCAAATACTTGATTTGTATAAAATACATTGATTATGAGGAGTAGAAATTATGTTAAAAGTACAATTAACACCAAATTATGCAGGAGTTACAATTAGTGGAGATTATGATGATTTAAATTATTTATATGATTCTA
The DNA here is from genome assembly GCA_947630945.1 of uncultured Bacilli bacterium. Classification (GTDB taxonomy): domain Bacteria; phylum Bacillota_I; class Bacilli_A; order RF39; family UBA660; genus CAG-1000. The sequence continues at coordinate 54,203 of CANRJN010000001.1, read as the reverse complement.
TAAATTATTTAATAATTGGAGATGCAAATAGTATAGAAGAAGATATAATGAAAAATCATTTATATGGATTTTTATATGATGTAAGACATGCTTATCAAGGACAAAGAGATATCGAGTTAAATGATAATAGTTTAGATGATTATATGATGAAGGAATATGGATTAAAGCATAAAGATATAACTAACAAAAATTTATATTTTAAATTTAATTACTTATTACCAGATTTAATTTTAGATATGATTTTAATTAAACATTTTATAAATAAGGTAAATAAAAAATATAGAGATGAATATAACTATTATATAAATATGGTAAATTATTTTTATTCAATTGTTTTACAAACACTACAAGGTTTTCTTACTGAAATTCAGTTTAATAAAGTTAAAAGAGGTTTAAAAGATTCTTATATAGTAGAATCAACTTTTATTCCACAATGGTTTGAAATAATTTCAATTGATTATGCTAATATGACTAAAAAATCAAGAAAAAAAGAGTTCATGCATATAGTTCATGCTATATATGATTATTATTTATATAAAAGTTATTTTGAATTAAAAGAAGATATTGAAAACGAGTGTAAAAAATCAAATTCTACAATAGATTTCTTACATTACGAAGGATATCCAGAAATTATTGAATGGTAATAATTTCAAAATTAAAATGTAAAATTTGCAGAAAATGTGCAAAAAATTAATAATAATTCTTAAAAATCATTGATTTTGATTTAAAAAATGCATATAATATCTTTAAGGAGTGATGTTATATGTTAATTGAATTTAGTGTGGCTAATTTTTTTTCTTTTAAAAATAAGAATACATTTTCAATGTTAGCATCTAGTGATAATTTATTGAAAGATAATTATATAAATATTAAAAATGATAAAATATTAAAAATGACAGCAATATATGGTGCAAATGCATCAGGAAAAAGTAATTTATTTAAAATACTTGCTCTTGTAAGTCAAATGATAAGAAATTCAAATTTTTTAACCCCTGATATGGTACTACCAATTATACCATTTAAATTAGATAAAAAATCATCAAATAAACCAAGTGAATTTGAAATCAAATTTATTGTAAATAAAACAAGATATTTATATGGATTTAAAGCAGATAAAAATAATATTTATGAAGAATATTTAATTAATTATCCAAATGGAAGACCAGTTAATATATTCAAACGTAGTAATATAAATGAATATTCTTTTGCTAATGATAAAAAATTTCTAAAAGATATAAAAGATAAAAATACAAATAATAAATTTTTTCTTTCTACTGCTACTAATTGGAATTATGATAAAGTAATACCTGCATATAATTTTTTAACTGATAAATTAGGAGTAGTTCTTAATTTTGAGCAATTAAAAAATTATTCATATAATAGATATTTTGATGATGAAAATAAAAATTTAGAAAAATTTGCTTTAAAATTTTTAAAAGAAGCAGATTTTAATGTTACAGGTTATAGTATAGTAAAAGAAAATTTAAATGAAGATACTTATAAATCTCTTCCAAATTTAATTAAAAATTTTGTTCCTAGTAATGCAGAATTTTATAAAGTTAATACTAAACATATAATTCAAAATAAAGAATTTGAATTTGATATATCAGAAGAATCATTAGGTACACAAATTATATTTTCTTTTATTCCTGTTATAAAAGATGTTTTAGATAATGGAAAAGTTTTAATAATAGATGAATTTGATAGAAGCTTGCATCCATTTATTGTGAAATATTTGGTTAATTTCTTTAATAATTCAAATATAAATAAAAAAGGTGCACAATTAATATTTAATACAAATGATACTAATTTACTTAATCTTGATATATTAAGAAGAGATCAAATATGGTTTACTGAAAAAAATTATAAAGATGGATCTAGTGAAATATATCCTTTGGATGATTTTTCTGTAAGAAATACAGAAAATATAGAAAGAGGGTATTTATTAGGTAGATACGGCGCAATTCCCTTCTTAACATTTAATTATGAAAAATTTATGGAATAAGTGATTATGAATGATAGATTAAGAGGAAAACAAAATCGTAAAACAAAAAGAGTAATATTAGTATCTTTTGAAGGGAAAAATAAAACAGAAAACAATTACTTAAATAATTATATAGATAGAGATAATAATTATAATATACAAATAGTTCCTGGAAATGAAACTGATCCAATTAATTTAGTAAATCAAACAATAAAAAAAGTAAAAGATTCAGGATTAGATTTAACTTATGATAAAGCATATTGTATTTTTGATACAGATGTAGATGAAAATAAAGAAAAATCAATTGAAGAGGCAATTAAAATTGCTAATGAAAATAATATAATTCCAATTGTTTCTAATCCTTGTGTAGAAGTTTGGTTTTTATTACATTATGAATATACGACTTCTAAAATGAGTAATAATGAAGTAATAAATAGATTAAAACGATATAATTCTCATTATAAGAAAAATTACAATATTTATAAAGACATTAAGTCCAAAACAGAAGAAGCCATAAAAAATGCAAAAAAATTAGAAAAAGAGCATATTAAAAATAATACTAAACTACAAAGTTTAGAATCAAGTCCTTATACTGAAATTTATAAATTAATAGAAGAATTAAAGAAAAAGTAAAATAACTTTTAATTTAATTCTTTTTTCCATTTATTTCTTGCATAAAATTAAATTAACTATATCTTTTCTATAAGAAATATGTTAAAATAAAGTAAATTTAAAGAGTTTGAGAGGTAGTGTTTATGAAAAAAATATTAATGGGAATTTTATTATTCTTTTGTTCATTTATGATTATAAATGCAGAAGAATTAGATTTTAATGTTAGTAGTAATAAAATTAATAAAGGAGAAAATTTAGATATTTTTATTGAACCATATGATGGAAATATTGAAATTATTTATGATAAAAATATATTTGAAGAAATTGATGCAAGTAATTTAAAAAATGCACAAGTAAATTCATTTGAAAATAATACTTTTCATTTAAATGATAAAAGTAGTGTACAAATAAATTTAAAATTAAAAGATACTGCTAAAAAAGGAATAACTAAGGTTACAGTAAATTATGGAAATCAAACTTACTCTCGTAATATATACATATATAGTTCAAACATTTGGGTAATTTATGCAATTATATTTGTATGTTTAATAATATTTACACTTATTTATTATAATAAAAATAAATTAGAACTTAAAAAAGAACAAACTATTGTTATATCAATTACATCTATATTAGCAATTGTATTTTTAATATTATGTATTTTCAATCTTAATGTTAATTTTGGTAAAAAAGATGAAGTTAATTATACATTATTAATAGATAAAAATAATACAATTGAAGATAATGATGATAATGAAGAAAACAATCCAGAAAATAGTGAAGGAAATAATGAAAATAATGAAAATAATGAAAATGATAATAACGATGTAGTCATTGAAGATACAAAAGAAACTACAACTAAAAGTGTTTCTTATAAAGTAAATCTTAAAAGTTTTGATACAGATACAAAAGTTATTGAAAAGAATAATGAAGTAATTATATTATTTTCTGTTGATGTAACACCTTATAAAGATATTAAATCTGTTGTTATAAATAATAAAACTTATAATGTTAAAAAAGTAGGAAACAAATATCAAGTTATTGTATCTACTCCTAATAAATATGGAAATCAAAAATATACAATAACAAATGTTATTCTTAAAAATGGTAAAAAAATTAAAGTAACAAATAAAGATATAGAAATATATGTATTAAAAACTGCTCCAAGTATTGAAAATATTAATATTGATAAAAGACAAGAAATACCTGTTTTAAGTTTTGATATAGAAGATGTTGATAATACTTTTGTATCAGGAAAAGTAGTTATGAGTGAAGTTATAAATAATCAACTAATAAGTGCTTTTACAAAAATAATAAGTAATGATATTACAAATATAAATGATTCTAATATATTATTAGAAGAAGATATTATAAAAAGTGGTCATAATACATTTGAAGTACCAAAATTAAAAGAAGGTATGAGTTATGATTTAGTAATAACACTTGAATATAATTTAAATGAAAATAGTAAAGATACTACTTACTCATTTGAAGAAAAAGAAGAAAAGAAAGAAACATTTGAAAGAGAATATAATTTTAAATTAATAGATGAAAAAATAACTGATATAGTTACAAAAGATGATAGTTTAAATTTATCATTTAAAAATGGTGAATATTCATATAAAGATTTAGAAAAAATAACTATTGATAATAAAGAATATGATTTAATTAAAGATAATGAAACTAATATTTATTCAGTAAACAATATAGAAAAATGTAAAAATAAAGGTAAATGTCAAATAAATATTACTAATGTAAAAGTAACTACTGAAAGTGGAATTATTAAAACTATACCATGTGATTATAAAATAGATTATATCTATTTAAAGGATGAAGTTAATATAGATGATTTTACAGTTACTTATAATGATAATAAAATTTCAGGAAATGTAAAATTAACTGACACGGATGATACTATAAAATCTGGATTATTAATTATTGATAATGGTTCTATTAAAAAGACAGTTGAACTTACAAAAGAGGATTTATTAAATGGTAATTTTGTTAAAGATTTAAGTTTAGATAAATCTGGATATTATTCTGTAACTCTTGTAGTTAATTATGATTTAGGTGATGAAAAAGAATTAAATAAAGAAAAATTAAGTCCTGATAAAATTTATCAAAATATAGTATCAACTATTAAATCAATTAAAGTACAAGATGAAAAAGTTGCTCGTGGTAGTAAAGCAGATGTATACTTTACAATTGAATCTAATACAGATGAAGATGTGCAAAGTATTACAATTGATAATAAAGTATATAATGTAGAAAAACAATCAGATGGTACTTATAAAGTTAATGTAGATGTTCCAGAAAATGGTAGTGGACTTACTCGTACTTTAAAAGTAACAAAATTATCTTATTCAAAAGAAGAAATTAATGTTAATAATGATATAGTAGTAGATATATTAAAATTAGTACCAAGTATTAATTCATTTACATTATCTGCATTAGGTGGACAAATATATGGAGAATTTACATTAAATGATGAAGATAGTGCAGTAGTTGGTGCAAAATATACTATTAATGGAGTTACTAAAACAATTACTTCTGATGAATTTAAATCTTTAAAATTTAAAGATAATGAAGTTAGAAAAGCAGGAAATTATGAAGTTACATTAACATTAATATATGATTTAGGAAATGGAATAACAAAGACAGATATTAGTAGAGAAGAGAGTGTAATTGTAGAAGTTGATGCTAATATTACTGATGCTAGTGTTAACCCTAAATATGTTAGAAAAGATGAAAATGTTACAATTACTTATACAGTAAAAGATAATACAGATAGTGAACTTTCTAAAATAAATATTAATGGTACTGATTATGAAGTTACACCACTTGGAAATGATAAATATAGTGTAAGTATTAATATTAGTTCAAGTGAATCATCAGGTTTAAAAGAATTTACTGCAACAACACTAACTTACGCTGATAATAAAACATTTAATCTTAGTAATAAATGTAGTGTCATTGTATTAAAGACAGAGCCAACTATTGGTGAATTATCAAGTACAAGTTATGATAAATCATCAAAAACATTAACAGGAGAAATTAGTGTTCAAGAAAATGAAAGTGAAGATACAATTGTTAATGGTACACTTACTATAACAGGTCCATGTTTTAGTAAACCTTATGTAACTACTATATCAAAAGAATATTTATTAGATGGTACATTTAAAATTGAAGATTTAGATTTATCTTTGATGGGTGATTATACTATATCATTAGTAGTAAATTATAATTTAGGTGAAAAAGATATACAATCTAGTGCTAAAACATCAACTGTACATATTGATTTAGAAGCAAAAATTATTAGTGTAACTGCACCATCTGTAATTAATAAAAGTAGTAATTTTGAATTAGTTTATAAAATAGAAGATAATACTAATAATAAAGTATATAAAATAAAAATAAATGGTGAAGAAAAATATGTTGATAATAGTAGTTCTGATGATATATACAAAGTATTAAAATACTCTCTTAATGATGAAAGTTATGGTATGCATACAATTACTACAAGTGCATTAATATATCATATAAACCAAAGTGATAAAGAAATAGCAGTTAGTAACGAAACACAAGTATATGTATTAAAAGATAAACCAGAATTAAAAGACATAACATATAATTATAAAGAAGATGGATTATATGCAAATTTAGATATAACTGATACAGATACATCTAAAACTTCTACTAAAATAACATTTACAAATATAAATGATGATTCTGCTACACCATTTACTGTTAATGGTAGTGAAGTAAATATAAATACTTTAAAGAATGGTAAATATAATGTTAAAGTAGAAATTAATTATGATTTAGATGAAAGTAATAATTTTGATGGCTCACTTGGAGTAAATACTTATGATTATGAAAATGTTAATATAATAACAAACTATAATCCAGAAGTTAAATCATTTGAATTAACTGAAATTACAGAAGATACAGTTAAATTAAAAGCAAAAATTACAAATGATACAGATAGTCAAATTACAAGTGTTAAATTAAATGATGGAGAAGTAACAACATTTAAAAAATTAGATGATACAGAGGATGAATATTTAATAGAAATAGCAAATCCTAAAATAAGAACAGAACTTAAAATAACTGATATTATATTTAATACAAAATATACAAAGAAAATGGAGTCTTCGAGTACAGTAATAATAAATAAAACTGAACCTAGTGCAATAGTTACAGCACAAGTAGTTAATGATAATAAAGTAAAAGCAACTATTGAGTTAACAGATACAGATACAACTATAAATAAAGAAAAATACTTTGCAGTTCTTAAAAAACAAGACACAGATAAAGAAATAGAAAGAATTAAAATAGAAAGTGATGAAGTTACTTTTACTAAATCATTAGAAGGCGCTGTTAATTATAAAGTTGAAGTAATTGCTGATTATGATTTAGTTGATGGAAAAACTTATAGTGAACAAGTCCTTGCAACATCTAGTGAAAAAATAATTATTCCAGCACAAATTACTTATGTAAAGAATAGTATGACATTTACAACTCCTTATTCACATACAAATAATAAAGAATTTGGAATAAAATTTAAATTTGAATCAAATGTTAATTTAAATGAAAATCAAATATTAGATAAAATGAAAATGCATACTAGTGAATATGATAAAGATACTGATGGACAAAGTGATGGAAGTACAGATGGAAAAAATTATGAACAATTTGGTATTGATCCAAAAGATGAAGAATATAGTATAAAATGTGAAAAATCTACAAAAAGAGAAGATACAGATATTTATGATTCAGAATGTCAAATTTCTTATCAAGTAGTAAATCAAAGTTCAGTTATTAAAGTAAACCCAATTTCTTATACATATAATGATGCTTCAAAAGATACAAATCCAATTACTACACAAATAGAAAATGATAGTACAAAATTAATTGATGTTATAAAATGGCATCCAAAATTTGAATATACTATTGAAAATAAATATAGTGATAGGCAAATAGTATTTAAATTTAAATTCTTAGATGATGTAAGTATATTACAACCATTTAATGATAATGTATATTTAAAAATTGAATATGGTGCAACTAATAGGCAAGAATTTAAAGTTGATACATTAGAAGCAAATAAAGATTATACAGTTACTTTTAATAATATAAAGCCTGGTGACTCAGGAAGAAGATTTAATGTTTCTGCATACTTTGATCATTATCATGGAGATATTGTAAATAAAAATCCAGAAAGAAAAAAAGAAATAAATATTGTTTCATTTATACATTTCTTTTATGATCAAGGAACGCATGCTTTAAATAACATAGATTTAGTTAATGAAGAGGGAGAAGACATTGAAGAATTAGTAGAGGGAGATCAAGCAAAATTATCATTTGGAATTGATGGAAGTGAAGTTATACCAACTAAAATGACAATAACAATAGATGATAATAATCCTAAGGATTATGAAGTTATTTCAAATCCAAGAGGTGGATTTGTAACAAAAGACTTTATAACAGGATTAGTTGAAGGTACTCATACAATTAAAATAACTAATTTAACTGTAAATATTACATCATATTCTGTTTCTGAAAATAATGCAATAACAGTAGAAATAAAACCAAAAGGAACAGGTATTTCTCTTTCAATTCCTAATAAAGTATTAGATTTAAAAACTAATCAAAAATTAATATTTGAAAATAAAGATACTAACAAATTAACAAATAAAGAAATTAATACTGAAATATTAAAAGAAAATAATAATGTTCCTAATGAAGAAGAAAATATTGAAGAAATTAATTTAGATGAAAAAACAGAAGAAAATTCAAATATAAATGAAAATATTAGAGAAGATAATTCTGTTAAAAATAATACTGATACAACTAATGAAGAAGAAAATACTTCAAATAAAGAAGAAGAGAAAGAAGAAATGGTTACACCTCAAACTAATGAAGAAATACTTCTTGAAAATAAAGAAATAGATGAAAAAGAAAGTGTTAAAGAAGAAGATACAGAATTAGAAACACAAAGTGAAGAAGTAATAGAATAGGAAAGTCACATAAAAAAGTGTGACTTTTTTATATTTACCAAATTATTCCAAATTAATTGTTAAAAATTACTATTTTAATAATTTCATATATGCTCACAATAATTTTAGGAGATAAGAAAGGTAATACCAAAAATTACTTTCTTGCTTCATAATTATGAAAGGAGTGCTATGAAAAAGACATTTGTTACAATAGCAATGGTTATCTTTGTAAGTGTATTTTTTACAACTAGTATTTTTGCCGCTGCTAACTTTGGTAAAGTAACAGATATATCTAGTGAAGATTCAGCAACATTAACAGGTGAAGTTAAGATTGATGGAAATGAAACAGATAATGTTACTATTACATATGATGCAGCAACATTAAAAATACTAGAAGGAACTGATGCACAAAATGGTAATAGACCTGCTGGATATGCTTGGCTTGGATTTAATATTACTAAACCAGATAGTGTTAGTCCAAAAGAAGGTAATGCTAAGTTTAGAGTAAATAATGGAGATCCAGAAGACTATACAGATGGTAATTACTATTTTGGAATTAATAAAGATAAATTAATTCAAGCAGTTACTAATAGTAAAAATATAGAATATACTTATGAATTTGACTGGGATAACGATGGAGACTATGATCAAACAGTTACTGCTGTTGTTGCACCTTCTAAAATTACATTAAATGATTTAGAAGGTAAAACTGAATGGACTCCTGAGGATGTAGCAAAATATGCACCAGCAGAAGCACCTAAAACTGCTGATAGTTTTCCTATAATTTTACTTGGAATATTATCATTAGTAGTAGGTAGTGGTGCATACTCAGTAAAATTTGCTAAGGAAAATTAATATTTTAATAAAATAGGAGTTTTTTATAAATTCCTATTTTATTAATTAAAAAGGGTGATAAGTATGAAAAATAAAAAATTTATAATATCTTTTACACTATTTATTATTTCTATAATATTATTAATATCTTATATTATATATAATAAAAGAGACTATCATCAACCATTAATAACTGATAATAAAGTAGATAAAATAATAGATAATGTAAAAGAACTAGATTTAAAAGAAACAGTAGATACAAGTAATAAATTAATAGAAATAAATAACTTATATAAAGAAAATAATGATTTAGTAGGATGGCTTTCAATAGATGGAACTGCTACTAGTTATCCTGTAATGCATACAGATAATGAAGACTTTTACTTATATAAAGATTTTTATAAAAATTATTATAAAGCAGGTTCTTTATATATAGATAAAAATAATAAAGTAAATCCTAGGGATATTAATTTAATAATACATGGACATAATATGAAAAATGGTACTATGTTTGGTTTACTTCCAAGATATAAAAAAGAAAGTTATTATAAAGAACATAGTAAATTTACTTTTTATACATTAGATGAAAAACAAGAATATCAAATTATCGCGGTATTTTTATCAAAAATATATACTGTTATTGATGATGAATATAAATATTATAAATTTTATAATGCAAAAAATGAAGAAGAATATAATGAATATATAGATTTTATAAAAGAAAATTCACTTTATAAAATAGATGAATCTGCAAGTTATCCAGATGAATTAATAACACTTTCAACATGTGATTATACTCAAACTAATGGAAGACTTGTAATAGTTGGAAAAAGAATAAAATAAAAAAATTAAAAAATTTTTCAAAAAAAGTAGTGTTTTACCTCACTCATGGCTAATTATATAGTAGAGGAGGTAAAAATGAAAAATATTTTAAAGGTTATATTATCATTAATTTTATTTGTTTGTATTGTTAAAGTTTATGCTTATGAACTTACTTATAGTGAGTGGTCAAGTGAATATCCAAAAGGAATTGATAGTAATTTAATTGAAAGTGAAAAAAGATATTTGTGGTATAAAGATATTGAATCTAATATTGAATATTTAAAAAAAGAAGACTTTAATAATAAATTAGTTGATTATAATGATTTTAAAGTTACTAAGGAAAGTGAAGAATCATTAATAGAGCCAGAACATTTTATTGATAGAGTAATTAATAAAAAAGTAAGAAATACTAAGTATACTGAAAATGATATTTATGGTTTAACAATTAATAATATTAATTTTAAAGATAAAGTATTATTATCTGAAATAGAAGTTATTAATAATACTAATCAAGAAAAATTAGAATTAATTATTGATGAAAAATTTTCAAAATTAGTTGATAAAAATTATGATGAATATATAGAAAATAAAGAAAATATTAATATTAAATTTAAAAATAATCAAAATGTTAATAATTTGTTAGTTAAACTTTATTATAAATGTAATTGTGAAAATGATAATACATTTACATTTAATTATTTATCAAAAGATGAATATTCTATATATAATAATTCATTTGAAGTACAAAATTGTATTATGGAAATTAATCCATCAAAATTAAATCCTAATTTAGTTAAAAGTCAAACATTTTATACTTATACAGATAAATTATATAAAACATATAATATAGAAAGAAAATTAACTGATAAATATTATAAAGATTATAATGATAAAACTTATACTAGATTAGATTCAAGTGAAAAGACATTTTATAGATACATAACAAATGATGAATTAGTATTTGATGATAGTGGTAATATAGTTACAGATCCAGAACACTATTGTATAAAAAAATATTGTATAGTTAAAAAATATAAAAAAGAAGAGGTACCAGAAACACCACCAGAAACACCAGAAGATACTCCGCCAGAAATTCCAGAAGAAACACCAAAAGAAGTACCTAAAAAAATAAATAATCCTAAAACATTAGATAATATTTATTACTATTTTATATTACTTACTATATCAATAATATTATTAATTACAATTATAGTTCTAATAATAAAGAAAAATATTAAAAAAATAAAATTAAAGTTGAATAATAAATCTAGTTTTGTCGAATTGATTTAAAAACTTATAAAAATATTGTAATATACTCTTATGAAAACAGATATTGATTATAAAAAAGATATACTTTATATTAAAGTAAATGGAGTTCTAGTAGGAAATAAAATACAAAAATTTGAATCAGAAGTTATTCCTATAATACTAGGACTAAATGCAAAATATGTAACTATTAATCTAAAAGATGTAGATTTAATAGATAAAAGAGGTATTAATTCTTTAATAAAAGTATCTAATATAGTTAATAGATTTAAAGGAAAAGTAGTTTTATGTGAACTTAATAATTATTTAAAAGATAATTTTAAGCATAGTGATGTATTTGATTATTGTTATAAATCAAAAGATGAAAAATCAAGTATAGGAGTGTTTAAATTATGAGCAATTTACAATATCAAAGAATTTTAGAGAGTGAAGGTTTAATTTATAAATTAGCAAATCAATATAAAAATTATTCTAATTTTGATGATTTATGTCAAGCAGGATGTATTGGAGTAATAAAAGCAGATGAATTATATGATGAAAGTAAGTCTAATTGTAAATTTTCTACTTATGCATATAAATCAATAAAAGGTGAAATGATTGATTTTCTAAAAAAAGATAAAAATATTATAGTTAGTGATGAAGTTTATGATATTTATAGAAAATATACTAAAATAAAAGATATGTTATATACTAAATATGAAAGAGAAGTAACTTTTAGTGAAGTATGTAAATATATGGATATAGATGAAAAATCAATGCTAAATATAATAGAAAGTGTATCATTTGCTAAAAGTATAAATGATGATGAAACAATTTATAATGATTTTAGTTTTGATGAAAGAGAAGATGTAGATAATGAAATATTATTAAAAAGTGAACTTGAAATGTTAGATAATATGTCTCAAAAACTTATTGATTATAGATACTATCAAGGATTATCACAAATGGAGACTGCTAGTGTTATGGGACTTTCACAAGCAAAAGTATCAAGACAAGAAAAATTAATATTAAGTAAAATTAAAGATAATATAACAAACTAAAACGCAATTTATTTGCGTTTTTTAAGTGATAAAATATATCCAATAACACCTAATATTATTCCAATTGCTACAATATAATAAATATATTTAATTCTATCAATACTAATTACTTTATCATCTTTAATTTCAAAATTATTTATAAATGAGTATTCACTATCATTTATTTCATTATCACTACTATAAATAATAGTAATTATGTAATTCTTAGTAGTAAATACATTTCCAATTTGATATATATCATATCCTGTTGATTCTTTTGTTGGATAATATAAACTATATCTTAAAATAGTTTTATCATTTAAATCTATTTTTTTAATATATGGTACTTCTACATTAACTTTATAGTCTTCAAGTCCTGTATTTAAATTTTTCATTAAATATTCTTTTTGTTTTTCTATATCAGTATCAGTATAAGATGATATATCATATTTTAAATTAGAATTATCTGCAATAGTAATAGCAATATATTTGTTATTATTTGTCCATTTATATATGTTATCTTCAACTTGTTCTTTTTTAAAATCACTTGGAATATCTATCTTAAAATAATCATTTTCATATGCTTTAATATTAGTTATTGATAATACTAATAACAATATTATAAATATCTTTTTCATAAAAACACCTCTTATGTATTATAAAACATTTAAAATATTTTTAAAAGTATATTATTTTTATATAAAAAAGTAATAAAAAATTTTCTCAAAGTGTAAAACAATTTTTTCTCAAAATGTAAAATGATTTTTTCTCAAAATGTAAAATGTGTTATCATAATATTTTAAAAGATAGTTTACATTTATTAAAATAAATAATATAATAAAATTACTATTTTTGTTAAATAGTAGAAAGTAGTAAATATGAAAAAAGTAGTAAAAATTATATTAATTTTAATTGGTATATTTGTGATTTTAGGTGCTGGGTGTTATATAGATTATTATATTGCTAAAACTAAGAATACTAATCCTAAAATAGCACTTAAAAAAGAATTAAATAGTGATTTAATTGTATATAATGGTATGTTTTATAGAATGTGGTATTGTAAAGTTAATAAAACTTATACAGTAGGTAGTTATAGTGATAAAGATGCAATATGTAATAAAAATTATGAATATAAAGATGGTTATTATACAAATAATGCTGGAATAAAAATATCTAAGAAAGATTTACAATTACTTACAAATACAGGAATTTATACAAGTGAAATGGTAGAAAATATAAATAGTGATACGCAATTAGAAAATGCTATACATGTTGCGTATGACTATGAAATTAATAAATATAAAGTAGTTGTTAAAGATAATAAAGAATTAGAAGTAGATGATTATAAAATAGTTGTATTTCCAGAATTTAAAGAAGTAGAAGATAATTATGATTGGATGTATGATGAAAGTGATACTACTAATTATTATTGTATTTCTAAAAATAAAGGAACTATTAGTAAAGCAAAATATGATGGAAATGAATGTTTGGAATTTGAACAAATAAAAATGGATAAAAATTGGTGTGAAAATTATAAAAATTCAACACTATCTTATGAAGATAATATTGAAGAGTTGTGCGAAGAGTAGAAATACTCTTTTTAATAAATTTATTTAATTATTTATATTAAATATTTAAATCATATTGACAAATGATTAATTTATAGTATAATATGTAAAAAAAATACATTTATTTAAAAGAAGTTGTAATTTTTTTACATTTGTCATATAATAAAAATAAGAAAGGATTTATAGTATGTTAAAAAAAATAAAATTAGATAATTACACTACATTTATGCAACCTACGGAAATAGATTTTTCAGCTACAAATTATAAATTTCTAGAAAATGAAAATGTTGGAAATAGCAGAATACTTAAAGGCTGTTTATTTGTTGGAGAGAATGCTTCTGGAAAAACAAAAATATTAGAAAGTATTAAATTGTTGTTAGATTTATTATTTGGAAATAGTGATATTGATTATATGGTTAATAGTTGTTTTTATACTAAAAAAGATAATTACAAACTTGAATATACTTTTATTGAAGAAGATAAGGAGATTATATATTCAATTGAGTTAAGTCTTAAAGAAATAATTTCAGAAAAATTAATATTTGATAATGAAATTATATTAGAAAGATTAGGAAATACTGGTAAATTTACTTTAAATGAAGAAAAAATAGTAAATGAAATTTCAAATAAATTATTGTTTTTACGTAGAATATATTTTGATACTAATTTTTATGAAAATAAAACTTTAATTAAATGGTTTGAATATTTGAAAAAATCAGTTTTTATAAATTGTTATTTTAGAGATATAGTTACTTATACTGGAAATGATTTATTAATACATGAATATTTAGATAACAATACAGTAGATGAAATAAATCAATTTTTAAATAAAATTAATTATAAGCAAAAAATTGAATATGGAACAGAAACTCCTAATAAAGAGGATGAATTTTATGTAAAATCAAGTGATAATAATAAATTTATTTCTTTTAATAAACAAGGTACAAATATATATATTCCTGAAATATTTGAATCTACTGGAAATATAACATTAATGGAATTATTACCATCATTTTTACATGCTATAAAAAATGAATGTATGTTAATTATAGATGAATTTAGTAGTGGATTTCATAATGAATTGGAAGAATGTATAGTTAAATATTTCTTTCATTATTCAAAAAATTCTCAATTGTTTTTTGCTTCACATTCAACAAATTTATTAAATAATACTTTATTAAGACCGGATCAAATATATTCAGTTTATTTTAATTCTAAAAAAGGTTCAGTATTAAAAAGATTTTCTGATGAAATGCCAAGAGAATCACAAAATACTGAAAAAATGTATTTAAGTGGAGTATTTGATGGAATGCCAAAATACAATAAAATCTTTAAAGATTAATATAAAGAAAAATATTGGTTCAGTTTTAATAATTGTAGAGGGGCAATTTGAGTTTGATTTATTAAAACATATATTTGTAAATATTTTACATTATAAATATATTGAAAAAAGTCGAAATCAAAAAATATTTAAAAGTTATGATAAATTTGTGATGAAAGGAAATGAAAATTCAAGTATAATTGTAATAAACTCAAAAAATTCTAATTTATCATCTATAAAAAAAGATAAAGATTATCTTAATGAATTATTTAAATACTTATATGTTGAGTATGGAATAGATATTAAAAATATTCATGTGTATTTCATTTGGGATAGAGATAATAAGTCAAACCCTGTTGGAGTTACAAAAGAATTATTAAGTAAATTTGGAAATTCACTTGAAAATAAGAATGAAGAAATGAATGGACTACTTTTATTAAGTTATCCATGCATAGAATCATATATTATTTCTAATTTTGATAATAAGACTCTATTTTTAAAAGAAAAAAATTTAAAAAATTATATTAAAGATAAGAATTATAAAATACAAGATATAGATAAGAATAAACTTTTAAAAGCTACTGCTATGATGAATAAAGCATTAATAAATTTAGGCATTAATGAATATAATTTAGATGATTTTTCAATTACATCTTTGAAAATTTTTGAAAAACAAGAATATATTTATAATAATAAAAATTATTATAATTTGTTATCATTAATATCAATTATATTATTGGATTTAAATATTATAACTATTAGAAATACAAATTAATTATGCGAAGAGTAGGCAATACTCTTTTTCATTTATCATAATTTCTTGTTAAAAAGCATATGTAGTGATATAATTAAAAAGGTGATTTAATGAAAAAAAGAGTTATAAGTGCAATCATAGCATTAATTATAGTTATTCCATTAATTATAATAGGTGGTTATGCATATTATTTTGGTGTAGGGGTTTTAAGTATTATTGGATTCTATGAAATGATAAGTGTATATGAAAAAGAAAGTAAAATACATCCATTTGTTAAAATTCTTACATTTATATCTTATCTTTGTATAGTTTTATCATCATGTAGTAATAGTAGTGACTTTAATATTGATTATAGACTTTATATATTAAATTTATTTGTATGTTTATTACCATTACTTGTTATGAAGAGAAAAGATTATAGTGTAAATGATGCAGTATTTATAATTGCAATAACTATGTTACTAGCAACATCATTTAATTTCTTAATTATTATTAGAAATATGAATGTATTATATTTATTATATGTAGTAATAATAACAATAATGTCTGATACATTTGCACATTTTTTTGGAACTAGAATAGGAAAAATAAAATTATGTCCATCAGTTTCACCAAATAAAACAGTAGAAGGTTTAATTGGAGGATTATTCTTTGGAACATTCTTTGGAAGTGTATTCTTTGTAACATTTGTTAATACTTATGCAAATTTATTCTTAATAATTGTAATATCACTTGCATTATCATTAATATCAGCATTTGGAGATTTAGTATTTTCTGCAATTAAAAGAAATTTTGGTGTTAAAGATTATGGAAATATTATGCCAGGACATGGTGGAGTATTAGATAGACTTGATAGTGTGTTATTTGCAATACTTGCATTTTCTTATTTAGTATCATTTTTCTAGGAGGCAAATATAAATGAACTTTATAATTACATTACTTATATTATTTATAATTTTAGGATTAATTATATCTATACATGAATTTGGACACTTTATAGCTGCTAAAAAAAGTGGAGTATATGTAGAAGAGTTTTCTCTTGGTATGGGACCACTTCTTTTAAAACATAAACCTAAAAAAAGTGAAACTACTTATTCACTTAGATTATTACCAATAGGTGGATATGTTTCTATGGCAGAAAAAGAGATGCCAGATAAAAAAATAAAGAAAGATAGAATACTAGAAAACAAAGGATTTTTTAAAACATTTTGGGTATTAATTAATGGTATTGTATTTAACTTTATTTTAGCAATTGTATTATTTTTTATTAGTGGACTTTTATATGGAAAACCTGTTGAAGAACCAATTATAAAATCAGTAGTTGAGGGTGGTCCTGCTTACAATGCTGGTCTTGAAAGTGGAGATAAAATAATTGAAATAAATGGTAAAAAGATTTCTACATTAGATGATTTTATATTAGAAGCAATTGCTAAAAAATTAAAAGATAATTATGAAATAACAGTAGAAAAACCAAATAAACAAGTTAAAAAATATAATGTAGTACCAGATGTAAGTGAAAAAGATAACGAAGAAGTAAGAAGTTTTGGAATTGAATATGGTGGTGCTACATACAAAAAAGGATTCTTAAACGCGATAAGTTATGCATTTGTAGGAACTTGGGATAATACAGTAACAATATTTAAAATATTAGGATCATTATTTACAGGTCAAGTATCTGCAAATAGTTTAAGTGGTCCTGTTGGAATATATTCATTAGTTGATACAGTTAAATATCAAGGATTAGAAGTATTGCTTTATTTAACAGCATATTTAAGTATAAATGTAGGTATAGTTAATTTAATACCAATTCCTGTATTTGATGGTGGTAGAATATTTATATTAATTATAGAGAAGATTATGGGTAAGAAAACACCAGAAAAATTAGAAGCAATATTAAATCTAGTTGGTTTTGGTGCTATGATTATTTTAATGATATATGTAACATTTAATGACATTTTAAGGCTTTGGTGATATAATGGAAAATAGATATCTTGAAAATAAGATAATTGTAAAATATTGTAAAAATTATTATAGAATTATTAATGAAGAATTTAGTGAATTTGATTATATGAGTGGTAAAATTATTCAAATATATCAAGGATACATATTTACAATTAATGCAAGAGTTAAAGAAGAATTAAAAAAAGCAGTAGATTTAGATACAGCAGTTGCAAGATATTTTGATGATAGAGAATTTAAAAATATAATAATAAATTCATTAAAAACATTAAAAGTTTCTAAAAGTGAAACTAATGTTGTAGGATGTATCGTTAATGCTATAATAAGAGAATATAATAAATATATGGAGGGATATACAAGAAATTTATATATTTCTAGATGGATATGATGGTTATGAAAAAGAATAAAGAAGTATATTATGATATATATAGTGAATTTAATAATGTAAATAAATATAGAGAATTAAAATCAATTTTGCATCATGGTAATAATAGATTAGATCATATAAATAGAGTTGCAAAACTTAGTTTTATGATATCTAAAACTTTAAAACTTGATTATGTATCTTGTACAAGAGGTGCTATGATGCATGATTTCTTTACGTTAGATGATTTAAGTAAAAATAATATGAGTTATCATACATTTTTAAAGAATCATCCAAGAATAGCACTTGAAAATTCAGAAGAATGTTTTAAAGTAAATGATATAGAAAAAGATATTATACTTACACATATGTTTCCTGTTGTAAAAGGAAAACCACATTATAAAGAATCAAAAGTAGTATGTATAAGTGATAAATTAATAAGTGTATATGAATTTTTAAGATATGAATTAAAATTAGAAGTAAATGTATTATTAATGTTTTTAATGTTAAAATAAATACATTTATATATGTCCTAGTAACTCAGTTGGATAGAGTAACGACCTCCTAAGTCGTAAGTCGGCAGTTCGACTCTGCCCTAGGACGCCATTTTGTATTGAAAAAGTTAAAATATAGGAGAAAAAAATGGAAATAAGTAAATTAAAAAAAGCATTGATTGAACAAAAAAATATGAATTTATCTGGAAATCTTTATCATAAAACACAGATAGATTTTGCATATAATTCAAATCACATTGAAGGTTCAACTATAACTCCAGATGAAACATCTAGTATATATGATACAGGAACTATTCTTACAAGTAGTAATAAAGTTATTGTTTTAAAAGACGCGACAGAAACTAAAAATCATTTTACTTTATTTAAATATATGTTAGATACTATTGATGAAAAATTATCAGAAGATATGATTAAAAAATTTCATTTTATATTAAAAGATGGAACACTTACTGATAGTGAAAAAGAATGGTTTAATGTAGGAGAATATAAAAAGAAAAAAAATTTTGTAGGGGATATTACAACATCTCTTCCAAAAAATGTTTCAAAAGATATGAAAGAATTATTAAATTGGTATAATAAAATATCTAAAAAGAGTTTTGAAGATATTATAGAATTTCATGTTAGATTTGAGCGAATTCATCCTTTTCAAGATGGAAATGGTAGAGTAGGAAGAATGATAATGTTTAGAGAATGTTTAAATAATGATATAATGCCATTCTATATTGAAGATAGAAATAAAGATTTTTATATAAGAGGAATAAAAGAATATCAATTACATAATGAAAAAGGTTATTTAATTGATACTTGTTTAAATAGTCAAGATAATTATGAAAAATTAGTTAATTACTTTTTAGAAGATGAGAAATAAGATATATAGGTATAAATTTTTGAAGTAACGAAAAAAAGAGCAAAGGCTCTTTTTTTCTCCAATATACTAAATATGTTGGAATCACATTACATATAATTATAGCAAAAAAATTACTTTTGCTATAGATATTCAAATATTTATATTGACAATTACAATAATATTATTTAAAATATATAATATTATTTATGAATTTGTGAAAAAAATACAAAAAAGTAAAAAATAACTATATTTTTTCATAAATAATAGTATAATAATATTGGAGGGGATAGTTTATGCTTATTGAATTTAGTGTTAAAAATTTTTTATCTTTTAAAAATAAAGTAACTTTATCAATGGAAAAAGGCAATGGAGATGAGAATTTAGATAATATAATTGCTAAAAATGGGTTAGATTTATTAAAAACAGCTGCTATATATGGAGCAAATGCATCTGGTAAATCTAACTTATTTAAGGCTTTTTCGTGTGCAATACTTATGATAAGAAATTCTAATTTGATTCCAGTAGGGGGAAAATGGAATTTTTTGAAACCATTTTTATTTGATGAAACAACAAAAAATAAACCTAGTGAATTTGAGTTTTTCTTTATTACTAATGGCATAAAGTATAGATATTATTTTAGTGCAGATATAAATAAAATTTATGATGAAATATTAGATGCATATTATACTCAAAAGCCAACAAATATCTTTACAAGAACTAAAACAAATATATATGAGTTTAATAGTGATAAAAATAAATTAGATTCATTGAAATTAAAAAATACAGAAAATAAATTGTTTTTATCAACAGCAACAAATTGGAATTATGAAAAAACAAAAGATGCATATTTATGGCTTAGTAATTCTATAGAAACATGTGATTCTTTTAATAATATTTCATCTCGTGATTTAAAAGAATATTGTAATGAAAATAGTAGTTTAAAAGAATTTACTTTGAAATTATTGAAAGAAGCAGATATATTAATTAAAGATATGCATGTTGACTATGAAGAAAAAGAAGTAGATAGTATGGATGTAAATATGAATCTGCCATCTTTTTTAAAAGCAATTGGTACATTTAAAATGCATGATATAAAAATTGAATTAGAACATGAAGTCGTTGATGAAAATAATAATTCACATCATTATAAATTAGATTTTAATGATGAATCTTCAGGTACTCATGTATTATTTGCTTTAGCACCATTTTTAAAAAGATCATTTGAAAGTACTAAAATAATTGTTGTTGATGAATTAGAAAAAAGCATGCATCCAGTATTAGTAGAGTTCCTTATAAAACTATTTAATAATAAAGATATTAATAAAGCTAATAGTCAGTTAATATTTATGACACATGCAACAAATCTATTAAATCTTAATTTATTAAGAAGAGATCAAATTTGGTTTACTGAAAAAAATTCAAAAACAGGTGTTTCTGATTTGTATCCACTTGATTCATTTCCTGTAAGAAAAGATGAAAATATTCAGAAAGGTTATATAAATGGTAGATATGGAGCAATACCATTTATAAGAGACATTGATTTGTGGCTAGAAGACAAATAAAAATTCAGCAAAGAAGGCCACTAATTATAATATGTTCTGAAGGTGGTATGAAATCATCAGAATATTATTATTTTAGACATTTTTGCACAAGAGATTTAAGAATACAATTTTCAACAGGAAATGCTACAGATCCAAAAGGTATGTTAGATAATTTATTAAAATATATTCAAAACGAAGATATTAAATCAGAAGATAATGTAAGAATATTTTTAGTATTAGATACAGATTTAGATGATAGAAGAATAAATGAGATAAAAGAAATAGAAGAGAAGTGTTTAAAAAATAATATAGAAATAATAACATCGGCTCCAACATTTGAAATATGGTATTTGTTACACTATAGAGATAATAAATTGAAATTTGATAGTAGTCAAAAAGTTAAAAAAGAAATTGTAAAAGAAAATGGTACATATACAGAAACTATAGATATGTATAAATTTATAAAATGTAATACTGATAAAGCTAGAACAACTGCAAAACTATTAGAGAAAAGAGCTGTTAGTAGTGGTGAAGAATTAATAGAATCAAATCCACATACAAGTATATATAAAATTTTAGATGCAATTGATGATTTTAGTAAATTATAAATAACTTTGTATTATGTAAATAATTATGTAATAAAAATAAGAATTGTTCATTATGGACAGTTCTTTTTATATAGAATAAAAACCATTGATATAAAGCCATTTTATATAGAAGATAGAAATAAAGATTTTTATATAAGAGGAATAAAGGAATATCAATTACATAATTAAAAAGGTTAGGATATTTTTTAGTAAGTACTTTTAAATAATTTACATTTTTTTGATCACTATAAATTCCTTTTTCTATCTTAAATATCTTTCCAATTTTAATTAACTTTTTAATTTCATAATCACTTTTATATTGTTTGATAAGTTCTTTGTAAAGTAATATCAATTCAATCACCTATTGATATAATTTTAAAGTAAATTGCCACAATAGTTGATTGTATGTGGTAATTTACTTTAAAATCGTTATACTTTAATTCTCAAAAATTAGAAATTTTTCTAAACTAACATAAACTTTTCTAAATATTAGTAGAACTTAATTAGACTAATATAGTCAAAGTATTTATGAATTACTTTAGAGGACGAGATGTTATTTGCACAGCAAAAAGTTTGCTAAATGCACAATAACCATTTTATAAAAAATATTGTTTACTACTAATAATGAAAATAACCACTATAAAAACAATTATATTACCTAAAATTATATATTTTTTTAAGTTCTTCTAATATTTCATATACAACAGGACAAACACTTGCATTTGAAATAACAGAATATAAACTAAATAATCTTTCTTCTTTATCAGTATATGGATATTCTTTACAACTTTTAGGTAAACATTCTTTAACTTTACAATTATTATTTTCATCTAAAAATTTACATCTTTTTTCTTTAAATGTATATTCTCCATATTTTTCATTTAAATGTTCTTGAATATATTTATTCTTATCTAATTTTAAATATTCGCATATTTTATTTAATTCATTTTCATCCATACTAATTCCAATTTCTTTACAACAATTTCTACATTTTTTACAATCATATATTTTAAAATATTTATTATGCAATTCTTTAAACTGTTTATCTAATTCTTCTTCATCAGCATGTATTTTTAAAAATTGTCTAAATCTATAATTTTCATTTTCTTTTTGTTTTGCTAAATGTTTTAAATCTTTAATATCTATCATATACTTCTCCTACATTATTTGTTAATTTCTACTATCATTATACTATATAATTAATATAAATCAAAAAAATTAATAAAATCAAATATAATTTATTAATACTATTATATATGATACAATATTTATATAAATATTTAGGAGTAGTAAATGAAAATAAAGTTTGAAAATGATTTTAATGATTATATTTTGAAAAGAGGATATGAATATTATTGTGAAAATAGAGTTAGTAATATAGTAGTAAATGATAATATTGTTAGTGCAATAGTAATTGGAAATTATGATTATAAAGTTGAACTTGAAATTATAGATAATATTTTTATTGATGGAGAATGTAGTTGCCCTTATTTTGAATCTGGTGAATATTGTAAACATATGGCTGCATTATTATATTATTTAAATGATAAAGGAATAGATAAAGAAAATAACGATTATAATTTAGAAAATATTGTTAATGTGGTACCTGAAAAAGAAATAAAAAAATTTATTTATGAAAATTTAAAAAATGATAGTGAATTATTAAATAGATTTAGAATAGAATTTAGTAAATATTTTCCAAAATTATCAAAAGAAGAATATGAAAATAAAATTTATAATGCTATTGATAGATGTTGTAATAGAGATGGATATATTGATTATACTAATACATTTAAATATGAACATACTATGAATGAATTTATTGATGAAGCAAGTAAATTAGTAGATAATGAGGACTATAAAACTGCATTAATAATTATTATGACTATTTTAGATTCAATTCCTAATACTAATATTGATGATTCGAGTGGTTCAACATCAGTTATAGCAGAAAATTCTATTGAAATAATTTTTGATATTTTAGATGAGATTGATAATAAAAATAGTGATATATTAAAAATGATTTTTGATTATGTAATAGATGAATTAAAAACAGATAATTTATATAATTATGGAGTAGATTTAGAACCTATATTAGAATATTTTATTTATGATAAATTATATTTAGATGAAATAAAAAAATTTTTAGAAATAAAACTTGATAGTTCTAATGATAAAATATATTTTTATAAGAGAATAAATTATGTTAATTATTTAACTAAAATTTATGAGTTTAAGGAGGAAAAAGAAAAAATAATTCAAGTTTTAGAAAAATATTCATATGATTCAGATGTTTTTATAAAATATATTGATGAATTAATAAAAAATAATAAAGTATTTGATGCAATTAAAAAATTAGAAGAAAGATTAGATGAAAATAATTATGATAGTAAAACTTATGCAAATAAATTATCTGAAATATATTTAGCAAATAATCAGATTAACGAATATAAAGATATATTATATAAAATCTTTTATAAATTTGATAAATATGATATAGATACATATCTTAAAATTAAGAAACTTTATAATAATAAAGATTGGGATATAGAAAGAAATAAAATAATAGAAAATTTAAGAAAAGATGAGTCAAGTGAAAAGAAATTAAATGAAATATTTATAGAAGAAAAAATGTATGATGAGTTATATTTAAATGTATATAGTCATGGTATGAATTATATTATAAATTATGAAAAATATTTACTTCCAAAATATAATAATAAATTATTATATAATTATAAATATTCTTGCTTAAAATATGCAGAGTATGCAAATAATAGAAGAGAGTATCGTAATCTTGCAAGAAATGTAAATCATATAATCCAAATGAAAAATTCTAATGAAACTGTTAAATCAATATTAAAAGAAATTAATGAAAAATATTTTGTTAAAAGACCTGCCATGTATAGTGAATTTAATATTGCAATAAAAAATTTAAACAAATATATAAAGTAATGATATGTAAAAATTTTATAATTTAGACTTTAAGTTTACAACTTACCCTGTTAAGATTTTTTAGAAATGTCAGTTTTTAATTAATTGATAGGTAACAAACAAAAGCAAGCTTTGTTTGAAATAAAAAATTGTAGTTAATGAAATCTAAAAAGCAAGGGTCAAGATAAACTCAACTTCGTCTCGCCCTTGCTTTTAATCTTTCATCTCTTTCTCTTAAAACTTGTTCAAGCATCTTTTGATCATCAATTCTTTTTTGTTCTCGTTTAACAGGATCACTTCTATGACCTTGAATGTGTCTTGTACCATAAATTTTATTATTTTTAAATATTCTAACTAATTTAGGATTGAATACATCTTGCCAAACTTCAACACTTGTACCTTTGTAAAATACATAATCATTTCCATATTCATCAATAGGAATATAATATTCATTATTAATAGATATCATATTACCATTTAAAATAGTTCTTGTGGCTTTGATACAAAATATATTAGATAAATCTTGACCATCTAAAGGTACAAATTCCGTTTCCTCTTCTTTTGGCTTATAAGCAAATTTTTTATTTATATATTCAATATAATAATTATTAAACCATTTGTTTAATTCATCATAAGTTTTAATATTAAATCTAATAATATCATTTAATAATCTATTTTGAATTGTAAAATTCATTTTTTCAATTTTACCTTTTGCTTCTGGAGAATTAGCATAAATGAGTTCAATGCCAAGTTCATCTAACATTCTTCCGACTTCGGTTAGCTCGCCATCTTTT
This sequence comes from uncultured Bacilli bacterium, assembly GCA_947630945.1. Classification (GTDB taxonomy): domain Bacteria; phylum Bacillota_I; class Bacilli_A; order RF39; family UBA660; genus CAG-1000. The sequence continues at coordinate 28,483 of CANRJN010000001.1, read as the reverse complement.
GGGTCCCATAAAATAGTAGTTCTATCGGAATAAATAGAGATAGGTATTCCATATTTTTCAAATAAAATTTTAAATAAATGACAGTAACCTAATAAACATTCAGTAGGCATAAACCAGCCAGCAAGAATTTCACCTGTTGCATCATCAATCGCCATATGTAGAGAAAACTTTTTACCATTACCAAACCAATCATGAGGAGTACCATCAACCATAATAAGGATACCTCTTCTAGGAGATGGATCTCTTAAAGAATGAACCTGTTTTTCACCTTTAAAACATTTATGTTTTATGGGAGATTTCCAACCTTCTTTTTTATATAATTGTTGAAAGAAAGATTTACTTCTTACTTTAAGATTATAGTTTTTTACATCATCTTGTTTATTTTTATTCCAAATAACATCTTCGTGGTAAATATCCATAAATTGTGATATAGTAATACTCGGATATTTTTTTTTAAAGTTCTTAATATAATCTAATTCTTTGGTGGGAACAGAGTTATTTGAAGGTTTACCTAATAAACCATGAACTAATAAAGAAGAAATATCCTTTTTTTCTATTTGTTGAGATAATCTTATTAATTGCCTTTCTTGATAACCAGTTTGTTTAGTTATTTCACGATATGTAATTTTAATTTCACCATTTACTTTTTGTTTTAAAAGATTAAGAGCTTTTTCTTTATCTTTTTTCATATAATATTAAAAATATACCTCCTTTCCAAAGGTATATTCTATCATATAATAATACTGACATTTCTAAAAAATCTTATACTGACATTTTAAAAAAGGTTTAACAAAGTTTACAACTTACCCTTGATATATATATATATACGATATAATAGAAATAGAAAATTAAATTTTGAATGTAAAATTATTGTGAAAATAGAATTAATTTACACATACTTAACTTAAAATTTGATTTTCCATAAAATATAATTGACATAACATTAATTTAAATGTTATATTATAATTACTTATAGATATAATTTATAGGTTGAAAAAAATATAATTGTATGATATAATATAACAAAATTTAAGGGGTGTTAGTTTATCATGGAAAATAATGAGGCAGTTTTTATGGATGATACTAATTATATTGATATTGTTAATGAAAATATAAAAGCAAAGACAAAAAATAAAACAAAAATATCTAAAATAGTATATAGTATTTTTAAAAGAACATTTGATGTTTTTGTTGCTTTTTTAGGTGTTATTGGTTTAATACCTATAATTGCAATAGTTAAAATATCATTTTTATTGTCTGGTGATAAAGATTCAGTATTTTTTAAACAAGAAAGAACAGGAAAGAATGGTAAAACATTTAATTTAATAAAATTTAGATCAATGAAAATAAATAACGATGTAAGAGATTTCAGTAAAGAAGATGAATTTACAAAAGTAGGAAAATTATTAAGATTAACATCATTAGATGAACTTCCTCAATTAATTAATATTTTAAAAGGTGAAATGTCTTTTGTTGGACCTAGACCATGGATTCCAGAATATTATGAAAATATGAATAAAACTCAAAGAAAGAGAGTTAGCGTTTTACCTGGAATTACAGGACTTGCACAAGTAAACGGAAGAAATAGTATATCAATTTTTGAAAAAATAAATTATGATTTAGAATATGTAAAAAATTATTCTTTAATGCAAGATGTAAAAATTATATTCAAAACAATTGCAACAGTATTCAAAAGAGAACATGCATATATTAATAAAATGGGTATAAAAGAAGAAATAGAAGAGTTAAAAAAGCAAAATAGTGTAAAGAGAAGTAAAAAGAATTCTAAAAATATACAATAGGAGTAAAAAAATGAATCGCATATATATATATATATAACTTTGGCACGTGTCAAACATTATATAAAAAATCTTTTAATTTTTTTACCATTAATATTTAGTGGTAATTTTTTTGATTTTAATATGTTATTATTAACAACAATTGAATTTGTTGTCTTTTGCTTTGCTGCTTCAACAATTTATATAATTAATGATATACAAGATTATGAAAAAGATAGGATACATCCAATTAAAAAAAATAGACCTATTGCATCAGGAAAAATAAAAAAGAGTGAAGCAAAATATTTTGTATTAGTATTATTACTACTAATAATTTTAATTCAGTGTTCATTATTACATTTTAATATGTTGACAATAAATACATTTATATATTCAACACTTATTGTTTTTGCATATATATTAATTAACATATTTTATAGTTTTTATGCCAAGCATATTCCTATATTAGATATTTTAATTTTAGCAATGGGTTTTATACTTAGAGTATATTTTGGTGGAAGCTTTTTAAATATTGAAATATCAAATTGGTTGTATTTAACAGTATTAAGTTTTTCATTGTATTTAGTTTTAGGAAAAAGAAAAGGTGAACTTCAAAAAAGCAAAGATACATCAAGAAAAGTTTTAAAATACTATAATTCTCAATTTTTAGATAAATTTATGCATATTTATTTGGCTTTAACATTAGTTTTTTATTCTTTATGGTGCATGAATTTTGAAAGTGATTTATTATTATATAGTATTTTCATAATTATATTTATTGTTATGAAATATAGTTTAGATATTGAAAATACTGATGCATATTTATCTGATCCTGTAGAAACTTTATTGCATGACAAAATTTTATTGATTAGTATACTTGTTTATATTATTTATATAGGAGTGGTATTATATGGAAAAAGTATATATTTATGATTTTGATAAAACAATTTATGATGGTGATAGTTCAATAAATTTCTTTTTATTTTGTTTAAGAAAAAAATTTAAATTATTGAAATATATTCCAGCTATTATTTATTATTTTATTTTACATACTTTAAAAATTATATCAACAAAAGAATTCAAAGAACATTTTTTTAGTTTTTTAAAGGAATTTGAAAATATAGATGAAATGGTAAGATTATTTTGGAATAAAAATAAAAATAAAATATATAATTTTTTTAATGAAATATTAGATATAGAAGGAAGACCTACTATTTATATTATAAGTGCTTCTCCTAAATTTTTATTAGAAGGATATGTTAATAATTTAAAAAAAGTTAAATTAATAGCAACAGATATGGATAAAAAAACAGGAAAAATTAAAGGAGAAAATTGTAAAGGAATAGAAAAATTAAATCAATTGCCTAAAAACATAAAAATAGAAAAATTTTATTCAGATTCTTATAGTGATAGATTTTTAGCAGAAAAATCAAAAAAATCCTATATAGTATGTAATGGTAAAATAGAAGAATGGACAGATGAAAAATTTAAAAAGAAAAAAGATAATAAAATTGCATTTTTAATATTTTTATTCTTTTTTACAATATATTTGATATTAGGAGTACATTTAACTTATATTTATAGTGTTGAGACAAAAATGGATATAATTTTTGGATTGGATATTGGTAGAGTTTTAGATGATATGACTGATATATTTGCTCCACATAAAAGAATAAAAGTACATCCATTGTTTGTTTTGATTACATCACCATTTGTATTAATTTTAAAAGGAATATCACATAATGCTACAATTGCTGCTATAATTTTTTCAGCATTTATTAGTGCTTTTACTATAAGTTTAATGTATAAAATAACAACGATATTTATAAAAAATAATGTTTCTAAAATAATAATTTCTTTAATTTTTGGTTTTTCCTTTACAAATATTATTTTTGGATCTGTTGCAGAAACTTATAACATTGCTGGATTATTTTTTATATTATTGTGGCTTTTAACAATATTAATATTTAAAAAAGAAAAAGCAACAAATTTAGATTTAATTTATTTATGTATTTTGGGAATTTTAAGTATATCTATAACAGTAACTAATGTAATAGCCTTTTTAATTATTTTATTTATGCTTTTAATATCAAAGAAAATAAATTTAAAAAAGGCGATATTAATAGGAATAACAATTATTATTTCATCTATTTTATTATCTCATTTACAAAATTTTATATGGCGCAATACCCCTATATTAGGTTTATCAACAGATAATTATATTAGTGAAAAAAATTATATTGATTTTGAAATTAATAAAGATAGAACTTTAAATCTTATTAAAAATGGATATATTAATTCAATAATTTCATCTTCTGTTATTTTAAATGAAAAAGAGAGTATAGCATTCAAAAACGTAGATATTTTATCACTAATATTTACTTGTTTATTCTATTTAATAATTGTAGCCTTTTTTATAAAAAATTTTAAAAAGAATAGAATATTAAATGTTACAATATTATTATCTATTTTTTACAATTTTATTTTACATATGTTTTATGGAAATTCCCAAATATTCATATATACTTGTCATTTTATATTTTTACCATTTTTATTATGTATTATAAATTTTGAAGAAATAAAAAAGATAAAGTTTATAAATATTTTACTCTTTACAATTTTAATCATTGAAGTAATAAAAAATGCAATTAATTTCAAACAAGTTTTATATATAGTATCTCCCTTAACAAATAAAGATAATTATTATCGTAATTTTTCAAATCCCAATAGAATGATAGCTATTTTATTAATAATTCTTTTAATATATACATTTTGTTATTTGTTTTATAAATATTTCAAAAAAATATTATTTTCAAAAGATAATAATAAATTATGCTTATATATAGTTTATTGTATTCTATCAATATTATCAATTTCATTAATATTTATTTTTATTCAAACTATATCTCATTATAATGTACTTAATTTAATATAAAAAATTAGAAAGGAAAATGTATGCTAAATTCTATTAAAAAAAATAAAAAAGGAATTATATTGATGATTTTTTCTTCTTTTTGTGTTTGCATTGGACAATTATTTTGGAAAATTTCAATTGATAAAAATTTAATATATTTATTGATTGGATTTTTATTATATGGAATAGGTGCTTTATTTATGATTGTTGCTTATAAATATGGCGAATTATCAATATTACAACCAATATTAAGTTCAAATTATATTTTTACTATTATTTTTGGTTCAATTGTCTTACATGAAAAAATATTAGTAAAGGATTTTATAGGAATATTTATAATAATAATTGGAGTTATTTTAATAAGTGGTGGTGAGAATGATTAAGTATTATGTTATATTATTATTTATGACATTTATTGGTTCAATTGCATCTTATTTTTTAAAAAAATCTTCTAATAATAAGTTCAAAGATTTAATAAAAAATAAATATTTATATGTAGGAGGACTATTATATATAATAGGTGCTTTAATTAATATATATTTATTAAAATATTTAAATTATTCTATTGTATTGCCATTAAATTCATTAACTTATGTTTGGACTTTAATAATTTCTAATAAATTTTTAAATGAGAATATTACAAAGAAAAAAATTATAGGAATAGTTTCTATAATAATTGGTGCATTTTTAATCGCAATATAATAAAAAATTAGCTTCATGCTAATTTTTATAATTCAAAATACACATCATTAATATTTTTTCTAGTGCTATAAGCAACTTTGAAAGAATCTTTATAATATCCTGCTGCGATAACAATTGCTATTCTATTGTTTAGCGGTATATTTAATTTTTCTTTTAATTCTTTTTCTTCTTTAAGTAAATTTCCAAATTGTAAAAAACAAGAACCTATTCCTAATGAGTGCAATGCATTTACAAAATTCATACTTATAAGCCCAGCATTAAACCAACCTTCATGCCTATCACTTAAAAATAAGTAATTATCCATATCAAATGTTACTAGAAAAAAATCAATGTTATTTTTTAAATCAAAATTTCCTATTCCTGATAAATAATTTATTATTAAATCTTTATTTTTTATATGGAATATTTTACACATTTGTCTATTACAAGCAGAGGGAGATAAAATTGCCATTTCAATAGCCTTTTTAATATCTTCTTTTTTTAATGGAATATTTTTAAAAGATCTAGTTGAATGTCTACTTTTTAAAAAACTAAAAAAATCAAATTTCGTATTGTCTATAAACTTCTCTTTTTCAATAGTATGAGCCCCTGATAATAAATTGTTCTTTTTATAAGATTTTAGAAAGTTTAAAACTTGATTATACTCCTCTTTATTTTCCCAATTATTTTTTTTATAAAAATTTATATATGAATTAAGAATACTTATTGTTAATTCAACTGCAAAACTATTTATATTTTTGTTATTTGAATGTAAATAATATTGATTTAAAGAATTTAAAAGTGTATTAATTTTTTCTTTACCAAAAGGTCTTGGATTATCATTAAGCATTCCTTTTTCTAATGCATGAATATTTAGAAGCATTGTATATTCTAATTTGTTTAATATATTTTCGCTATTTGTATAATAATGATTAAATTCTTTATATTCATTTAAAAATTCTTTTTTTATTTGTTTTTTCTTTCTACTGTTTAATATAGGTTTCATTATTTTTAATTTTTTTAATTCTTCTTTCATTTTCATCTCCTAATAATTTGTAAATACATTATATCAAGTATTTTAAGGTAAATCAACGTGTGTACTAATTATATCTTGATACAATTAAAGTAGTGTGTTATAATTAATTTGCTTAAAAAAAGGAAGTAGAATATGAAAAAAAGAGTTGTCAAGAAAAAATTAAAAAAATTTTTATTAATAAGTATGTTATTTTCATTGTTGTTATTAATTAGCTTAGTTCTATTTAGTGGAACATTATTAAAGACTAATATTTTGCCAAATAAATATTTAATTATATATTTTATTATAGTAATTGTAATATTTTTTATTTTAAATTTATTATCATTTAAAATAAAAAATAAAATTGTGAAAATTATATCTTATATATTTAGTTTTATAATTTCTATAATTTTTCTAATTGGATATGTTTTTCTTAAAAATACTAATGATTTTTTAGGTAATATTCAAGAAAAAGAAGAAAAATTAATCTTTAATGTTGTTGTTTTAAAAGATTCTAATTTTACTAAAATAGGTGATCTTAAAAACAAAAAAGTAGAGTATATATTAGATGAATATGAAAAAGAAATAGAAAGTAATTTAAACAAAAAAATAGAATATGATGAAATAGTTACAGATAATATGGGGGAATTGTCTAGTCAATTACTTGAAAAGAAAGTAGAGGCATTATGTGTTGAAACTAGTTATTATGCTATGTTACAAGAAGAGGTAGAAAATTTTGGAGATAAAACTAAAACAATATATGAATTTGAGGTAACCTTAAAAAAAGATAAAGAAGTAAATGACTCTTTTGAAAATAAGCCATTTATAATGTATATTAGTGGAATTGACCAATATGGGCAATTAAAAACGGCAAGAGGTAGAAGTGATGTAAATCAGCTTGCAGTTGTAAACCCATTAACACATAAAATACTTTTAGTTAATACCCCAAGAGATTATTATGTACAACTTGCTGGTACTAGTGGAGGACTTAAAGATAAATTAACTCATGCTGGAATGTATGGAATTGATAAAAGTGTAGAAACTTTAGAAAACTTTTATGATATAGATATTAGTTATTATTTAAAAGTAAACTTTGATACAGTAATAAAAGTAGTAGATGCAATAGGTGGTGTCGATGTGGTATCTGATAAAGCATTTACAGCATCTGCTGATAAAAGTGTACATATAAAAAAGGGAAAAAATCATTTAAACGGAAAGCAAGCATTAGCATTTGCAAGAGAAAGAAAAGCCTTTTTAACAGGAGATCGTGTTAGAGGTGAAAATCAACAAAAAGTTATTAGTGCAATTATTAGTAAAGTTACAAGTTCAAAAGTATTGATAAGTAAATATAATAGTATTTTAGAATCATTAGAAGGCTCTTTTCAAACTAATATGTCAACAAATACAATAACCTCATTTATAAAACAACAAATAAATGAAATGTCAGGATGGAGTATTGAAACATATTCAGTAAGTGGTTCTGATAGCCATAATTATACATATAGTTTAGGTTCTAATAGATTATTATATGTTATGGAACCTGATATGAAAATGGTTAATACTGCTAAGGAAAAAATGAATACAATTTTAAATGAAAAATAATATAAAAATTAAAAACTATCAATTTGATAGTTTTTTAATGGCTAGCGATGATAAATGTGAATAATAGTTTTTTTAATTTAGTCTTGCAATATATATATATATAAGTTATAATATTAGTGCAAAAAACAATAAAATAATATAATGCTTTTTAATAACAATTTATAAATATCATTAGAATTATTTTTAATTTTGGAGGAAGTATAATGCAAGCAATAATGTTAGCGGCAGGAATGGGAAAAAGACTAGGAAAATATACAAAGGGTAATACAAAATGTATGTTAGAAATTTTTGATAAAACCTTATTAGAGAGAACTATTGAAGCACTTGTTTCTGTAAAATGTATAGATAAATTTATAATTGTGTTAGGATATAAAGGAGAAAATGTAAAAAATTTTTTACTTCGTGAATGTAAAAATCCAATAATAAAAAAAATAAAAATTGAATTTGTTGAAAATCCAATATATGATAAAACTAATAATATATATTCTTTATATTTAGCAAAAGATTTATTAATGGAAGATGATACTATTTTATTAGAATCAGATTTAATATATGATTATAGCTTAATAAAAAGATTAATTAAATCAAAATATGATAATGTTGTATCTGTGGCAAAATACCAACAATGGATGGATGGAACTGTAATTAAAATAGATAAAGATGACAATGTTATTGAATTTATAGAAAAAAAAGACTTTAATTATAATGAAGTGGAGAATTACTATAAAACAGTTAATATATATAAATTTAGTAAAGTATTTATAAATCAAGTTTTTATTCCTTTTTTAAATAGTTATATTAAGGCATATGGAGAAAATGAATATTATGAATTAGTTTTAAAAATAATTGCTCATTTATCTCGTAGTAATTTAAAGGCATTAGATGTTTCTGATATCCCATGGTATGAAATCGATGATATACAAGATTTAGATATTGCTAAATGTATTTTTTCAACAGGAAAAGATAAATTGGCTTGCTTTCAAAAAAGATATGGTGGATACTGGAGATTTGAAAATTTATTGGATTATTGCTATTTGGTTAATCCTTATTTTCCACCAAAAGAAATGTTTGACAAAATAAACATGTTTTCTGAAAAACTTTTAACACAATATCCTTCTGGTCAATATGTTGAATGTATAAATGCTAGCAGATTATTAAATGATGTCGATGAAAAATATCTTTGTGTTGGTAATGGTGCTGCTGAATTAATAAAAGAATTAGGTAGAATATTAAAAGGAAAAATGTATCTTCCTAAAACTTCTTTCAATGAATACATTAGATGCTTTGAAAATTGTGAATTAAACTTATATGATCTTAAAGTAAATGATTTTAAATATAATTGTTCAGGTATTATTAAAGAAATAGAAAATAATGATATAATTTGTTTAGTTAATCCTGATAATCCATCTGGTGCATTTATAAATAAAAAAGATATCTTAAAAATTTTACAAAAAAGTAAGAAATTAAATAAATTAGTTATTTTTGATGAATCATTTATAGATTTTGCAGATGAAAAAGACAGATATACATTATTTGATAATAAAATATTAGAAGAATATAACAATTTAATTGTAATAAAAAGTATTAGTAAATCTTATGGGGTACCAGGAGTTCGTTTAGGCGTTTTAGGAACGAGTAATGAAGCAATATTGCAAAAAATAAAACAATTTATTTCAATATGGAATATAAATTCTTATGGAGAATATTTTTTGCAAATAGCAAATTTATATAAAAAAACATATATAAATTCTTGTAATAAAATTTCAGAAGAAAGAAATAATTTTATAAAAAAATTAAATACAATAAAAGGAATAAAGGTTTATCCTTCACAAGCAAATTTCTTGTTATGTTACCTGGAAAATTACGATTCTACTGAACTTGCAATAAAACTTTTAAATGAAAATATTTTTATAAAAGATTTAAAAACAAAAAATTCTTTTAAAGGATTAAATTATATTCGTTTGGCAATTAGAACTAATGAGGATAATGAAAAATTAATTTATGCATTAAAAAAATATTTAGATTAGAGGTAAAAGTATGGAAATATTTATAGTTTGTTTTCTTCTTTGTTTTATGTGTTTTATTTATGAACCAATAATTATGTATTCAACAAATATAAATGATTTTTGGTTTGACTTTCACACTATGTTACTTCCAACAATTAAAATATTTTTAGTTATATTTTTAATATTAGTTATATTAAGTTATTTATGGTTTATAATTTGCAAAAAGGTAATAAAAAAAGAAAAAATATATAATATTTCATTGCTATGCATATTTGTTATATTTTTTGCTACATATGTACAAGGAAATTTTTTAATAGGAAATTTGCCATTAATAGATGGAAGTGATATTAATTGGAATGATTATAAAATAGACAATTTATTAACAATAATAATTTGGACTATTTTGATATTTACCACTATTATTTTAAGTAAAAAATTAAGTAGTAATAAGACAATAAAATACTGTTCTTATATTTCATTTGCAATATTTGGTATGCTTTCAATTTCTTTAATATCTACACTTTTATCTACAGATGCACTTAAATCTAAAGATAATATACTTTTTACAGAAAATAATTTTAATAAAGTATCTGATAATAAAAATTTTATTATTCTCTTAGTTGATGCAGTTGATTCAAATACATTTTATAATTTTATAGAAAATAATGATGATTATAGAAAAATATTTAATGATTTTACTTTTTTCCCTGATACTATGAGTACTTATCCTTTTACTAGGGATTCAATACCATTATTATTAAGTGGTAAAATAAATAAAAATGAAGAGCCATTTGATATATTTTCTACAAACTCTTTAAATTCATCGCCATTATTTGAAACATTGACTGAAAAGGATTATGAAATAAATTTATACGATCAAGAATTAATATGGAATGATAATAGAAAATATAATGTTAATAATGTTATATCAATTAGTGAATCTAAAGTAAAATTAAAAAGTTTTTTTAAACAAGAATTAAAATATATATTATATAAATATTTACCTTATTTTTTGAAAAATTTTAGTAAAATAGAAAGCTTAAATTTTAATTTTAGTTCAGATAATTATGATTGGAGAATTGATAATAATTATAAAAATATTAATAATGAAAACTTAAAAATAGTTAATAATAAACAATTTAAATTTATACATACAGAGGGTGCACATTCTCCATTTGATTTGAATAAAAATTTAAATAGAATTAGTAATGGAACTTATAAAGAAAAAGTAGAAGCAAATTTTAAAATTATAGAATCTTATTTAAATAAATTAAAGGAAAATAATGTTTATGATAATTCAATAATTATAATTTTAGCAGATCACGGTTATAGTGAAAATACAATACTTGAAAGAATGAATCCTATTTTATTTATTAAAGGATTTAATGAAAAGCATGAAATGAATATTTCAAATTTACCAATTTCTCATGTAGATTTAATTACAACTTATAAAGAATTATTAGAAAATAAAAAAAGTACAGAATTATTTAAAAATATTGATTATAATAGAAAAAGAAATTTTTTGTATCTTTCTGCTAAAAATCCAAATCATATGATTGAATATGAAACAGAAGGTAAAGCAAATGATATATCAAAATTTAAAAAAACAGGAAATATTTTTGATAGGTAGGGATTAATATGATATTAGTAGATATATTGGGTTTTATAATGAATTTTTGCTATAAAATATTTAAAAATTATGGTATTGCAATAATCTTATTTACATTAATTAGTAAAATAATATTATTACCATTATCAATATGGGTGCAAAAAAATTCAATTAAAATGGTAAAAATTCAGCCAGACATTAATAAAATTAAAATAAATTATTTTGGTGATAAAGATAAAATTGCTGATGAGGAGTCAAAGTTATTTAAAAAAGAAAATTATAATGCTTTTGCATCATTGATTCCTTTATTAATACAAATTCTATTGTTGATTGGATTAGTAAATGTAATAAATCATCCATTAACTTATATATTAAATATACCTAAAGAAATTTCACAAGATATGATTAATATTTCTGTAAAAAACAATTCTTTAGATGTTGAATCATCCTCATTAGAAATAAATGTTGTTAATGATATAAAAAGTAATAAATACATAAATGAATATTCAGAATTATTAAATGAAAAAGAATATATAGAAAAAATAAATAAATTAAATCTTAACTTCTTAGGTTTTGATTTAACATTAATTGCAAGCAATGAACTTGGAATTTCTATTTTAATACCTTTGATAGCAGGTTTGAGTGCATTAATTTTATGCATATTTCAAAATAAAATTAATGTATTACAAGCGGAGCAGTCTAATTGGAATAAATATGGAATGATGTTTTTTTCAGTAGGTTTATCACTATATTTAGGAAGTTTTGTACCAGCAGGTGTAGCACTATATTGGGTATTTAGCAATTTATTTGCAATAATACAACAATGGTTTTTAAATATTTTTATAAATCCTAAAAAGTATATAAATTATGAGGAATTAGAACAAACAAATAATGAGTTAAAAAAATTAAATGAAATTAATAAAAAGATAAAATTAACTCATAATGAAAAAATTAAATCAAAAGAAGACTATAAAAAATTTTTCAATATAGTAAATAAGCATTTAGTATTTTATTCTGAAAGCAATGGTTTTTATAAATATTATAAGGGAATTATAGAATATCTATTAAAAAATACAAATATAATAATTCATTATATAACTAGTGATTATGATGATAAGATATTTGAATTAGAAAAGAAATATTCACAAATAAAAGCATATTTTATAGATGAAAAAAGATTGATTACTTTAATGATGAAAATAGATGCTGATGTAGTCGTTATGACTATGCCGGATTTAGACAATTATCACATAAAGAAAAGTATTGTTAGAAAAGATATAGAATATATTTATATTCCACATGCTATGGATAGTTTAAATTTAACTATGCGTACATGTTCTATGAATGCTTTTAACACAGTATTTGTTGTTGGTAAGCATCAGTATGAAGAGGCTATTAAAACAAATGAATATTATAATTTAAATGATAGAAAAATTGTTAAATGGGGTTATTCACTTTTAGATGATATGATAAATGATTACAAATCTCAAAAGAAAGTGAATAAAATAAAAAAAATATTAATTGCGCCATCTTGGCAAAAAGATAATATAATAGATCTATGTTTAGAAGAAATACTAAATAAATTAAAAAATAAGAATTATCAAGTAATAGTTAGACCACATCCTCAACAAGTAAAATTAATGAAACAAAAATTTTTAAATATGAAGCAAAAATATAAAAATGAAAAAAATATAATAATAGAAACGGATTTTTCCAAAAATGATACTGTATTTAATGCAGATATTCTTATAAGTGATTGGTCTGGAATTGCATATGAATATTCATTTACTACCCATAAACCTGTTATTTTTATAGACACTCCTATGAAAGTGATGAATCCAGAATATAAAAATATAAAAGTTGAACCTTTTAATATTTGGGCAAGAGAAAAAATGGGAGAAGTTGTTTCTTTAAAAGAAATAAATAATTTAGATAAGATAGTAGAAAATATATTAAATAATTATAAGGATTATCAGAAAGAAATAGAAAATTTAGTGAAAGAATATGTTTATAATATTGGTAAAAGTTCTGTTGTTGGTGCAAATTATATTATAAATACAATTCAAAGAAAAGTTGAAGAAAGGAAGAATAAAAATGAAAAATAAAATGTTATATGTTTCTTATATGTTTATTGCATTTGGATTTATGTTTATTTTCACAATAAATGCAAAAGCATATATCGATCCATCTGTAATGACTTATGCAATACAAGCAATTGCTGGAGTAGTAATTGCAGTAGGTGCTTTTTTAGGAATTTATTTTAGAAAAGCAAAAAAGAAAATAAGTAAAAAATTAGGAATTGATGAAAATAAGAATAAAGAAGTAGAAAAAGATGAAATAATTGTAAAAAATAAAAAATGATTTTAAACATTTTTTATTTTTATTTAACCTTATATTATTTATTTTACTTGAAGATAGAGCTTTATTATGGTATATTATTAATGAACTTTTTAGGAGTTATATGAAAAGAGGTACAAATGAAAGAGTTAGAATATCCTTTTGATGCGGATTTATTAATCAAAAACAAAAGGAAAATTAAAAAAGAATTGTTACAAAAAGATAATTTTATTGAAAAGAAAATAGCAATACTTGGTGGTTCAACGACTAGTGAAATAAAAAATATGTTAGAATTATTTTTATTAAACTATGGAATTAAACCAACTTTTTATGAATCTGAGTATAATAAATTTTATGAAGATGCTGTATTTGGAAATGATGAATTAAATGAATTTAATCCAGATATAATCTATATTCACACAACTAATAGAAATATTACTAATTATCCAACAATGCTTGATGATAAAAAAACAGTTGATGAAATGTTACAAGCAGAATATGATAAATTTGAAAAAGTATGGGATTCATTATTAAATAAATTTAATGCAACTATTATTCAAAATAATTTTGAATATCCATATTATCGTTTACTGGGTAATAAAGATGCTAGTGATATTCATGGTAAAATTAATTATATTACAAGATTAAATCAAAAATTTTATGATTATGCAAATATAACTAAAAATTTCTTTATAAATGATATTAATTATGTATCATCATGTTATGGATTAGATAAGTGGGCTAATCAATTCTATTGGCATATGTATAAATATGCAATGGAAGTACCAGCAATTCCTTATTTATCATTTAATATAGCAAATATTATTAAATCAATTTATGGTAAAAATAAAAAAGCATTTGTACTTGATTTAGATAATACATTATGGGGTGGAATAGTTGGAGATGATGGAGTTGATAATTTAAGTATTGGTCCAGAAGTACCAACAGGCCAAGTTTATTTAGAATTCCAAGAATATTTAAAAGAACATAAAAACTTAGGTATTATCTTAAATGTTAACTCTAAAAATGATTATGAAAATGCGATAGCAGGATTAAATCATCCAGCAGGGGCTTTAAGACCAGAAGACTTTATAATAATTAAAGCAAACTGGAATCCTAAAAATATGAATACAAAAGATATAGCAGAAGAATTAAATTTAGGTGCTGATAGTTTTGTGTTTGTAGATGATAACCCAGCTGAGAGAAATATTGTTAAAACATATATTGAAGGTATAGCAACTCCTGAAATAGATGTACCAGAAAATTATATAAGAATTATAGATAGAAATGCATATTTTGAAGTAACTAATTTTAGTGAAGAAGATATTAAGAAAACAGAGCTTTATAAAGATAATGCAAAAAGAAGTCAAATGATGGCTACATTTGATAATTATGATGATTATTTAAAATCATTAAAAATGGTAGCAGAAATATCCACATTTAAACCAATATATTTAGAGAGAATTTCACAACTTAGTAACAAGAGTAATCAATTTAATTTAACTACTAAGAGATATTCACTTGCTGATATAGAAGAAGTTAATAATAGTGATGAATATATTAAAATTTATGGAAAACTTGAAGATATATTTGGAGATAATGGTGTTATATCAGTAGTAATAGGACATATCAAAAAGAAAAAAGAATTACATATAGACTTATGGATAATGAGTTGTAGAGTATTAAAAAGAGATATGGAATTTGCTATGATGGATGAACTTGTTAAAAAATCACTTGAAAAAGGTATTAAAACAATTTATGGTTATTATTATCCAACTCAAAAGAATAAAATGGTTAAAGAATTTTATGAAACTCAAGGATTTGAATTATTATCATGTGATAGTGATGGAAACAAAACTTATAAATTAGAGTTAGATAATTATGAGAATAAAAATAATGTAATAGAGGTGAAGGAATAATGAAAAAAGAAGAAGTATATGAAAGATTAAATAATGTTTTTAGAGACATATTTGATGATGACTCAATAGTTGTAAAACCAGAAACAACTTCAAATGATATTGAAGATTGGGATAGTTTAGAACATATTAATTTAGTAGTAGCAATTGAACAAGAATTTGGTATGAAATTTAATATGAATGAAGTTACTTCAATGAAAAATGTTGGAGAAATGGTTGATATTATATTAAGTAGAGTAAAATAGAAATTATGAAAAAATATGTAATTATTTTTAAAATAATTTCTTTTGTTTTGATTTTTATTGTTTTGTGGAATGTCATTTTTAATTATTTATGGATAAAAAAAACACCATTAAGTTATTTTTATGAAGAACCTAAAAATTCCTTAGATGTTATTTATATAGGACATAGTAATGCATATCAACATTTTAATACAACACTTGCATTTGAAAAATATGGATTTACAACAGGTCTAATGACTACTGATGCTCAAAATTTTGCTGGAACAGAATACTTAATTAAAGAATCTCAAAAGTATCAAAATCCAAAATTATATATAATAGATTTAGCAAAAGCAGCTGATAATTTGTCTGCATATACTGATGGGGAATTTAGACAACTTCCTGATTCAATGAAATTTACGCAAAATAGAATAGATGTAATTAATAAAATATTATCATATAAAGATACCGCAAAAGAAGAATATATAAATTATTATTTTAGTTTTTTGATATACCATAATAGATGGAAAGATTTATTAAACGGAGAAATTGAAAATAGAGAGTTGTTTAAAGGTTTTGAAATAATTGAAAAAACAGTGGAAACTTATAAAATGGATAAATATAATTGGTCATCTGAGTCAAATTCGCTTCAAGAAGAAAATAAAATAGTTTTACAAAATTTGATAGATTATATAAAACAAAATAACCTTAATGTTGTTTTTGTAGTTCCTATTAGAACATATTCAAAAGATAGTGACAAAAGGTTAAATGAAGTTATTAAAATAATAAATGAAAATAATTTAAATGTTGTTAATTTTAATACATTAGAAGATTTAAATATTAACTTTGAAACAGATTTTTATAATACTTCTCATTTAAATATTTATGGTTCAACAAAATATACATTATATTTTTCAAAATATTTAAAAGAAAATTATAATTTACCAAATCATCGTGACAATATATATATATATAATTCTTGGAACCGAGAATATATAAAATTTAAAGAAAAATTTAAAGAATTAACTAATAAAGATTTTGAAAAATTGATAAAAGAGTATGATATTTATTAGATAAAAGATGAGGTTAAAAATGAATGAATATAAATTTGAAGATATAAAAGTAGGACTTGAGTGTGAATTTACTGGTGAAATTACAAAAGAAAAAATGAATGCTTTTTTAAATATTACAGGAGATATAAATTCACTTCATAATGATAAAGAGTTTGCATTATCAAAAGGTTATGAAGATAGAGTAGTATATGGAATGCTCACTTCATCATTTTTATCAACACTTGCAGGTGTATATTTACCCGGAAAATATAGTTTAATTCATAGTGTTGAAATCTTATTTAAAAAACCAGTTTATTTAAAAGATAGTCCACTTACAATAAAAGGAAAAGTAATTGATAAGAATGAAATATTCAAAGAATTTACAATAAAATATGAAATATTAAATAATAAAAATGAAAAAGTAACAAGAGGTACTATGAAAGTAGGTGTTTTAGATGAATGAAAAAATATTATTAGTAACAGGTGCATCAAGTGATATAGGTACAAATTTAATTAAAAATATTTACAATGATTATAATTATATTATTGCTCATCATGTTGGTGATGATAGTAAATTACAAGAATTAAAAAATGAAATAGGTGATAAATTAATTTTATTAAAGGGAAACTTTTTAGATGAAGAAGATACTTATAAATTTGTAGAAGAAATAAAAAATATGAATAAAGTTCCAACACATATAGTTCATCTTCCAGCAGGAAAATTTGAAAATATTAAATTTAATAAAATTACTTGGGAAAAATTCCAAACAGATATAAATATAGCACTTCGTTCATTAGTAATAATATTGAATGGCTTTTTACCAATAATGTCTAAAAATAAATTTGGAAGAATTGTTGTAATGTTAACTTCTTGTACAACAAATATTCCTCCAAAATATTTATCATCATATGTTACTTCTAAATATGCTTTACTTGGTTTAGTAAAAGCATTGTCAACTGAATATGCTGATAAAGGTATAAGAATAAATGGTGTATCTCCAACTATGATAGAAACAAAATTTTTACAAAATGTTCCAGAATTATTAGTACAGCAAAATGCTATGAATAGTCCAACAGGAGCAAATTTAACAGTTGAAGAAGTACTTCCATTAATTGAATTTTTATTACATGATTCAGCTGGAAGTATAACAGGACAAAATATTGCCATTACAAATGGTAATATAATGTAGAAAGTAGGGAGTATTATGAATTTAACAAGTTTAGTTTTTGCAGTATTTTGCATTATAACAATTTTAATTTATTTTGTGATTCCTAAAAAAATAAAATGGATAGTGTTATTATTATCAAGTTTATTTTTCTTATTTTATAAAAATTTTAATGTTATAACGGTAATACAAGCATTAATAGTTTTTTTATCAGCATATATATTTGCTAGATTAATAGAAAAATATAAAAATACTAAAAAATCAAAAGTGTTTCTGTTAATAGGTATTACATTAATATTATTAGTTTTAATTTATTTTAAATATTCAAATTTATTTTTAATAACTATTCATCATATATGTAATTTATTTAATATAAATTTTAAGTTTAATTTAGTTGAAAGAAATTCATTAATAGGTCTTAGTTATTATTCTTTAATTATGATTGGATATTTAACAGATGTTTATAGAGGCTCAAAAGCAGAAAAAAATATATTTAAAAGTGCTTTGTTTATGACATATTTTCCAATTTTAAGTTCAGGACCTTTTATTAGATATGAAGATATGAGAGAAAAATTATTTGAAGGTCATAAATTCAATTATGATAGAATGTGTAGTGGGCTTGTAAGAATATTATGGGGAGTATTTAAAATAATAGTTATATCTACTAGAATAGGGTATTTTGTAAATGGAGTTTATGGAAATTATAGTAAATTTTATGGATTATACACAATTTTTGCTGCTTTATTATTTCCATTACAACTTTATACAAACTTTTCAGGATCAATTGACATAATAATGGGTGTAAGTGAGATTATCGGAATTGAATTACCAGAAAATTTTAAAGTTCCATTTTTCTCAAAAACTATAACAGAATTTTGGAGAAATTGGCATATTACACTGGGCGCGTGGTTAAAAGATTATATATTTTATCCATTATTAAAATCAGATTTAATGCAAAAATTAAATAAAATTTGTAAAGATAAATTTGGTAAAAAGGTTGGCAAAAAAATTCCAATGTTTATATCTATGTTTGTGATGTGGATAATTATAGGTATATGGCATGGAGGTGCTTACACATTTATAATTGCAACGGGATTATTACAATTTATTTATATATTCTTTGAAGATTTATTAGGACCATTATCAGATAAAATAAATAAAAAAATAGGAATAAAAACAGATGTATTTAGTTATAAGCTATATCAAGTTTTGAGAACTTATTTATTATTCTCATTTTCTATGATATTTTTTAGAGCAAGTAGTGTTACAAATGGATTAGAAATCATTAAAAGTATGGTTCCTCTCAACTTTTTAAATTTCTTTAATTTAAATATGCTATATACTGCTGGTTTAGATAGATATGATTTTATAATTTTAATTATTTCATTAGTAGTATTATTTATAGTTGAACTATTATCAAGAACAGGATCAGTCAGAGAAAAACTATTTAATCAAAATATAGTATTTAGATGGATTATATTATTTTCACTAATATTCTTTATTATTATTTTTGGTTGTTACGGTGTAGGTTATGATCCAACTACATTTATTTATAGAAATTTTTAAAATTGTTAGGTGAAGTATATGAAAAAAATTATAAAAAGTATTATATTTTGCATTATATTTATTTTAATATTTTCTTTTGTTTTTGATAAATTATGGTTAAGAAAAAATTCTATAAGTTATTTTTATGAAGAACCCAAAAATTCAATAGATGTTGTTTATTTAGGTTCAAGTAATGTTGTTATGCATTTTAATCCAACTCTTGCATTTAATAAATATGGATTTACTACTAGTCTTTTATCATGGCATTCTCAATCATTTATTGCAATAAAATATTTAATAAAAGAAGCACAAAAATATCAGAATCCGAAACTTTATGTAATCGATTTAGTACAAATTAATAATGAAGACATAGTTTATGATGAAGGAAGAACTAGAAATATAACTGATTCAATGAAATTTTCATTAAACAGAATAAACTTAATTAATAATATATTAAAATATTATGATGAAAAAGATAGAAATTACATTAATTATTATTTTAGTTTTTTAAAATATCATAATAAATGGAAGTATTTGTTTGATGGATCAATAAAAAGAGAAGATGATACAATTTATAAGGGTTTTATATTTGATGAAAAAGAAGGCTCTATAAGAATTAGACCACAAAATGAAGAAAAATGGAGTACAAAAGAAATTGAAATAAATAATGAAGAAAAAGAGATATTATATGATTTATTAAATTATATAAAAGAAAATGATTTAAATGTAGTATTTATAATACCACCTAGACTTTATTCAACAGAATATCAACAAAAATTAAATAATACCTCAAAAATTATAAATTCTTATAATTATGATGTAATTAATTTTAACGAAGTTGAAGATTTGAATATAGATTATGGTACAGATTTTAAAGATTCATCACATTTAAATGTATATGGAGCAACAAAATTTACACTTTATTTTGGAAAATATATAAGTGAAAAATACAATATTAAAAATGAAAATTCGAATATATATAATTCATGGGATAAAGAATATGAAAGGTTTAAAAAAGATTTTGAAAATATGACTAAACAAAATTTTGATTATTATTTAAATAATTATTAAACAACATGAAAGGAATTAATAATTAATGAAAAAAGTAATAAAAGCAACGCTATTTTTAATTATTTTTGTTATTTTATTTATAGAAGTTTTTAATACTCTTTGGTTAAGAAAAACATCAATTAGTTATTTTTATGAGGAACCAAAAAATTCTATGGACGTTGCTTATATTGGATCTAGTAATGTAATAGCACATTATATTCCAACATTAGCATATAAAGAATATGGATTTACTACTAGTATATATGCTACTTATTCACAATCATTTGATACAATTAAATATTTTATAGAAGAAGTAAGAAAATATCAAAATCCAAAACTTTATATCATTGATATTGCACAAATTATTAATGAGCATAAAAATATTGATTCAGGTGAAATAAGAACAGGAGCAGATTCAATGAAATTTTCTTTAAATCGTATTAAACTTATAAATAAAAAATTATCACACTATAGTGTTCCATATACTGATTATATAAATTATTATTTTAGTTTTAATTTATATCATAATAGATGGAAAGATATTTTAAGTGGCGATTTAAAAAATGAAAATGAAAATTTATATAAGGGATATACTTTTAATGATAAAATTGAACCACAAATAAGTTACAAATGGGTAGAAGATACTAGGGAATTACCAGAATACAATCATAAAGAATTATTAGATTTATTAGAATATATAAAAGAGAATGATTTAAATGTATTATTTGTCATTCCAGCAAGAATTTTTAATAATACAGTTGCAAGACAATTAAATGAGGCCTCAAAAATAATTGAAAATAAAAATTATTCAGTTATTAACTTTAATAATTTAGAAGATTATAAAATAGATTATTTAAAAGATTTTAATGATGGCGGACATTTAAATATTTTTGGTGCAACAAAATATACTTTATATTTTGGAAAATATTTAAAAGAAAAATATAATTTAAGTGATCATCGTAATATATATATATATAGTTCATGGGAAAAAGAACATATACGTTTGGAAGAAAATTATAAAAAAATTTTTAAAGAGAATTATGATTATTTAATAAATGAATATAAAAAATAATGGATTAAAGGAGTTTGTAATGAAAAATGTAGTAAAAATAATTAGTTTTGTAGCAATTTTTTTAATATTGTTTAAAATTGTTTTTAACGTCTTATGGTTAGAAAAAACATCTATTAATTATTTTTATGAAGAACCAAAAAATTCATTAGATATAGTCTATGTTGGAAGTAGTAATGTTATTTCTCATTTTAATCCAACGTTAGCCTATAATGAATATGGTTTTACAACAGGGCTTTTTGCATACCATTCTCAATCTTTTTTGACAGTTAAATATTTTATAGAAGAAGCAAAAAAATATCAAAATCCAAAAATTTTCGTAATTGATTTAGGACAAATATTAAATGATAATTTACCTGATGAGGGAAGAATTAGAAATGGAGTAGATTCAATGAAATTTTCACTAAATAGGTTAAATTTAATAAATGAGTTGTTAGAAAATAATGGTGAAAATAATAAAAATTATATAAATTATTATTTTAGTTTTGTTTTATATCATAATAAATGGAAAGATGTATTTAAAGGTACTGCAAAACGTGAAAGAAATGATTTATATAAAGGATATAGTTTTAGTGAAAAAATAGTAAAATATGATGACTATGAATGGAATAATGATATTATTAAATTATCTAATTTTAATGAAAAAGCCTTATTAGATTTATTAAAATATATAAAAGACAATGATTTAAATGTTTTGTTTATTATACCTGCTAGAACATATGATAATGGTGGTATTAAAAAATTAAATTATGCTAAAAATCTTATTGAAAGAGAAAATTATCAAGTTATTAACTTTAATAATTTAGAAGATTTTAAAATAGATTATAAAACTGAATTATGTGATTATGCTCATTTAAATGTATATGGAGCAACAAAATTTACACTTTATTTTGGAAAATATTTAAAAGAAAATTATGATTTAAATGATTGTCGTAATATATATATATATAATTCATGGAAGAGTGAATATGAAAGATTTAAGAAAAATTTCAATTCATATGTGAAAAAAGATTTTGACACAATTTTATTAAAATATAAAAACAATATTTCTGATTAGGGAGTAGAAATGAAAAATGCTATAAATTTTATATTATTTTCTTTTATTTTTTTGATTTTATTTAATGTAGTTTTTAATGTTTTATGGTTAGAAGAAACCTCTATAAGCGATTTTTATAAAGAGCCAAAAAACTCTATTGATGTGATATATTTAGGTGGAAGTAATTCTTTTATGCATTTTAATCCTACACTAGCTTATAATGAATATGGTTTTACAACAGCATTTCTAACTACTGGTTCACATCCAATTGTTTGTTTAAAATATTTAATAAAAGAAGCACAAAAATATCAAAATCCAAAATTATATGTTATAACTTTAACTGAATTTGGTTATGATATTAATCTTATGGATGAAAGTGATGGAAATCTAAGAAGAGTTACTGATTCTTTAAAATTTTCAAAAAATAAATTAGAACTATTAAATGTGGCATTAAATTATAAAAAGAAATTTAACGAATCAAAATTAGATTATTATTTTAGTTATTTTTTGTATCATAATAAATGGAAAAATGTTTTTGATGGTACTGCTAATAGATATTTAGGAGTTTTTTACAAGGGATTTTGGTTTAATGAGGATTCGTTAAAAACAGTAAATATTAATTCTAACACTAATAACAAAATAGAAGAACTTCCAAAAGAAAATAAAGAAATTTTAGATGATTTGTTAAATTATATAAAATCAGAAAAATTAAATGTTTTGTTTGTAATTCCTGAAAGAAATTATCATGATTATGCTATAAAAAGATTAAATTATGTAGAAAATTATTTAAAAGAAAAAAATTTTAAAGTCATAAATTTTAAAAATAGCAAAGAGTTAGGAATAAATTATCAAACAGATTTTAAAGATGGTGCACATTTTAATATAAATGGCGTAACAAAATACACATTATATTTTTCAAAATATTTAAAAGAAAATTATAATTTAGATGACCATCGTAATATATATATATATAACTCATGGAATCAAGAATATGAAAGATTTAAACAAAATTATATGAAATTGTCTAATAAAAATTATGATGATTTATTGAATAAATATAAAACAGATTATTAATTATAAATATAAGTTATGATAAAATCATAATTAATAAACAATTAATAAAATGATTAATATAAAAAAATAGTTTATATGGTATTATTAATTTTAATATGTTATAATTATATAAGCAATAAGCAAAAGGAAGTGTTGTAGTAGATGAAAATAGGGATAGTAGGAACAGGATACGTTGGATTATCGCTTGCTTGTTTATTGAGTAAAGATAATCAAGTTAAAGCAATTGATATAGTAAAAGAAAAAGTTGATATGATTAATAATCATAAATCTCCTATTGCCGACAAAGAAGTAGAAAGATATTTAGCAGAAGAAAGTTTAGATTTAGAAGCAACATTAAATGCAGAGCCTGTTTATAAATGGGCAGATTTAATAATAATTGCCACTCCAACTAACTATGATGCTAATAAAGGATATTTTGATACAAGTAGTATTGAGAGTGTAATAGAAAATATATTAAAAGTTAATCAATCTGTTTCAATAGTTATAAAGTCAACTATACCAGTTGGATATACTGAAAGTATAATAAAAAAATATAATTATAAAAATATTATATTTAGTCCTGAATTTTGTAAAGAAGGAACAGCATTATATGATAATCTTTATCCAAGTAGAATTATTGTTGGAAGAGATATAAATTGTAAAGAAGCAGTAAAATCATCTAATGTATTTGCAGAATTATTAAAAAATGTTGCTATTGAAAAAAATGTCCCAGTTTTATTTACTGACACAACTAAATCAGCCGAAAGCATTAAATTATTTGCAAATACTTATTTAGCATTAAGAGTAGCGTATTTTAATGAAATTGACTCTTATGCAGAGGAAAACGGATTAAATACAAAAGAAATTGTTGAAGGTATTTGCTTAGATCCTAGAATAGGAATGTATTATAACAATCCTAGTTTTGGATATGGTGGATATTGTTTACCAAAAGATACAAAACAATTACTTGCAAATTATAAAGATATTCCACAAAAATTAATTACAGCAATTGTTGAAAGTAACGCAGTTAGAAAAGAATTTATTGCTGATAGAATTATGAAAATTTTAAATGAAAATCAAAATGGTAAAAACATAGTTGGTGTATATAGATTAACTATGAAATCTGGAAGTGATAATTTTAGATCAAGTAGCATAAGAGATGTTATTAAAATTTTAAAAGATAATGGTGTTGAAATTTTAATATATGAGCCAACTCTTAAAAATCAAGAATATTTTGATGATTATAAATTATGTGATGATTTAGATAAATTTAAGGAAAATTCAAATGTAATTATTGCAAATAGAGTTACAGAAGAATTAAAAGATGTAAAAGAAAAAGTATATACAAGAGATTTATATGGTAGGGATTAAAATGACATCAGATGATTATATAAAGCCGTTAGTAAGTATAATAACACCTTCTTATAATGGTGAAAAATATATAAGCAAGACAATAGAATCTGTTATAAATCAAACATATAAAAATTGGGAAATGATTATTGTTGATGATTTATCTACTGATAAAACAGAACATATTGTTAAATCTTATCAAAAAAATGATAAGAGAATTAAATTTTTTAAGTTAGAAAAAAAAGGTGGTGCATCTGTTGCTAGAAATAAAGCAATAGAAAAATCAAAAGGGAAATATATTGCCTTTTTAGATAGTGATGATTTATGGAAAAAAGATAAATTAGAAAAGCAAATTAATTTTATGGAAGAAAATAAAATTTATTTTTCCTATACTGATTATGAATATATAGATAAAAACGGAAATTTATTATATAAAAAGTTTGTTTCACCTAAAAAAATTTGCTATTTTAGAATGTTACTTGGTAATTCTATTGGTTGTTTAACAGTTATATATAATCAAGAAAAATTAGGAAAAGAAAATATTCCTTATTTAAGAAAAAGAAATGATTATGCATTATGGTGTAGACTTTTAAAAAAATCAAAAGTAGGTTATAAATACAATGATGTTTTATCATATTATAGAAAAAATGAAAATTCTATTTCTTCTGGAAGTAAGTTTGGTTTAATTAAATATCATTTTCAAATGCATAGAGAAGTAAATGATTTTAATATAGTAATATCAACAGTTTTAACTATGTGTAATATTATTAACTATGGATTTAATAGATTTTTAAGATTAAAAAAAATGAATAAAACTGATTATAAAGCTACAATAGTTGGACATTTTTGTTCAAGTAAGAACAATATTGGAGGTCAAACTATTAAGACAGAAAGTATTTATAATGAATTAATAAAAATATATGATAAAAAAAATATAAATATTGTTGATACTCATAATTGGATTAAAAATCCTATAAAATTATTTTTTAATTGTTTAAATGCAATAAAAAAATCCGAAAATATTATAATTCTAACAGCACATAAAGGTGTTAAAGTTTTTATTCCATTATTTAATAAATTAAATAAAAAATATAATAGATGTTTACATTATATTTTAATTGGATCATGGTTATTTGAAAATTCTAAGAATGATAAAAAATTAATAAAACATTTAAAAGAATTAAATTATATTTATACTGAAAATATGAATTTAAAAAATAAATTAGAAAGTCTAGGATTAAAAAATGTTGTAGTTATGAAAAATTTTAAACATTTAACACCTATAAATATTAAAGAAATAAAAAAAATAAAAAATAAAAATAAATTTAATGCTTGTTTTTTATCGAGAATTGTTTTTGAAAAAGGTATTGAAGATGCAATATGGTGTATTAATAAAATAAATAAAAAAAGCCATAAATTTAAAATATATTTAGATATCTATGGACCAATAGATAAAAATTATTATGAGACTTTTGAGAATTTAAAAAAGAATTTTTCTGATGAAATTAGGTATTGTGGTATAGTTGAACCATATGATACTGTAAGTGTTTTAAAAAAATATGATGTATTTTTATTTCCTACACATTTTAAAACAGAGGGAATACCAGGAACAATTTTAGATTGTTATGCCTCTGCTTTACCAATCGTTGCTGCTAAATGGGAAAATTTTGATGAAATTATTGATAATAATATGACAGGAATTAGTTATGAATTTGGAAATAATGATGATTTTTATGATAAATTAGTTGATTTACTAAATAACCAAGAAAAATTATTTAATATGAAGAAAAATGCATTATCAAAATATAATGAATTTTTACCAGAAATTATAATAAAGACTTTAATAGATAGGATGATATAATGAAAAGATTATTATGTATAGTAAGCAGTATGAATCAAGGCGGTGCAGAAACTTTTTTAATGAAAGTTTATAGACAATTAGATAAAACTAAATATCAAATGGATTTTTGTGTATCTGATAATAATAAAGGTTTTTATGATGATGAGATAATTTCAATGGGTGGAAAAATATTTAATATTCATATGAAGTCTAAAAATCCGATAAAGTGTTTCATTGATATTAAAAATATTGTGAAAAATGAAAAATATGAATATGTGTTAAGAACTAGTCAACAATCTCTTGCTGCTATTGATTTATTAGCAGCAAAAATGGGTGGTGCTAATAAATTAATATATAGATCAAGTAATGCTGGAATTGTTGGAAATAAATTAAAAGTATTTATAAATAATTTTTTTTCATTTTTACCTAAAACAATTCCAAATGTTAAAGTAGCACCATCAACAGAAGCGGCAGAGTTTGTCTTTGGTAAAAATTCAGTAAAAAAAGGGAAAGTTATAATATTGCATAATGGATTAAATTATAACCAATTTAAGTTTAATGAAAATGTTAGAATTAAAATAAGAAAAGAGTTAAATCTTGATAATAAAAAAATTTATGGTCATATTGGAAGATTTAATAAACAAAAAAATCATAATTTTTTATTAGATATTTTTTATGAAATAAATAAAATTGAAAAAAATTCAGTTCTTCTTTTAATAGGAAAGGGAGAATGTGAAAGTGAAATAAAAAATAAAATAAGGAAATTGAATTTAGAAAATAATGTTATAATATTACCACCACAATCGAATATAAACGAATACTTAATGGCAATGGATGCTTTAATATTTCCATCATTTTTTGAAGGTATGCCAAATGTTATTATAGAGGCACAAGCATCAGGATTACAATGTTTTGTTTCTAATAAGATTACTCATGAAGCAAATATTAGTAAAAAAATAAAATATTTAAGTTTAGATAAAAGTGCTAAGTATTGGGCTAATATTATAGTTAAAAGTAAAACGGAAAGATATGATGCTAAAAAAGAATTTATAAAAGAAAATTATATGGTTGAAGATGTTTCAAAAAGGTTTATAGAAATTATTTTTATGTAGTAAAGTTGTTTGACATTAATATATCTATATGGTATATTTTTATAGTATCTTGAATTTTGCAGTAAAAATGAGCAAAGCCTTATAATTACTAGGCTTGCTCATTTTTGATAGTTGTACAATATTTTTATTTT